>NZ_JBIVXM010000001.1:0-476844 GCF_044769205.1 Paenarthrobacter sp. NPDC090520
TCGATCATCATCCCTGCCATCCCAGTCGTGGATTCAGACACGGCCGTCTCCTTCAGATCAGGCCAGACCCCACACACCGTTATTCAGACAGTCCCACGCTCTCACCGCGGTGAGAGAGGGTTCGCCAAATGGGGCGGTTTGGTGAGAGAGGGTTCGCCGAATGGGGCGGTTTGGTGAGAGAGGGTTCGCCAAATGGGGCGGTTTGGTGAGGGAGGGTTCGCCAAATGGGGCGGTTTGGTGAGAGAAGGTTCGCCGAATGGGGCGGTTTGGTGAGAGAGGGTCAGAAGAGGCCTTGGGGGTTGCCGTCGGGGCCTACGTCCATCCGCATGGCCGCAGGCTCCTTGGGCAGTCCCGGCATGGTCATGACGGCTCCGGTCAGCGCCACTATGAAGCCCGCGCCGGTCTTGGGAATCAGTTCCCGGACATGGACGCGGAAGCCCTTGGGCGCGCCCAGCTGCGAGGCATCGTCGGTAAACGAGTATTGGGTCTTGGCCATGCAGACCGGCAGCCCGCTCCACCCGTTCTTTTCGATGTCGGAAAGCCTCTTCAGCGCGGGTACGGAGAACTCGACGCCGTCGGCCCCGTAGATCTCCTGGACGATGGTCCGGATCTTGTCCTCCACCGACATCTCCAGCGGGTACAGATGGTGGAAATTCGAGGGCGACTCCAGCGCGGCCGCCACCTTCGCGGCGAGCTCGTCCCCGCCGTCGCCTCCGCCACCCCGGCCCCACACATCAGCGACGGCGGCCTGCACGCCTTCCGCGGCGCACCACGCAAGCAGCCAATCGATCTCTTCCGGAGTGTCGGTGCTGAACTTGTTGATGGCCACCACGGGTGAGATCCCGAATTTGGCCACATTGCCCACATGCCGCTTCAGGTTCTCGACGCCTGCGGCCAAGGCTTCGACGTTGGGAACCTTGAGGTCCTCCTTGGGTACGCCGCCCTGCATCTTGAGCGCGCGGATGGTAGCCACCACCACGACGGCGGATGGGGACACGTCGGCGATCCGGGACTTGATGTCCATGTATTTCTCGGCGCCGAGGTCCGCGCCGAAGCCTGCCTCCGTGACCACGATGTCCGCCAATTGCCGGGCGGTGCTCGTGGCGATCAGCGAATTGCAGCCGTGGGCGATGTTGGCAAACGGGCCGCCATGAACCAGGGCGGGAGTCCCTGCGATGGTCTGCACCAGATTCGGTTTGATGGCGTCCTTCAGCAGCAGGGTGAGGGCCCCTTCCACGCCCAGGTCCGCGACCGTGACGGGTTTCCGGTCGAAGGTATAGCCGAAGGTGATCCGGCCCAGCCTTGTCCGGAGGTCGTCCAGGTCCGTGGCTAGGCAGAAGACCGCCATGATTTCGGAGGCGACGGTGATGTCGAAGCCGTCCTGCCGGGGCACGCCCTGCGCCGGCCCGCCGAGGCCAATGACGACGTCCCGGAGCGCGCGGTCGTTCATGTCCAGCACGCGTTTGAAGGTCATGCGGCGGGGATCGATCCCGAGCTCGTTGCCCTGGAAGATGTGGTTGTCCACCAACGCCATCAGCGCGTTGTTGGCTGAGGTGATCGCATGGAAGTCGCCGGTGAAATGCAGGTTGATGTCGTCCATGGGCAGCACTTGGGAGTAGCCGCCTCCCGTCGCCCCGCCCTTCATGCCCAGGATGGGTCCCAGGGAAGGCTCACGCAATGCGATCATCACCTTGTGCCCGGCCCGCGCGAGCGAGTCCGCCAAGCCCACAGTGGTGGTGGATTTGCCTTCGCCTGCCGGGGTAGGGGACATGGCCGAGACGAGGACTACCTTTCCGGCTGGCTTCGCGGCAGGGAGGTTGAGCAGCGCCGGATTGATCTTGGCCTTGTAGGGTCCGTAGAGCTCCAGTGCATCCAGGTTGATGCCCGCTTGTTCGGCGATTTCCTCGATGGGCCTGATCCGGGCGCGCTTGGCGATCTCCAGATCTGACAGGACGTTGTTTTCAGACATCGTTGTCCTTCGACTCGGTGCTTACGCTGTGCGCGTCAATCTACCAGCCGGCACGCCCTCACCAACGGATGTCAGCGCCCGGGAACCAGCAACCCGGAGACGGCCTCGCGGTAGCTCTCCAAAGTGATGGCGGCAGTGCGTTGCCAACCGAAGGACTCGGCGTGGGTTGCCGCCGCCCGGCCCATGTCCTCGCGGGTCCGGATATCGTCGTACAGGTCTTCCAGGGCATCGGCCCAGTCGGAAGGATCGTGCCCGTCCACCAGAATGCCGGTCCGGCCATCGGAGACGGCACGGGACAATCCGCCAACGTTGGTGGCTACCACCGGGGTACCGCACGCCTGTGCTTCCAAGGCCACCAGCCCGAAGGATTCACTGAAGGAAGGCATCACCACGACGTCCGCTGAACGGAACCAGCCGGCCAGCTCCGGTGCCACAACCGGCGGCCGGTGTGTGACGACGTTGTTCAATCCGGCCTCTTCGATGTAGTGCTGCAGGTCGAAATCCTTGGCGCCGCTAAGCGAACCAAGGATGGTCAGCTCAAGGTCGATGTCCGGGCGACGCTGCCTCAACAATCCGGCAGCCTTGACGAACACCTGTGGCCCCTTGAGGCGTTGGATCCGGCCGGCGAAAACCAGATGGAAGCTGTCCGGCCGCACCTCCCGTTCCCTGCGGGACTTGCGCCGGAACGAGGGCGTGAAGACGCGAAGGTCCACGCCGGGAGGTGCCACATCGATGCGGTCCATGTCCGCGCCATAGTGCGAAACCAGCTCCTCCGCCTCTGCGGGCGTGTTGGCGATGAGCCGGGTGGCGCCGTCGACAATCCGCTGCTCGCCCTCTTCCCGGCGCCGGGGTTCGGGCCGTTCGCCGGATTCCAGCACCAGGTTCTTGACCTTGGCCATGGTGTGCATGGTGTGGACCAGCGGAACACCCCACAGCTGGGACAACTCCAAACCCGCAACCCCTGACACCCAGTAATGCGAATGGACAGCGTCATAGCGGCCGTGCGGTTGTTGTTGCCTGATCCGGTCGATCTCCTCCACCATCTGGTGCAGCAACGCGGGCAGTTCTTCCTTGGGCAGCTTGCGGCGCGGACCGGCCATGACATTGTGGACGCAGACGTTCGGTCCGGGATGTTCGACGGCGGGCTGCCCGGCTTTGGTGGCACGGGTGAAGATCTCCACCTCCACCCCGGTTTCTGCCAAGGCCATGGCCAACGCACGCACGTAGACGTTCATGCCACCGGCATCCCCGGCCCCCGGCTGCTCCATGGGGGAGGTGTGCAAGGACAGGAACGCGACCCGACGGATCAATGTCACGGTTGACTCCTGCCCTTCATCGCAAAACCGGCTTTCCCTGCAGAAAACACTACTCCTGCCCGGAACCCACAAGGCTGCTACCGTGTCCGCTGTGAGCCAAGAAAACAGCTATGACATCCGCCCGGCCACGGACAACGACTGGCCGGGCATCTGGTCCGTGCTGGAACCGGTGATCCGCGAGGGCGAAACCTTCACGTGGGACAGGGACACCGATGAGGAAACCGCCAAGGCCAAATGGATGAAGGAAGCCCCCGGGCAAACTTTCGTGGCCGTGCGTTCAGCGGATGGTGCAATCCTTGGGACCGGCGAGTTCCATGCCAACCAGGCCGGCGGCGGCAGCCACGTAGCAAACGCAGGCTACATGGTGGGTGCCCAACATTCTGGCCAAGGCATTGCGCGGGCACTGTGCGCTTACTCCCTGAAGGAGGCCAAGGCAGCCGGGTTCCGTTCCATCCAATTCAACGCAGTGGTGGAAAGCAACGTCCGCGCCGTGTGGCTGTGGCAGTCCATGGGCTTCAAGATCCTTGCCACGGTTCCCGAGGCCTTCAACCACCCTGAGATTGGCTACGTGGGCCTGCACGTCATGTATCAGAAGCTCTAGTGTTCCACCCACAACTGCGCCAGCTCGGGGAAACTGTCCTCATAGCCCTCCAGGAGCTGCCGGCCCAGATCCGCCGAACCCACCAGGGGATGGGCCGCGAAGGCCTGGAGCGCAGCCTTGCGGCTGCCTTCCCGGACGGCCTGGATGGTGAGCCGTTCCACCTCCTTGACGTGCCGCATCAAGGTGAGGAACTGCCCGCCGGGACGCTCCTGCGCAAGCGGCAACGCGCCGTCGGACGTCACCTGGCAGGGAACCTCGACGACGGCGTCCGCCGGCAACCCGGGCACGGCCACCTTCGCGGTGGCCACCCCGGCGACGGGTGCCACGGTGGCCACCCCGGCGACGGGTGCCACGGTGGAGTTGGGCACATTCAGGATCAACTCGGTGGCCCCGGACGACGAACCGGAGAGCGCCCGCATCACCGCCAAAGCCACCCGTTCGTAGCCGCCACCGGCCAAGTCCGACTCGTCCCGCTGTTCGCCCTCTTCGCGCGACTCAGCCAAATAGCCCTCCTCGCGGGACAGCCGGGCAGCGTCCCATCGGGCATACGCATCGGCGGAACCAGCCAAGCCAGGGTAGAGCGCTGCCTGCTGCCCATGGATGGAGGCCCCGCGCGTCTCGGACTGCCTGCGGATGGCCTGCGTGGCGTGGTGCGTTTCGTAGTAGTAATACAGGTACTCGTTGGGGAGGCAACCGAGCAGTTCCAGCATGTGCTGGCCAAACAGCCGGCCCTCCTCCATCGAGGCGAGCGCGTCGTGGCTGGACAGCAACCCGGGCAGCAGGTCCGTTCCTGCCGGCGCCAACCGGTAAAGCCAACCGAGGTGGTTCAGCCCGTAGTAGCCCACGCCGTCGAGCCGCCCGTCCGGCAGCGGCGTCCCCGCAGCCGCCGCGGCCCGCTTCACCAGGCCGCCGGCCGAATCGCAGATGCCGATCACCCGCTTGCCCAGAACGGGCACCAATGCCTCGGTGACCATCCCGGCGGGATTGGTGAAGTTGATGAGCCAAGCATCGGGGCAGTGCACCCGCATGGCCTCGGCGAGTTCGAGCATCCGGGGGATGGAACGCAGCGCGTAGGAGATGCCGCCCGCTCCGGTTGTTTCCTGGCCCAGGACGCCCAGGTCCAAAGCCACGCGTTCGTCGACCATCCGGCCTGCCGTCCCGCCTGGACGGATCGCCGCGAACACCATGCGCGTCCCGGCCAGCGCCTGGCCAAGGTCCGTGGAAACCACGACGGCGGGACGGGAACCTTCCGGTACCGGCATGGCCGCCAGGACCGACTCGATCGCCACCAGACGTGAGGCATCCACGTCGTACAGGATCAGCTCGTCCACGAGCCCGGCAAAAGGACCCGAACACAAGGCTCGGTACACAAGGGGAACCCGGAATCCGCCGCCGCCGGCGATCATGAGCCGCATGGTCCGAGTCTATGCAGCCCCGAACGTGCAGCGTAGTCTGCCGTGCATGGATGCCATGCCCCAGCGTCGCTATGATCCCCTTGCCTCCGTTCGGTCCGATGGCGAAAACCAGTGCGATCTCCTGCTCACCGGAACGGTTTTCCAGGACATCATCTTCACGGGCCTTCCGCACGCACCCGAACCCGGCACCGAAGTGTGGAGCGAAGGCATGGGCAGTTGCCCTGGCGGCGTGGCCAATCAGGCGATCGCTGCGGCCCGCCTGGGTCTGCGGACCAATCTGGCCGCCACTTTCGGCGACGACGGGTACGGCGACTACAACTGGGAGATCCTGGAAACCCAGGAGCATGTGGATCTCTCCTTGTCCCGGCGCGTGCCCGGCTGGCACTCGCCGGTGACGGTGTCCATGTGCGTCAACCAGGACCGGTCCATGGTGACCCACGGGCACCCGGCACCGGTGAACGCCTCGGAACTCATCGGCCTTCCGCCCAAGGCGCTCGCGGCCGTAGCGGACCTCGGCGAGGAACTGGAACCGTGGATGCTCGCCGCCAAGACAGCCGGTACCAAGCTTTTCGGCGTGGTGGGCTGGGATCCGAGCGGCGAATGGTCCCAACGCAGGCTGGAGCAGCTGGAGCATTACCACGCGTTCTTGCCCAACGCGCCCGAGGCCATGGCCTTCACCGGGAAAGCCGACCCTTGGGCGGCGCTCTATTCGTTGGCGGACCGTGTTCCCGTGGCGGTGGTGACGCTCGGGCCGCAGGGGGCCATGGCCGTCGATTCCGAGACCGGCGAGGAGGAATGGGTGCCCTCGTTGCCCGTCTCCGCCTCGGATCCCACGGGGGCAGGGGACTGCTTCGGGGCGGCGTTCATTGTGGGCAGCCTCGCGGGTTGGAAGCTGGGGGACCGCCTCAGGTTCGCGAACCTCTGTGCCTCGCTGGCCGTACAGCAGGTGGGCGGCTCCCTGGCAGCTCCGGGCTGGGGCGACATTGCCGACTGGTGGCAGAGGGCCAACGCGCGGAAGGAGCGCCAGTCAAGCCAGTGGCTGCGGCGGTTCGCTTTCCTTGAGCCGATCGTGCGGGACATCCCGGCCGAGGCGCAGCGGCGGGCCCGGGCGACCATTGCGCACCTGTCCGACGCGCGGTAGTTGGCCATGCCAAGGGCGCAGCGCAGTTAACCCCGGTTCACCCACAGCACTAGAATCTCTAGGGTGACTTACGAAGCAGCAGCAGATATCGGGATCGGGTCCAAGCCCTCCATAGCAAAGTCGGCAATGCTTGAACGCTCGGCCGTGATCGACCTCGAAGCTGTTCGGCACAACGTTCGCCAGTTCGTCGGTATCGCTTCGCCCGCCTCCGTCATGGCCGTCGTCAAGGCCGACGCGTATGGACACGGAGCGGTGCAGGTTGCCCGTGCCGCCCTTGAAGCCGGGGCCTCCTGGTTGGGTGTTGCCCATATTTCCGAAGCACTCGCCCTGCGCGCGGCGGGCATCGATGCGCCCTTGCTTGCCTGGCTGCACACCCGCGAGAGCAACTTCCAAGCGGCAGTCGCCGCCGGCATCGACGTCGGAATTTCCGGCTGGGAACTGGACTCCGTAGTGGCGGCAGCCCGTGACCAGGAACGCCCCGCGCGCGTGCACCTCAAAATCGATACCGGACTGGGCCGCAACGGCTGCACCATCGCCGACTGGGACCAGCTCCTGGGCCAGGCCATGGAGTACCAGGACGAGGGCCTGCTGCGCGTGGTGGGGATCTTCTCCCACCTGGCCGTTGCCGATGAACCGCAGCGGCCGGAAACCGATGAGCAACTTACGGTCTTCCGCGATGCCCTGGCCATGGCCGAGGACGCCGGGGTGGACACCGAAGTCCGGCACATCGCCAACACTCCTGCCACGTTGTCCCGGCCCGACTCGCATTTCGACCTGGTCCGCGTGGGCCTGGGCGTCTACGGTCTCTCGCCATTCCAGGGAGCGACTTCCGCAGAACTCGGCCTCCGCCCGGCCATGACGGTCCGGACACTTCTTTCCAACTGCAAGAAAGTTCCCGAAGGCCAAGGCGTGTCCTACGGACTGAACTACCACACCGCCACCGAAAGCACGCTTGGGCTGATCCCGCTGGGATACGCGGATGGTGTGCCACGTGTTGCTACGGGCGGGCCGGTCCGCGTGAACGGGGTCACCTACCCCGTGGTGGGTCGGATCGCCATGGACCAGATGGTCATTGACCTTGGACCCCTCACGGAAGAGGAAGCTGCCGGACTCAAGGGCAGCGAAGCGGTGATGTTCGGCGACGGGACGAACGGCGGACCCACGGCCGACGACTGGGCTGCCGAAGCGGGGACCATCAACTACGAGATCGTCACCCGCATCAGCCCCCGCGTTCCCCGGACCTACGTCAACGAGGTTCCCTCGGCGGCCGAGGTCGCAGCGGCATCGAAGGCAGCCGCCCTGTGAACAGCACGCCCGCCAATTGGGAACGCAGTGTTAAAGTCACGACGTCGGATCAGACCCACGCGCTCGCCGCAGCGCTCGGTGGGGTACTTGAGGCCGGAGACCTGCTGGTCCTGACTGGTGAACTGGGGGCCGGGAAGACGACCTTCACCCAGGGACTCGGAGAAGGCCTCGGTGTGCGGTCCGGCATCATCTCACCCACGTTCGTCCTGGTCAGGATCCATCCAAACCTGCCTGACGGTCCGCGTCCCGGCGGCCCGGACCTGGTCCATGTGGATGCCTACCGCCTGGAGTCGTCGGGGGAGATTGACGACATCGACCTTGAAAACACCATGGACACCTCGGTCACTGTGGTGGAGTGGGGCCGCGACCGGGTGGAGCACCTGTCCGAGAGCCGGCTGGACGTGGACCTGCACCGCTCGGTTGGCGGTGAGGCCGCGCCCGGTGGTCAGGTCCTCGACTTTGACACCGAGGACGACGACGAGCCACGCACCATCGTCTTCCGCGGCTTCGGCCCACGCTGGCTGGAAGCCCCCGCACTCCTTGAAACCACACTTCCCGAAGGGGGCAACTGATGCTGATCCTGGCCATCGACACCTCGGCCGTGGCAAGTGCCGCACTGATTTCCGAGGATGCCATGGAAGGCGTGGTGGACTCCTTCGCCACGGAAGACACACGCAGCCACGCTGAGGTCCTTGCGCCGGGAATCGAGAAGCTCCTGGCTGGCGCCGGGGTCACGGGAGCCGACATCGACGCGATCGTCACCGGCGTGGGCCCGGGTCCGTTCACGGGTCTCCGCTCCGGCATCGCCACAGCCCGGACCCTGGCCTTCGTCTGGAACAAGCCCCTCTACGGCCTGATGAGCCTCGACGCGATCGCGTTGGAAGTAGCGGAATCCACTGCCGCTGTCCCGGAGTTCCTCGTGGCAACGGATGCCCGGCGCAAAGAGGTGTACTGGGCCCGCTACACCCTCGCCGAGGGCCAGCTTCCGGAGCTCGTGGACGGACCCCATGTGGGCTTCGCCGCCGACCTCCCGGACCTCCCCGTTTTCGGTGCCGGTGCCGGGCTCTACGCAGAGGTGCTCAACGCGAACGAGGATTTCGTGGAAACGCAACCGGACGCCGCTTCGCTGGGACAATTTGCCTTGGCCAAGCTCACGGCAGGGCAGGAGCTCCTTGATTCAACGCCGCTCTACCTGCGGGAGTCCGATGCCCAGGTTCCCGGCCCACGGAAGCGGGCGCTCTGATGAAGCTCTCACCCCAACTTGAACTCGAGGGCGTCTCCCTGCGGGACATGACCGAGGCGGATGTCGCTGCCGTCGACGCCCTCGAACGCCGCCTGTTCCCTGTGGACGCCTGGCCGCTGCAGATGTTCTTCGATGAGCTCTCGCAGCCGGAGACCCGTCGGTACGTCGTGGCCGAGGCGGCGGGGGAGATCATCGCCTACGCCGGGTTGATGTGCATCGAGCCCATTGCGGATGTCCAGACGATCGCCGTCGTTCCTGAATTCGAAGGCAAGGGCATCGGCTCCGCGATCCTCACCGAACTGATCGAGGAAGCACGGCGCCGCCGTGCGGCCGACGTCCTGCTGGAGGTGCGCGCGGACAATCCCCGTGCCCAACAGCTGTACCTGCGTTTTGGGTTCGAGCAGATCCACATCCGTCCCCGCTACTACCGCGACGGCACGGATGCCCTGATCATGCGCTTGCCGCTGGACAACTCCACCCCAACCGAAGGAGCCTCCGCGTGAGCGCCGCACTTTCCACGCAGCCGCTGGTGCTGGGCATCGAGTCGTCCTGCGACGAGACCGGCGTCGGGATCGTGCGCGGAACCACGCTCCTGACCAACACGGTGTCCTCGTCCATGGACGAGCACGTGCGGTTCGGCGGTGTCATCCCGGAGATTGCTTCCCGCGCCCACCTGGACGCCTTCGTGCCCACTTTGCAGGAATCCCTCCATGAAGCCGGGGTGACCCTCGATGACATCGACGCCATCGCCGTCACCTCGGGACCAGGCCTGGCCGGAGCGCTGATGGTGGGTGTCTGCGCGGCCAAGGCCCTCGCCGTTGCTACCGGCAAGCCGCTCTACGCGATCAACCATTTGGTGGCCCACGTCGGAGTCGGGTTGCTGGATGCAAAGAACGACGGCGGTGCTGCCGCCGGCCTCGGTGCCGGGGAACTGCCGGAGAACCTCGGCGCACTCCTGGTTTCAGGAGGCCATACGGAGATCCTGCGGATCCGCAGCATCACCGACGACGTAGAGCTGCTCGGCTCCACTATTGATGACGCCGCAGGCGAAGCCTATGACAAGGTGGCCCGCATCCTTGGCCTCGGCTATCCCGGCGGTCCAGCCATCGACAAACTGGCGCGGCAGGGAAATCCGAAGTCCATCCGCTTCCCGCGCGGCCTGACGCAGCCCAAATACATGGGAACCGCCGAAGAGAAAGGCCCGCACCGCTACGACTGGTCGTTCAGTGGCTTGAAGACCGCTGTGGCCCGCTGCGTGGAACAGTTCGAAGCCCGTGGCGAAGACGTCCCCGTGGCTGATATCGCTGCGGCGTTCCAGGAAGCCGTGGTGGACGTCATTACGTCCAAAGCGGTGCTGGCCTGCAGGGAACACGGCATCACGGATCTCCTGTTGGGCGGTGGCGTCGCTGCCAACTCGCGGCTTCGCGAACTGACGGGTCAGCGCTGCGCCTCGGCCGGCATCAAGCTCCACGTTCCGCCCTTGAACCTGTGCACGGACAACGGTGCCATGGTTGCGGCTCTTGGTGCGCAGCTCATCATGGCTGGCATTGGTCCCAGTGGAGTGTCCTTCGCCCCGGATTCGTCCATGCCGGTAACCACGGTGTCGGTCCCCGAGTAGCCCCGGGTTGCTTGGGAGGGGACGTTAGGCGTCCGGTCCTTTGCGCATTTGCTGCACGAGGTCCATCACCACAGCCTGGAGGTCGCCGTTGTGCTCGGCTGCCACGCGGCGCTGGCGCTGGTAGCTCGCGCCCCGTTCGATGATCCGGGCCACATCCGCGAGTTCCTCGGAGCAGCCGAGTTCGGCGGCGATGGGGCCCAGGCGCTCGAGGGTTTCGGTCAGATGGTCGGTCACCAGCTTCTCGTTGCCCTCGGCGTCGAGGATGATGATTGCTTCCATGCCGTACCGCGCCGCGCGCCACTTGTTTTCCTGGACGTGCCACGGCGGCATGGTGGGGATGGTTCCTCCGGCGTCGAGGATGCCGGAGAACTCATGGACCAGGCACTGCGTCAGCGCTGCGATCGCGCCCACTTCTTCAAGGGTGGCCAGGCCATCGCAAATGCGCATCTCGATGGTGCCCAGGGCGGCAACCGGGCGGATGTCCCAGCGAATCTCCGAGATCGCGTCGATGACGCCGGTGGTAAACATGTCCTGGACATAGGCCTCGTACCCTTCCCAGGCGTCGAACTGGAACGGAAGTCCCGCCGTCGGAAGCTGTTGGAACATCAGGGCGCGCTGGGAGGCGTAGCCCGTTTCCTCGCCTGCCCAGTAGGGGCTGGACGCGGACAGTGCCTGGAAGTGCGGGAAGTAATTGACCAGGCCGTCCAGGATGGGCAGGACCTTGTCCTTGCGGTCGATGCCCACGTGGACGTGCACGCCGTAGATCACCATTTGGCGCCCCCACCACTGGGTGCGCTCAATCAGCTTTGCGTAGCGTTCCTTGTCCGTAACCGGCTGGAGCAGCGGAGGGCTGAAAGGGTGGCTGCCTGCGCAGAACACCTCCACACCCATGGTGTCGGTGACTTCGCGGACGGCGGCCAGGGAGCGGCTGAGGTCTTCCTTGGCCTCTTTGACCGTTTCGCAGACCCCAGTGACAAGTTCGACGGTGTTGAGGAGGAGTTCGCGCTTGATGTGCGGGTGCTCGTCGTCCTCGTTGAGGTCGGGGTGGTTGGCGGCGACGCCTTTCAGGACATCGTTGGCGACCGAGACCAGTTCCCCTGTCCGTGCGTTGACGAGCGCCAGCTCCCATTCCACACCCAGTGTCGATTGCCTGGATGGCGCAAAATCAATCTGCACGTAGTCCCCTCGTTATGTTCGTCGCGCTTCCCCGCTGCGGGGCCGCCAGCGGTCGGCTCAAGTCTAGTGCAGCGGCCCGGTCCGGAGATGCCGGAATTACCCTCCATGAATTGATAATGAGAATGATTCTTAACTAGAATGATGGCATGCACCTCTCCATCGTCAGTTCCCTGGACAGTCATTGCCGCGAAGTGGCGGCAGCCCGGCTCGGCCGGACCCACAGCAACTCCGCCGTCGTTTTCCATGACCTGCTGGATGGCTCCGTGGTCCTCCGCCGCGTATACCGGGATGGTCAACTCTTTGAGCGCGAATCCACCGTCCTCGAGCATGGATGCCTGAGCTGCACTGTGCGGCTGGACATTATTCCGACGGCGGAGCGGCTCGCCTCGTGCGGCTTCGACCACGCGGTCCTTGCCCTGCCGCCGGGGGTGGCCGCGGGCATGGTGGTAGCCGAACTCCGACAACGCCCGGGGAATTCGCTGGTGATCGACAATGCGGTACTGGCCCTGGATCCGGCCGACGTTGAAGACCATGTCTGGGACCGCCATACCCTGTTCGAATCCGGGTTCACGTCCATGCCGCAGGATGACCGCACCAGTGGGGAATTCCTCATTGGCGAATTCGGTCAGGTGGACACCGTCATGCTGTCTGCGGGCTTGGGGGCCGAGCTCGCGGGTGATTCGCGGTTGGATTCGGAGGCCTGGGGATCCGGAGTTGAATTGCTCGGTGAACTGGCTCCGCATGCCGCTGTGGTGGGCTCCGCCGATGAGTTCAGGCCGGGATGCTATGACGATGCCGAAGCGACAGCCCGGACCAAGCCCGGTACGGTGCGCATTCCGCTCGATGAAGCTCCCGGGCTTTTCAGTACTGTCCTGCACAAGGCGGCAAGGCCGCTCCATCCTGGGCGCTTTCGGGAGGCCTTGCCCCAACTGGCGGCGGGAACCCACTGGATGCGGGGTCGCCTATGGATTGCGTCCGCGGCGGGGGTCCGGATTGCCATCCAGGGCATTGGTCCCCGCGTGTGGCTGGAAAGCACTGGGCCTTGGTTGGCGGACGCGGCCGGTACCGCAGGTCCGGGAGCCGACGTCGACGCCGTCCTCGACTGGCATCCCCGCCATGGTGACCGCGGTACGGTCCTGGCCATCACTGGGCGCTCGGAGGACGTCGACCCCGGGGAGATCCGCCGCCTGCTGGACGATTGCCAGGTCACCGAGGCGGAAATGGCGCTGCATCCGGGGGAATGGAACGACCCCTTCGAGCTCAGTGAAACCCTTTGATCCCTACAACACAAGGAGAATAACCATGAAAGTCAGGAACTCGCTCCGCGCGCTGAAGAAGATCCCTGGAGCGCAGATCGTCCGCCGGCGCGGGCGAACGTTTGTCATCAACAAAAAGAACCCTCGCATGAAGGCGCGGCAGGGCTGATCCATCCCGTGGGCAAGCTGGCAAAATAAATATGACTTATTCACCCGGCTTGCCCCTTGGAGTTGTTTAATGAGTGCATGCCCATCCTGAACAAAGACATGGCCCTCTGCATCTCGCTTGCTGCCCGACCCAGCAACATCGGAACCAGGTTCCACAACTACCTCTATGACCTGCTCGGACTGAACTTTGTCTACAAGGCCTTCGCGCCCGCGGACATTACCCTCGCCGTGGCCGGAATCAGGGGCCTTCCCATTCGTGGTGCGGCGGTATCAATGCCCTACAAGGAGGCCGTTATCCCACTGGTGGATGTGATGGACCCGTCCGCCAAGGCCATCGACTCCGTCAACACCATCGTCAACAACGATGGCGTGCTGACTGCTTACAACACCGACTACATCGCTATTGCCCGGCTCTTGAAGGATCATGAAGTGCCCACAACGCACTCGGTCCTCCTGCGGGGAGCGGGCGGCATGGCCAAGGCTGTGGCCGCTGCTTTGCGGGATGCCGGCTTCACCAACGTGACCATCGTGGCACGTAACGAAACCGCGGGCAGGGCGCTCGCTGGACTCTACGGCTTCGGATGGCAGGATGACGTCAACGGAGCCACCGCCGATCTCATCATCAACGTCACGCCGCTGGGCATGGCTGGGGCCGACGAGACTGCCCAGTCCTTCGACGATTCCACCATCGCTGCGGCGATGGCGGTGTTCGATGTGGTGGCCTTGCCGTCGGAAACGCCTCTCATCGCTGCGGCCCGCAGGGCGGGCAAGCCGGTCATTACGGGAGCGGAGGTCATTGCGATCCAAGCCGAGGAGCAGTTTGTCCTCTACACCGGCGTCAGGCCAACGCCGGAACAGGTTCGTCAAGCCTCGGAGTTCTCCCGTCGCTGACGTTCGGATGTCCTAGTCCGATCCAGTCTGAGAGTCTGCCGTCGGTATACGCTTCGTGAGGGATTAATCATTTCGATGGATTAATCAGAATCCTTACGAAATTGGTGGAGCAGCAGTGACGTTCGACATTGATACGGGCAGGACTCTGGCGGTGGTGGCTGCCTCGAAGCAGCGCATGGAACAGCTCCCAGCCGTTCAGGCCAAGTTGAGGCATGTGTGTGATGACATTCGTGGCGCACTGCGGAGTGGGCCCGTCTATACGGCGATGGAGAGTTACGAAGACTCTGTACTCACGGTGGATGTCCATGGGCTGGCGCGGCGAACGGCCAACGTCTTTGGTGGTACCCGCGAGGCGGTAGCTGCCTACGTGGCGTGCGACGAGGCCATGGCGGCCACGGCCCTGGCGAATGCCCGCAGCATCGTGGTGTTGCGCCCCGGAGATTTGCCGCTGGACATGTCCTACTGGAATCCCAACTCCAGGGATTTCCCACGTGACATGTCCCCTTGGAATCCGGCGAAGTAGGGCTGTCGTGTACCAGGTTGATGCATCCGCGATGGATGGATGGCCGGACCCTGACGCGTTGGAGATGGCGGCGAATCCGTTGACGGAGAATGCGCAAGGCATCGTGAACATTGTGCAAATGGCGGCGTCGGAGTGGTCTGCCATGGCTGATGCGTACCGGGCTCCGGAGGCACCGGAATTGTTGGCCTTGTTCAAGCCGGTAACCCAAAAGAGTGAGGGGATCCGGGCCGGTCTTGCTGTGGTGTATCGGGCGTTGATGGCGTATGCGGATGACATCCGAGACCTGAACCGGCGTCGTGCTTTGTTGCTGGATGAGATCGGGCAGTTTCATCGCGAGCGGGACCGGTATGAGGAGCGGGCGGCGTTCATGGAGCAAGCGGGTGACCTGCTGGCTTCGTCGGGCGGTGCTGCTCTTGCTTTGCGGGCCGCGGACCTGGAGCGCCGGGTGCGGTTGCTGGCCTCGCAGCATGAACAAGCGCAGCAGGACTGCGCCCGCCAGATCAATCGCATCTATTCGATCGACCCGTCAGTTCCGGTGTATTACGACGGCGGAGCGGCGAGGGAGTTCCGGGCGGACTTCACCAGGTTCCGGTTGCAAAAGTTGGAGGCCAGCGGTGGGGGCGGCACTGAAGGTGCTGTGGAGACGTTGGCCCTGCTGAAGTCCATGTCGGCCGGGGAGTTGCTGGACTACGGTTCGGCTGAGACGGATTACCTCCGCAACGGGCTCAAGGCCCAGCCGGCCGTTGCCTACGTCCAAGGATGGTGGACTGGGCTGACCTCCGAGCAACAGGCGGCGTTGTTGGTGGCCGCACCGGGGATCATCGGAAACCTCAACGGGATCCCATATGCGGTCAGGGCGAAGGCCAACCGTGCCAACCTTGACGCGATCTTCACCGACACCCGGACGAGCGAGGGGGACAAGGCAGTGCTGCGGGTGATCTACGATTCACTCCTTCCTGCCGACGACAGGACGGATGCTCCGCCGCGAAGCATCGTGTCCTTCACGCCGGATGACAATTCCAAGCCACTGGTGGCCATCGCGATCGGGGACCTGGACACAGCAGCCAATGTGACCTGGAATGTCCCGGGCATGAAAACCACCGTGGCTGACGGCTTGGAATCATGGACGAAGTCGGCACAGGACCTCTATGACGGACAAGGGCGTGCAGTCGAGGGGACCGGGAACTTGAGTCGTGCTGTTGTCTCTTGGGTTGGCTATGACACTCCCGAGGCTCCGCCGAGTGGTGAGGTGTTGTCGACAGACTTGGCCAAGGCTGGCGGGGTGAAGCTGGCCGCGGCGTTGGATGGCTTCAGCGAGACCCGCGCCGTATTAGGGGAGAACGCCATGAAACTGAACGTTGTGGCCCATTCCTATGGGACCACTACGGCCTCTTATGCCTTGAAGACCATCTCGCATGAGGTCGCGACGGCTACGTTCTTTGGCTCTGCTGGGATTGCAGGGCAGGATGTCGGGTCTACAGAGGATCTGCATGTTTCTAAAGACATCGACGGCGGGGCCGAGGTTTATCTGACCGCGGCGAGCGAAGACCGGGTGGCGCCCTGGGGGATTATGGGGAGTGGGCTGCGGGGTCGCGAGGGGCGCCTCGATCCAACTGGTGAGTGGTTTGGGGGTAAGACCTTCTCATCCGAAGGCGGCTACGATCCGGACACCGGCCACTTCTATAAGCGGACCACCGGCCACGATGCCAAAGGGTGGGCAGTGAATGGCAGCGGAAACTCATTGTTCGCCGCCACTGAACTCCACGGCTACCTCGACCCGGACACCGAGTCTGCGCGCAACATCGCCATGACCTCAACTGGACGAGGCGGCCAGATCAAGCACCTTTTACCACTGCGCCGCGAAACACAAGCGGGCTACGGCGGCATGTACTTTTCGAATGGGTCGTGGATCGAACGTGACCTGACTCTTCAGGAACTTGCGGAGGAACGAGGCAAATGACAGCGACAAAGTCCAACCGCAAAGCGTGGTTGGTATCGGTGATGGTGGGGTGCTTCATGGTGTCAGGGTGCAGTGCAAACCAAGCGGGTGGTGGCCAAGGCGGGGGTCCGGGGCCAGGGCAGCGGAGCGCCGCGGAGGTGTTCACGGACTTCATGGATGCCATGGACGACACGGTGCAACATTCGGGAGCGACCTGGCCCAACTGGAATCCCAACGACACTTCCGGCTACTTTCCGCCACCGTGTTCGGTGAATGCCCGCGATGATGGCAGGGCCTATCAGACGCAGATCGAAGGCGGCCCGGTCGTGGATCCGCAGGCTTCCGTGGAAGCCATGAAGGCCCACTGGGAGTCGAAGGGGTACAGGATTACACACGTCTTCGACAACAGGGGCCCAAACACCACGGGAATTGAGATTCATGCCGTGACTCCGCGGGGCATGCTCCTAATTTTCACGCCGACGAAAACTGTTTCGTTTATCAAAGTTGTCGGTGAATGTACATTGGACCCTGCGGCCGCCAAGAAGACGACGTAGTTATGGTTCGCGAATTCGCCGTACCCTCCTGGCCTGCCCGGCGGTGCTCAAAGGTCTTAGCAGTGATGGCCGTGCTCGATTCATAGCAAGGACGATGGTAGGGCCTATCAGACACAGATAGAGGGTGGCCCGGTTGAGGATCCGCAGGCTGCCGTGGACGCCATGAAGGCCCATTGGAAATTGAAGGGTTACAGGATTACGCACGTCTTTGAGAACATGGGTGGAAACACCACTGGCATTGAGATTCATGCTGTAGCCCCGCGAGGCATGCTCCTGATTTTCACACCGTCGAAGGGTACGTCATTCATAAACGTTCACAGCGAATGCACCCTGGATCCGGCTGCCGACAAGAAGACGACGTAATTGGTTCGTGAATTCTCAGTGCGCTCCCAGGGTGCGTGGCGGTGTTCGAAAGTCTTCGCGGTGGTGGCCGTGTTGTGTTTGGGCTTGTCAGGGTGCGCTGCAAACCCAACGGGCATCCGTCAGAACGGGACGCCGGGACCCGGAGAGCGGAGCGCCCAGGAAGTCTTTACGGACTTCTTGGAGGCCATTGATGACACGGTGCAGCAGTCTGGTGCAGACTGGCCCATTTGGGATCGCAGTCATACCGCAGGATTCTTCCCCGGGCCGTGCTCGATTCATGCTCGTGAGGATGGGAGGGCCTACCTAACGCAGATCGAGGGCGGCCCTGTCGAGGATCCGCGGGCTGCCGTGGACTCCATGAAGGCCCACTGGGAGTCCAAGGGCTACAAGGTTGGAAACATCTTCGACAACATGGGTGGAAACACCACCGGTATTCAGATCAATGCCCGCAGTTCGAGGGGATTGCTCGTGCAGTTCACACCGTCGAAGGGTACGTCATTCATAAACGTTCACAGCGAATGCACCTTGGACCCTGCTGCCGCCAAGAAGACGACGTAGTTGTGGTTCGCGGATTCGCCGTACCCTCCCGGCCGACTCGACGGCGTTCGAAGGCCTTCGCAGCGATGGCGGTGGTGGTCTTGATGATGTCGGGGGAGAGCAGGCCTAAACGCTAACCGGTTCCACCACAACAGCCACCCGCTCCTCGCCGATCCTGGTGAGCACCAGCGTGGCTATCTTCGCCTTGCCGGACGTCTTCCCAGACAGCAGTTGTTTCCGGAGTTCTTCAGGCGTGACGGCGGTGCCGCGTTTCTTGATGTCCAGCACGGTGACGCCGTTTGCCTTGACCCACGCCTTGAGGGCCTTGACGTTGTAGGGCATCACCTCGAGCACGCGGTAGGCGCGGGCAAAGGGGGTGTCGTGAAGTTTGGGTGCACAGATGTAGGCGATGTGTTCGTCCACCAGATGCCCGCCGATCCGTTCTGCGACGTCGGCCACGAGACCCGCTCGGATCACCGCGCCGTCGGGCTCATACAGGAACCCTTCCACGGGCCCGACGGCGGCCACCGGACCGCCGTCGAAATCCTCGCCGCTGGTGATTTCGGCAGCGCCCTGGGCGCCGATCACCAGCGCTGCGCGGCGAACCCCGGGGCGGGCTACGGCGTTGAACCACAGGGTCACTTCGGTGACGTCACCGCCCACGGAAACCCACTGGGCCTCGCAGCCGCCCGGGACGGAATCGTGGGGCATGCCCGGGCCCATTTTGACCCCCACCGCACGGCCGGATGCTGCCAGGCCCTCGACGAACGAGAGCGGGGGAGAGAATGCCTCGGGGTCCCAAATTCGCTTTGTTCCAGAGGTTGAGGTGGTCCGTCGGGCCGGATCGAGCCACACACCGTCCACCCCGGAGAGGTCCACAGACGTGGCATCGGAATGTACCACCGTGGCACGCGGGAACGGCATCAGGTTGATGGTTGCGCAGGCGGCCGTCGTCTCGTCCATCTCCACCGCGGTCACGTTGACGTCCATGGACGCCAGCGCCAGGGAATCGGCACCCAACCCGCACCCCAGATCAGCAACGTGGGAGATCCCTGCCTTCACGAAGCGCTCGGCGTGCCGGGCTGCAACATTGAGGCGGGTGGCCTGTTCCAAGCCCGCCTGGGTAAACAGCATCTGATGGGCGAACTCGCCGAACTTGGCCTCGGCCTTGGTCCGCAGGCGCGACTGCGTCAGGACGGCGGCTACAAGCTCGGGGGAGTGCCCGGCCTTGCGCAGCGAGGCGTTCAGGGCCAGCGCGTCGGCTTCCCGGTAGGGTCCCAGCGAGCCAAGCAGTTCCCATCCTTCGGTGGTGAGCAAGGGCGCGAGGTGTTCCTGGGGAGCATTGGGCATGGCATCCAGCTTAACGTTTCGCGTCCGGGGCTGAGACCGGACCGATCAGCCCGATAGGGTTGATTTCATGGAAGACACCGCAGCTCCGCAGCCCTCCGACGCCGACAGCCCGGACGGGAACCAGCCCGTCCATCCAGGAGCCGCAGAGCATTCCGCCGGCCGGTCCCTCTCCACCTATGCCCGCCCGGCCTTGATTGCCGGCGTCGTGATCGCCGTGATCTGCGTCGGCCTTCTCATAGTGATTTTTGCGTTGGACTCCTTCAATGCCGCCGCCTATTCGGTGACGGGCAAGAGTGTCAATGACGCAACCGACGAGGCCCGCGACATCCGGGAGCTGTACAGCGGAGTCCGCGCAGGCGGGATCATCGGCTTGGTGGTTTCCGGCGTCGTCGCCGTTGCAGCCGGCATCGTTCTGTACCTCAACCGCGGGGCCTCAGCGGCGGACGGCGACGACGAGGACTTCGACCTCGATGACCTGAGGGACCAGTAAGCCGGGTTCACCCATGACGAAATGCTGGCACTCACCTTGACCGAGTGCTAACGCCTTACATAGAGTCTTGGTTAGCACTCTCCCTTGGTGGGTGCTAACCACGCCAGGCAGCTACCGGCACCGCGACGACGGTTGCACGCCTCGGCACCCTTGTTCTTAGTCCATGAATCAGCTCATGAAAAGGAGAGATCCGAGTGTCGGTCTCGATTAAGCCTCTTGAGGATCGTATTGTTGTTCGCCCGCTCGAAGCAGAGCAGACCACGGCTTCCGGCCTGGTCATTCCGGACTCCGCACAGGAGAAGCCGCAGGAAGGCGAAGTTGTTGCAATCGGCCCCGGCCGCTTCGATGACAATGGCAACCGCGTACCGGTGGACGTAGCCGTTGGCGACGTCGTTATCTACTCCAAGTACGGTGGAACCGAAGTCAAGACCGGTGGCAGCGAGTACCTCGTTCTGTCCGCCCGCGACGTCCTCGCGATCGTCGTCAAGTAACTTCCTGGAACCCCGCACCGCAGGCATCGTTGGAATATCCTCCAGCCGCCAGTGGTGCGGGTTTTCCGTTCTGAAAGGACACAACCATGGCAAAGCAGCTTGCGTTTAACGACGCTGCCCGCCGGTCGCTTGAGGCCGGTATCGACAAGCTCGCCAACACCGTCAAGGTGACCCTCGGCCCCCGCGGCCGCAACGTGGTGCTGGACAAGAAGTGGGGCGCGCCCACCATCACCAACGACGGCGTGACCATCGCCCGCGAAGTTGAGCTGGACGACCCCTACGAGAACCTTGGCGCACAGCTGGCCAAGGAAGTCGCCACCAAGACCAACGATGTTGCCGGTGACGGCACCACCACGGCAACTGTGCTCGCCCAGGCCCTGGTCAAGGAAGGCCTGCGCAACGTCGCAGCCGGCGCCGCTCCGGGCGAGATCAAGCGCGGCATCGAGGTTTCCGTGGAAGCCATCGCCGCCCGCCTGCTGGAGAACGCCCGCGAAGTCGAAGGCACGCAGGTTGCCAACGTCGCAGCGATCTCCGCACAGAGCGACGAGGTTGGCGAACTGCTGGCCGAGGCTTTCGGCAAGGTGGGCAAGGATGGTGTCATCACCATTGAAGAGTCCTCCACCACGCAGACCGAACTGGTCCTCACCGAGGGCATGCAGTTCGACAAGGGCTACCTTTCCCCGTACTTCGTCACCGACGCAGAGCGCCAGGAAGCCGTCCTCGAAGACGCGCTGATCCTGATCAACCAGGGAAAGATCTCCTCGCTGCAGGACTTCCTGCCGCTGCTGGAGAAGGCCCTCCAGGCTTCCAAGCCGCTCTTCATCATCGCCGAAGACATCGAAGGCGAAGCCCTCTCCACCCTGATCGTCAACCGTATCCGCGGCACGCTCAACGTTGTGGCCGTCAAGGCTCCGGGCTTCGGCGACCGCCGCAAGGCCATGCTCCAGGACATCGCCACCCTCACCGGTGCACAGGTCGTGTCTCCGGACCTCGGCCTGAGCCTGGACACCGTTGGCCTTGAGGTCCTGGGTACGGCACGCCGTATCACGGTCACCAAGGACAACACCACCATCGTGGACGGTGCCGGTACCGAGCAGGACGTAGCCGACCGCGTTGCACAGCTCCGCGCTGAGCTCACCCGCACGGATTCCGACTGGGACCGCGAGAAGCTGCAGGAACGCCTGGCCAAGCTGGCCGGCGGCATCGGCGTGATCAAGGTTGGCGCAGCCACCGAGGTTGAGCTCAAGGAAAAGAAGCACCGCATTGAGGACGCTGTCTCCTCCACGCGTGCCGCCCTTGAAGAAGGCATCGTTTCCGGCGGTGGTTCCGCCCTCATCCACGCCCTCAAGGCGCTGCACGAGGCTCCCGCCGTCAAGGCTCTCGAGGGTGACGCAGCTGCCGCTGTCGGCATCGTTCGCCGCGCCCTGACGCAGCCGTTGCGCTGGATCGCCCAGAACGCCGGCTTCGACGGATACGTGGTGGTTTCCAAGGTCTCCGACCTGGACGCCAACCACGGCTTCAATGCCAAGTCCGGTGAATACGAGGACCTGATCGCCGCCGGCGTGATCGACCCCGTCAAGGTCACCCGCTCCGCTCTCCGCAACGCGGCTTCGATCGCCGCCCTGGTTCTCACCACCGAGACCCTGGTTGCCGAGAAGCCGGCTGAGGAAGAAGACGCACACGCAGGCCACCAGCACTAAGCTGCCTGCTCCTGGAAACCCCGGTCACGCCTGCGTGGCCGGGGTTTCTTTGTGCCTTCTGAGGGGTTCGGGATGGCTATTGTCCGCGTACGACGGCGGGCGGTAACCTGACGCTGGAAGTGCCGGTTGGGTACGCCAACCGTGCCGCTTCCACCGGAGAAGTGAAATATGACAGCACCTGTCACTGCCCTGGACCTGGGTCGCTCGGCTTTCACGGAACGCCGCTGGAGCGACGCTTTGGAGTGCCTCGTCCGCGCCGATTCGGAGGGTGGGCTGCCGCCCCAGGACATGGAGCTCCTCGCCTCGGTTGCCATGTTGCTGGGGCTTAACGGTGACGGGGTGGAGTACCTCAGCCGGGCGCACGACGAGCACCTGACCGTTGGGGACCCGGACAGCGCTGCACGCTGCGCCGCATGGCTGGTGATGTTCCTGATGGACATGGGCGAATACGCGCGGGGAAGCGGGTGGCTGGCCAAGGCCAAGCGCCTGGTGGAGGGACTTGGACATCCTTCTGCCGGCGAGGGCTACCTGCTCATACCGACGGGGCTCGGCACTCTGCGTGGCGGCGACCCCGAAGCTGGTTACGGGTTCTTCAACAGAGCGCTGGAGATTGGGGAGTCGCTTGGCGAAAAGGATCTCCAGGCCATGGGCCGCCTCGGCGTGGGGACGTCCCGCCTGGCGCTCGGCTACCCCGAGGAAGGCCTGCAACTGCTGGACGAGGTGATGGTATCGGTGACTGCCGGCGAAGTTTCACCCATACCCACCGGGATCATCTACTGCGCCGTCCTGGGTAGTTGCCGGTTGGCCCAGGACGTAGGAAGGGCACAGGAATGGACGGCCGCACTGGAGCGGTGGTGTGGGGAACGCCCTGACATGGTGATGTTCGGGGCGCAATGCCAGGCTTTCCGCGCCGAGTTGCTGATCCTCCATGGTGCCTGGGACGAAGCTTTGGCCGTGGCCCGTGCCGCCGAGGGACGGATCCGCAAAGGCGATCCCGACGCGACGTTTGGTGCCTGGTACCAGGAGGGCGAAGTCTTCAGGCTCCGTGGCCAGTGGGAAGAAGCCGAGCAAGCCTTCAAGAATGCGTCGGAGACAGGCTTCGAACCGGAACCGGGCCTTGCCTTGCTTCGGCTCGCGGCCGGTAAGACAGCAGAGGCGAAGGCACGCATTCACCGCGCCGCGGCCGGCGCTGACCCGGCCAACCGGCGAAGGCTGCTTCCCGCCGTCGTCGAGATTGATCTGCAGTCCGGTGACCTGGCAGCGGCGAGAACCGCCCTCGACGAATTGGCCGGCTGGCTGAATCCCCGAAGCCGGCCTTTGGAGGTCGCCCTCGCCGCCCAGGCCGAGGCCGCCGTCCTGCTGGCAGAAGGGGAAGGGGAGCGCGCCCTTGGAGCGGCCCGGCGGGCTTGGCGGCTGTGGTACACCCTGGAGGCGCCTTTCCACGCAGCAGCGGCGCGGGTCATGGCTGGAAGAGCATGTGCCGCACTGGGGGATGCCGATTCGGCGGCCATGGAATTTGAGGCAGCCTTGGCCGATTTTGCCGACCTCGGCGCAGCACCGGCGATGGCCGGGGTTCAGGCTCTCCGGGGTGGACAATCCGGAAACAAATCATTGCTCTCGCCCAGGGAGTCCGAGGTCCTGGCATTGATCGCGGCGGGGCATTCGAACAAATCCATTGCGAGACTGCTCTACCTCAGCGAAAAAACGGTGGCCCGGCACGTCAGCAACATCCTGGCCAAGCTCGGCGTCCCCTCAAGGGCGGCAGCCACCACCTACGCTTTCGAACACCACCTCATCCCCTGAATCCCGCTCGACACACCCCCACCCCCACCCCGGATCCTCTCTCACCGAACGCCCCTTTCTGGCGATCGCTCTCTCGCTGCGCATAAATACCCACATTCTCTCCAGCGGACTGGGCAATCCTCCCGACGCGCCGGGAACACCTGGCGCCATACCTTGGCCGTATCAGCATTCGCAGCACTATTCAGGAGGACAACTGCCATGCAAGAGAACCAGCGCACTGAGGTGGACACCGTCGTGGTGGGCGGCGGGCAGGCCGGACTGGCGATGGGCTATTACCTCGCCAGCCAGCATCGGAACTTCGTCATCCTCGACGAGAACCCCAGGGCAGGTGCGGCCTGGCGGGCAAGGTGGGACTCGCTTCGGCTGTTCACGCCCGCAAAATACGACGGCCTTCCGGGAATGCCGTTCCCGGGCGACCATCTGGCGTTCCCCACCAAGGATCAACTGGCGGATTTCCTGGAGGACTACTCCCGACGCTTCGACCTGCCTCTGGTCCTTGGTGCCCGGGTGGATGAGGTCCTGCAGGATGCCGACGGCTTCGTCGTCGTGGCGGGGGAGCAGAGGTGGCATGCCCGGAACGTCGTGGTGGCCACAGGCGGGCACCAGTTGCTGAAGCGGCCGGACTTCGCAAACAGCCTTGACCGTCGGATCGTGCAGTTGCATTCCACGGACTACCGGAACCCGCAGCAGTTCCAACAGGGACCTGTCCTGGTGGTGGGCCTCGGCAATTCCGGGGCCGAAATAGCGTTGGAAGCCAGCCGGACGCACCAGACGTTCGTGGCAGGAAAACCGAGCGGTGAACTTCCCGTCCGCCATGGCCGGGCCGGAGCTCGGTTCTTCCTGCCGGTGATCAGGTTCCTCGGTTTGTATGTCCTGACCCTGAACACCCCGATCGGACGCAAGGCAGCACCTGGATTCAAGGCGATGGCAGCACCCCTGATCCGGACACGTAGCAAGGAGCTCCGCGCGGCGGGCATCCAGATGGTGTCGAGGGTGGCCGGCATTGATGCAGGTAAGCCGGTGCTTGAGGACGGAACCACCCTGGACGTGGCAAATGTGGTGTGGTGCACCGGATACCGGGAGGACTTCTCATGGCTCAAACTGCAGGACGCAGGCTCATTGGACCACCCTCGCGGCGTGGTGGAATCCGTACCCGGGCTCTACTTCCTGGGCCAGGAATTCCAGTTCGCTGCCGCCTCCGCCACGCTCCCGGGAGTTGGCAGGGACGCGCGGTACCTGGCCGGCGTCATGGCATCGGTTCGACCTGCCACGCAACGGGGAATCACGGATAGGCAACGCCAACCAGCGGAAAAGCGCAGCGCCTGAAGGCATTAATGTCCGTGGAATACGTCACATAATTTTTCAGTACGATGGAAATAAGGCAACTGAGGATCGTTTGCCCCTGTGAGGCCCGGAATCGGCTTGGAAGGGCACAGTCAGAACACAGGTTCAACTGTGCTGATCCATAGCGATGAATGAACTAATTGACCTCCGGAACCGGGTCTGTCCGGCCCACGTGACTGGGTCGCATGCGCGAAAACGCATATGATGGAACCTTTGTGAATGAGCCTTTGAGGAATCGCCTAACGTGACTGCACCAACGATCCAACAGCCCGCCCGTCCCGACAGGCGGGCCGCCGGACCCGTTGCAAAGTCCAAGTTCCGCCCGGAAATCCAAGGCCTTCGCTCCCTGGCAGTCCTCATGGTGGTCAGCTACCACATTTGGATCGGACGCGTGTCCGGCGGCGTGGACGTGTTCCTGCTGATCTCCGCATTCCTGATGACACTTCAGTTCACCGGACGCTATAAACAGCGGAGGTCCGTGGACCTCATCCGGCACTGGCTCCACTTGTTCCGCCGTTTGCTCCCGGCCGTGGTTGTGGTCCTGCTCAGCACCCTCGCCGCAACGTTCGTTTTCCTTCCGCCCACACGGTGGGTGGAGGTGGTGAACCAGGCATGGGCATCCCTGTTCTACTTCGAGAACTGGCTGCTCCAGACCCTCGCAGTCAACTACTACGCAACCGACCACAGCCTTGCGAGCCCTGTCCAGCACTTCTGGTCGCTCTCCATCCAAGGCCAGGTCTTCATTTTGTGGCCTGTCATCTTCGCCACCATGGCGATCCTTTGCCGGAAGTTCAACCTCCGCTACCGTGCCTCCCTGGCCTACGTCTTCGCGATCATCTTCATCGCATCGCTGGCGTACTCCATCATTTTCACAGCCAACAACCAGGCTGTGGCCTACTTCGATACCTTCGCCCGGTTGTGGGAATTCGCCCTGGGAACGCTGGTTGCCCTCATACTTCCGGCCCTAAACTTCTCCAAGCCTGTCCGCGTGGTCATGGGTTGGGTTGGCGTGGTGGCCATGCTCAGTTGCGGGATCATTCTGCAGGTGCAGACGGCCTTCCCTGGCTTCGTTGCGCTGTGGCCCACGCTCGCTGCCGTCTGCGTGATCGCGGCCGGCCAAACCGGAAGCCGCTTCGGCGTGGACCGGATCCTCAGCTCCAAGTTCCTGGTCCGCTTGGGTGACAACTCCTACGCCCTCTACCTGTGGCACTGGCCCATCCTGGTCATTGCGTTGGCCTGGAGCGGAAAGGAACACGCTGGCTGGTTGTCAGGATCAGCGATCGTCGCTTTGGCCCTGGTCCTGGCGTTCCTGACCACCAAGTTCGTGGAGAAGCCCTTCCGTGAGTGGAAGTGGCCTGAAGTTAAGAAGTGGCGGGCTGCGGTTTCCATCGTTGCCTGCCTGGCCATTGCCTGCACGCCGCTCCTGGGCTTCCAGTACAAGCAATACCTTAACCAGAAGGCCGCCGAGACCCAGGCCTTCAACGACAACCCCGGCGCGCACGCCCTCCTTCCGGGCTACGTGGACTTGGTGGCCGACGGCGCGAAGACGCTTCCGACGGCGGAACAGTTGCCGGAAGACTGGGCGCACCTTGGAGACTCCTGTGAGGGAGATACCAAGCCGGATGACAAACTCCTGGCGGACAACTGCCAGACCAACGGTGTTGGCGACGACGCCGTCAAGAACATCGTGGTGCTGGGTGACTCCCACTCGCAGCAATGGCTGGCGGCGATCGGCCCCCTGGCCGAGGCTGAACATTGGAAGGTCACTGCACTCCTGCTGGGCGGTTGCCATTTCATGCCGCAGAATCCGGACGCCGAAGCGCAGTGCAACGACTTCAACGCCGCGGCCTTCAAGTACGTGGCCTCGAAGACGCCGGACGCTGTGTTCATGGTGGGAACCATGGCTTCCCCGTCGTCGCCGGACGAGAAGCTCGTCTATGGCTTTGACCAGACGGTGACCAACTTCAACGACCTGGGCATCCAGGTTGTGGCCATCCGCGACAACCCACGCTACGACTACAACGTCACCGAGTGCGCCCTGGCCAAGGGCGTGGACAGTTCGGAGTGCAAGTCGGACGAGCCGGACGTACTGGCCGCCGAAAGCCCGTTTGCCGCGGTGCAGGGGACCTTTGGCAACGCCGCGTTCCTGGATATGACCGACCTCCTGTGCGACGGCGTGACGTGCCCCAGCGTCATTGGAAACGTGTTCGTCTATCTGGACGATAACCATTTGTCCAAGACGTACGTCACCAGCATGGGGGACATGTTTGACGAGAGGTGGTTTGCCGCGACGGGGTGGACGCGATGATGGCTAAAGCAGCGATGGCTAAAGCCGTGATGGATACGGCACAAAAAACGACGGCGGAACGCGCCTTCCGTCCGGAGGTCCAAGGCCTGCGTGCCTTGGCGGTGCTGATGGTGGCCGCCTACCACATCTGGCTCGGCCGGGTGTCCGGCGGCGTGGATGTATTCCTGCTCATCTCGGCATTCCTGTTGACCTTGTCCTTCACCCGGAAGCTGGAGAGCCACAAGCCACTCCAACTCCTGAGGCACTGGCTGCACGTCTTCAAGCGGCTGCTGCCCGCCGTCGTCGTGGTTTTGCTTGCGGTCCTCACCGCTACCTGGACCTTTATTCCGCAAAGCCGTTGGCCTGACGTCCTCGCCGAGGCGTGGGCCTCCCTGCTGTACCGGCAGAACTGGCAGCTTGCTGAATCTGCGGTGGACTATTACGCCCAGGACCACTCCGGTGCCAGCCCGCTGCAGCACTTCTGGTCCCTGTCCGTCCAGGGCCAGGTGTTCATTCTTTGGCCGTTGGTCTTTGCCGGGGTGGCCCTCCTTCAGCCGTACCTGGCCAAACTGTTCCCGCGCAGCAAGGCCGTGGCCCACAGGCAGTTGCTGTTCATGGCCTTTGGGCTGATCTTCGTGGCGTCGCTCCTTTTCTCGATCGACCAAACGGCCACCAACCAGGAGATTGCGTACTTCGATACACGCACCCGGCTGTGGGAGTTCGCGCTGGGCTCCTTGCTGGCTCTGGCATTGCCCTACCTCAAGCCGGGGCGCCGGCTGCGGGTGTTCCTGGGCTGGGCCGGGCTGGCCGCCATGCTGTCCTGCGGGCTGATCCTGACTGTTGACCGCTCCTTCCCGGGCTTCGTCGCTTTGTGGCCTACGCTGGCCGCCGCTGCCGTGATCGTCGCCGGTCAGAGCGATAGCCGTTTTGGCGCGGATCGTTTCCTCAGCTCGAGGCCGCTGGTCCTGGTAGGCGACAACTCCTACGCCCTTTACCTGTGGCACTGGCCGGTCCTGGTGTTCTTCCTCCTGGTCACCGAAACCGCCACGCCCAACATCCTCCAGGGCCTGGCCATCATGGCGGTTTCCATGGTGCTGGCCGTTGCCACCACCCGTTACGTGGAACGTCCGATGCGCCGCTGGGAGTGGCCGAACGTGCGGTCCTGGCGTGCCGCCGTCGTGATTGCTTCCTGCGGTGCGCTGCTCGCCTTGCCGGTCACCGTCTGGCAGGGTGCCATTTCTTCGGAGAGCGCTGCCATTGCCGACCAGCCCATGGAGCTGACTCCCGGCGCTGCCGCGCTGGCGCCGCAAAATGCAGGCCAACCGACACCGGATGCCAAGATCATCCCTGCCCCGGCAGCCATGAAGGACGAATGGGCGGACATCGACGGTCTGTGCACCGGGGACAACGTGCCGTCCGATCCCTTGTTGGAGGGTTGCCTCCAGAACGACGAGCCCGAGGTAGTCACGAAGCGGATCGTGGTCCTGGGCGACTCGCATGCTCAGCAGTACATGGCGGCTCTCGGCCCCATTGCCAAGGCGCACGGCTGGGAAGTCGTGACACTTCTGAAGGGCAGTTGCCGCTTCGGGGCGGAGTCGGAGGAGCGGACCGACGAATGCAATGACTTCAACAAGGCCAGCGCCCAGTACGTCATGGAACACAAACCGGACGCGGTGTTCACTGTTGCCTCGCTGACGCACGTGACAGCACCGTTCGAGACGGAGGTGCCCGGGTACCTCGACGGGATCAAACCGTTCACGGATGCCGGGATTGACGTGGTTGGAGTCCGCGACAATCCACGCTTCAGCATCAACATGCCCGAGTGCGTCCAGAAAAAGGGCCCGGATTCCCCGGATTGCAACGCCCCGCTGGAAGAGTCGCTGGCCGCGTCCTCGCCACTGGATGACTACGTGGGCAAGGTGGACCGGCTCTTCCTGATGGACATGAGCGACTTCATTTGCGAGCAGGGAACATGCCCTGCCGTGGTGGGGAACGTCTACGTCTATAAGGACGACAACCACCTCACCAAGACCTACGTGCAGAGCATGATTCCCATGTTCGAGGAGCGGCTGCTGGCGGCGACTGGCTGGTCAGCCAGCTAGCCCCACCTGCCGCTTGCGCACCAGGTGAAGCACGACGGCGGCCTGCCGCCAGTGCTGTTGCTCACACTCACCCGTCGCGGAATATGGCGATCGGCGCAGAGGTTCTAGTATTTATCCAACACTTCTGCACAGGCCAGTCCCGTAATGACGGGCTGGTCATCAGTTGCAACCCCTACCAGTTCCAGTCCCCAAACCCAGGTAAGAGGCGCACTCATGACCCAGCCCGAACACGATCCCTTTGGCTTCATTGGCCTGACCTACGACGACGTCCTGCTGCTTCCCGGACACACTGACGTCATTCCGTCCGACGCTGACACCTCCTCCCGCCTGTCCCGGCGCATCTCCGTCCAGACGCCGCTGCTCTCCGCAGCCATGGACACCGTGACCGAGTCCCGCATGGCCATTGCCATGGCACGCCAGGGTGGCCTCGGGGTAGTCCACCGCAACCTGTCCATCGACGACCAGGCCGAGCATGTGGACCGCGTGAAGCGCAGCGAGTCCGGCATGATCACCAACCCGCTGACCATCAATCCCGAAGCGACGTTGCAGGAGCTCGACGAACTGTGCTCCCGCTACCGTGTTTCCGGCCTCCCGGTGGTCGACCCGGAGGGCCGCCTCCTGGGCATCGTCACCAACCGCGACACCCGTTTCATTCCCGAGTCCGAGTTCCCCACCCGCCGCGTCAGCGACGCCATGACCAAGATGCCCCTGGTCACCGGGCACGTGGGCATCAGCCGGGAAGAGGCTTCCCACAAGCTGGCCACCAACAAGATCGAGAAGCTCCCGTTGGTGGACGACCAGGGCCGCCTCAAGGGCCTGATCACCACCAAGGACTTCACCAAGGCGGAGCAGTACCCGCTCGCCACCAAGGACGACGAGGGCCGCCTGCGCGTAGGCGCTGCCATCGGCTTCTTCGGCGACGGCTGGGAGCGCGCCATGAAGCTCATCGACGCCGGCGTGGACGCGTTGTTCGTGGACACGGCCAACGGCCACTCGCAGGGCGTGCTGGACATGATCTCCCGCCTGAAGTCGGATCCCGTTGCCGCGCACGTGGACATCATCGGCGGCCAGGCGGCCACCCGTGAAGGTGCCCAGGCCCTCATTGACGCAGGCGCCGACGGCATCAAGGTTGGCGTGGGCCCCGGTTCCATCTGCACCACGCGCGTGGTGGCCGGTGTGGGCGTTCCCCAGATCACGGCCATCTACGAGTCCGCCAAGGCTGCGATTCCGGCCGGCGTGCCGCTGATCGCCGACGGCGGCCTGCAGTACTCGGGCGATATCGGCAAGGCCCTCGTAGCCGGTGCCGACACCGTAATGCTCGGCTCCCTGCTCGCCGGTTGTGAGGAGTCCCCGGGCGACCTCATCTTCGTCAACGGCAAGCAGTTCAAGAGCTACCGCGGTATGGGTTCCCTCGGCGCCATGCAGTCCCGCGGCAAGAACACGTCCTACTCCAAGGACCGCTACTTCCAGGCCGACGTCTCCGGTGACGACAAGCTGATCCCCGAAGGCATCGAAGGCCGCGTGGCCTACCGCGGCCCGCTGGCATCGGTTGCCTACCAGCTCGTCGGCGGCCTCCGCCAGACCATGTTCTACACGGGCGCACCCACAGTTCCCGAACTCAAGGCCCGCGGCAAGTTCGTCCGCATCACGCCGGCCGGCCTGAAGGAATCGCACCCGCACGACATCCAGATGACCGTCGAGGCGCCGAACTACAACTCCCGCTGACACACCCAAGGTTCCCCGTGGATTGTCCACGGGGAACCTTTGTTTTCGGGCCCACCCCACCGGCGCACGGGAGTGGGCATAGGCTGTGCACATGTCTGCGATACCCCCGGGGCCACGGCACCCGGAATCCGTCCGGGTGACCAAGACGCCGCCCCGCAAGCTGGCCTTGCGCCCGTACGCACGCGCCGTCGGACAGGTCTTGAAAGTGAGTTTCAAGGCCTCGCCGGCAGCGGTCATCATGAAGGTGGTCGGCTCGCTGATCTCGGCCACCTTGCCGCTGGTCACGACCTATTTTGCCGCGCTCACCACCACTGCTCTGGCGGCAGGTTACGCGGGAGACCCCGACGCCGGTCCGCGGGCAGTTTTGTACGTCGTCATTACCGCGGCGCTGGGGTTGTTCTGGGGCGGGTTCAGCAGCGTAGACCGCTATATCCAGCAGCTCATGAGCTTCCGCGTGGGCGCGATCGTGGGGGACCTGATGTACCAGAGGTTCCTCGCGCTGGAGTTCTGGCGTTACGACGACAAGGAAACCGTAGACCTCTACGACCGTGCCAAGCGCTTCTCCGATTCCTACGCCCGGGTGCTGGACCGCATAGCCGCCATCTTCACGCAGCTCGTCTCGGTCATCCTGGCCATCGGAGCCCTGGTGTTGGTCAGCTGGTGGATCGCCGTGATTGTCCTGGTGGCGATCGTTCCCAGCGTCTACCTGCAGTTCAAGCTCTCCCGCGAGCAGATTGCCCACTGGAATACCCAGGTTGATTCGCGTCGCCAGCGCAGGATGATCGAGCAGAACCTGCTCCGCCCGCAGCACATCGCGGAGATGCGGCTCTACGGGATTGTGAATTACCTGATGGATCTCCGTTCCCGGCTGCGCGATGCGGACGAACGACGCCGGCTCGATTTCCAGAAGCGCTACATCCCCAAGCAGCTGGTCGCCGACGCCCTGCAGTATGGCGCAGAAGTTGTCTCGTTGGTCTGGGTGGTGGGCCAGATCATCGCCCGTGCCCAACCAGTGGGGCAATTCCTGTACGTCCAGCAGATCGTGAGCCGTGCCCTGTCCACGGCCAACAACCTGGTCTCCTCCCTCAGCTCCATCGACGAGGATTTGGCGAACCTCAAGGACTACGAGCTGTTCATGGCGCTCCCGGTCCCCAGCGGACACGAGCCGCCGTTGACCCGGTCCCCGCAGACGGTGGAGATGCAGGACATCCGCTTCAGCTACACGGGCAGCGACATCGAAGTCATCAAGGGCATCTCGCTGACCATCAAAGCCGGCCAGCACATAGCGATCGTGGGGGAGAACGGAGCTGGTAAGTCCACCTTGATCCGTATCCTGGCCGGGCTCTACCGGCCGGATTCCGGCCGTGTACTGCTCGACGGCGTGGACCTCGCCCATGTTGATGTGGCCAGCTGGCACCGGCACCTGGCCGTCCTGAGCCAGGAGTTCCTCAAATACGAGTTCGCCACTGCGGCCGAAAACATCTACCTTGGCGACGTCGAACAGCCTCGGGACGAGCAACGCGTCCGGCGCGCTGCCTCGGATGCGGAGGCGATGGACTTCATCAGCAAATTGCCCAATGGTCTGGAGAACCACGTCAGCAACTGGATGGAGGACCCGCGTGGCCGGAAGGGCAGCGGATTGTCCGGCGGCCAGTGGCAGCGCCTGGCCATGGCCCGGAACTTCTACCGCGATGCGTCCTTCATGGTCATGGACGAGCCCACCTCGGCCATCGACGCCTTGGCCGAACACCGGATCTTCACCCGGCTGTTCGCCGACCGAAGCAGCACCATCATCGCCATCAGCCACCGGCTGGCAACCATCGAGAAGGCAGACGTCGTGTACATGCTGGAAGACGGGCGGATTGCCGAGCAGGGGACACACAAGGAACTGGTTGCCCTACGCGGACGCTACTTCCGGATGTTCGAGTCCCAGCTCACCGTGGATGAGACCAGCCGGCGGGATCCCGCGGCTTAGAGCGGACCGTATCCGGCGTTGCCGTACGGATCGCGCCAGGTCACGAGGTCCTGTTCCAGGAGCGCCCGGAAACGGGGATCGGTCGCTGCCTTGCGACGAAGGGATTCGCGTGAACGCCCCATGATGGTGGCCGGGACGATGATGGCGCCCACCAGAAGGCAGACGACGAACGCCAGCACCATGGCCAACGTCAGCAGAACCCCGGGATCCTGCCACGTGGATGGTTTGGCCGTGAAGGCAAACAGCCCAATGAAGACGATCAAGATGAACGCCACGAAGGACAGCGCGCCCCGCAGGTTCCCGGGCCCACGATTGACAAGCGCCCGGTCTGTCCGCGGCAAGCGATCCCGCACCCTGACGTAGAAGACTCCGCAGAGCACTGCAAGTGCCGCGCCCGGAAGGCCGAGGGAGGGAAGCAGCGCGAACGTGCCGAGTCGAACGGCCAGGAGGACGCCCATCAGCACCAGGACTGTGCCGATCCCCACTCCGGCAGCCCAGGCACCCATATAGGAGCCCCGTGCCCCGGCGATTTCGCGCAGTCGTGAGCGCGCACCCGCGGGGGTGACCGCTGCGAGTTCCGGAGAAAGCCAGTAGTCCAGCGGACGGTCAGGAGGAGAGAGGGGAGACGGGCCGGTTTGGTAGCTCACCCGGGTTATCGCTCCAGCCCTGCGCGGATCAGGGAGTCGAGCTGCCCGCGCTCAAGCGCCGACGATTTGAGGTTCTCGCCTTCCCCTGTCGCGATGGACAAGGCACCGTCTGCTTCCGCTTTGACGTGGACCGCGCGGGAGGTTCCGTCAATGAAATGCTGGCGGGTTGTGGCGGCCGCGGGGAATCCGTCCGGCGCCTGGCTCAGATAGTAATCCGCCATCTGCACGGCCGTGGTGATCATGCCTTCTGTGCCCGTGATGGGGTGGAGTTCGTGGACGCCGTACTTGCTCAGGTTGAGCAGCAGGGCGCCCTGCTCGGCGCCGAACATGAACGAGACGTGCTCCGACGAAGGCGTCACCAGGGCTGTTTCCAGCCACGAGGTGGAATCCGCCAGGACAGCCGTCACCGTCGCGGCCGGCCCCACCGGCAAGAGTGCGTCGTTTTCGATCTTCATCAAGCCACGCTCCAGCAGCGTGGAGACACCGGCCTGTTCCAACGGCGACCCGGCGGCGTGGTCGAGGCGGAACAGGGTTTGGCACCTCAGCGCGCCGTCGGTGCCGGCCAACGCAATCAGGGCAATGAGCTCATGCTCGGTGATGAGCAGAGCCTGGGTTTCTTCGGTCTGGGTGGTCATTTCTGCCCTCTCTTGAGCGATTCTGTGTCCAGTCTAGGAAATGGGTGGTTCAGGTGAGCCATCCCCAGACCTTCTTCGCGCCGTCGGCTATGGATTCCCCCACGTCCTTGGCGCCTTCCCAGACATGCTTGGCGCCGTCAGCCACCATGGAAGAAGCGGAGTCGTAACCCAAGTGCGTGGCCAGGAGGCCGAGGCCGCCCCACGCGATGCCGGCGACGGCGCAGGCAGGGCCGATCACGGGAACGAAGCTGCCTACGGCCAAGGCAGCGGAGATCCCGCCATCTACGGCCATTCCGGGATGTCCCGTTTGGATCCCTTGGTAGACCTGCAACCCACCGGTGACGATGCCCAGGGCTCCGGAAAGCCGGCCCAGCATCGACGTGCCATTGAGCAGTTGGGTGCCCTTGACGTATCCGGCACCGGCGGCCTGACCGTATTGGGCACTCAGCCACGGCCACCTGGTCAGTTCCGTGACCAATCCGCCTTTGGCCATCTGGGCAAGGATGTTGTCTGCAAAGAGGCCGCCGGCGGTCACCAGGCCGTTGCCGGCCCACCATCCCTCGCTGCCGGTGACGCCGAACAGTCCCTCGAGACCGGTGACAGGAGTTGGCTGGGTTCCGCTTCCGCCGGGGATCGGCGGACGAGCCGGTCCATTTGGTCCATAGCCGAGGGCACCGCCCGGGGTGCTTGCCTTGTCTTGTTCATCGGCCTGGGTGCGGAGGGTCTTGGATGCGTCATCCAACGATCGCGCCGTTTTGTGCAGGAGGGGCCGCAGGGTGCTGCTCCATTCGCGGCGGAACCGGTCTCCGTCGGTTCCCTTCCAGGCAACGCTGGAGATCAGTCCGCTGATCTGGAGTTCCTGGTTCTGGAGCCGGCTGCCGGCCTGTCCCATTTGTTTGGATAAAGAGCGGAGCTGTTCAATGTCGGCTCCGTAGAATCCAGGCGCCATGGGTCCCCCCTTGCATGGTGTGGTTGTGTTTTCGCAGGCTATCGGATACTTCCCGGACTCTGCCATGGGCAGCCCTGCCCATGTGGAGGGGCCGTTCCGGTGAGTTCATTGGCGCGCTTTGTGAAGTGCTCCCTCTGATGGGCGAACCGGCGTTCCGGGAGCGGTCCAGTAAAGTAAGAGCCGTGACTTATGAGATTGAGATTGGCCGTGGCAAGCGTGGGCGTCGTGCCTACTCCCTGGATGACATCGCGATCGTCCCGAACCGCCGGACGCGCGACCCGAAGGATGTCTCGGTCTCGTGGCAGATCGACGCCTACAAGTTCGATACGCCGGTGATCGGCGCTCCCATGGACTCCGTGATGTCTCCTGAAACCGCGATTGCCCTGGGTCGCCTGGGTGGCCTCGGTGTCCTGGACCTCGAAGGCCTCTGGACCCGTTACGAAAACCCGCAGAAGGTCCTCGACGAGATCGCCGGCCTGGCGGACGAGACCAGCAGCCCGGCCGTCACCCGCCGGATGCAGGACCTCTACCAGGCTCCGGTCCAGCCGGAACTCATCAGCTCCCGCCTGGCCGAGATCCGCGCCGCCGGAGTCACCGTGGCCGGCTCCCTGACCCCGCAGCGTACCCAGGAACACTACAAGACCGTGGTGGCTGCCGGCGTCGATATCTTTGTGATCCGCGGTACCACCGTCTCCGCCGAGCACGTCTCCAAGAACCACGAGCCGCTCAACCTGAAGCAGTTCATCTACGAACTGGATGTTCCCGTCATCGTTGGCGGTGCGGCCGGTTACACGCCTGCCCTCCACTTGATGCGGACCGGCGCGGCCGGCGTCCTCGTCGGCTTCGGCGGCGGTGCCACCACCACCACCCGCCGTGCATTGGGCATCCATTCGCCCATGGCTTCCGCCATTTCCGACGTCGCGGCCGCCCGCCGCGACTACATGGATGAGTCCGGCGGACGCTACGTGCACGTCATCGCCGACGGCGGCATGGGCAGCTCCGGCGACATCGTCAAGGCCATCGCCATGGGCGCAGACGCCGTGATGCTGGGCAGTGCTCTCGCCCGCGCCGAGGAAGCCCCCGGCCGCGGCTGGCATTGGGGACCCGAAGCGCACCACCTTGAGTCCCCGCGTGGTGACCGTGTCAACGTTGGCACCGTGGGTCCGCTTGAGGAAGTGCTGTTCGGACCGGGCCACCACACCGATGGAACGTCCAACCTGATCGGTGCCCTGCGCCGGTCGATGGCCACCACAGGCTACTCCGACCTCAAGGAGTTCCAGCGCGTGGACGTAGTGGTCTCGCCCTACGCAGGCAACTAACACCGTGGTATCAGCAACCCCCGCCGGGTCCGGAGCAATCCGGACCCGGCGGGGGTTTCGCTTTGCTTCCGAGGGCGCCTCGCCGTCCTGCCGGGCCGGCACTGCCCACGACGGCGGCCAGCAAGTAGGGTAGGGGGACTACCAGCAATTGCGTTTGAGGAGGAGTCCGATGAGCAATGTCGCAGGCGGCCCACAGGTGAATCCCTCCGGAGCCCTGAGCCCGGAGTCCCGCGCCGCTTCCATCGAAGCCCTGAAAGCCACGGCGGAGTCAGGCAAGGAACTCGACATCCTGATCGTCGGTGGTGGCGTGGTGGGTGCGGGGGCTGCGCTGGATGCCGTGACGCGCGGCTTGACGGTGGGCATCGTGGAAGCCCGCGACTGGGCCTCCGGAACCTCGTCGCGTTCCTCCAAGCTCATTCACGGCGGCCTGCGCTACCTGGAGATGCTGGATTTCGCGTTGGTCCAGGAAGCCCTCCAGGAACGCGGCCTCCTGATCCAGACCATTGCTCCGCACCTGGTGCGCCCAGTGCCTTTCCTGTACCCGCTGACCCGCAGGGTGTGGGAGCGGCCCTACGTTGGCGCCGGCATCATGCTGTACGACACCCTCGGCGTCACCTCCGGCCACAGCCGCGGCGTGCCGATGCACAAGCACCTGTCCAAGCGTGGCACCTTGCGGGCGGCTCCCAGCCTCAAGGACGACGCCTTCGTGGGTTCCATCCGCTACTACGACGCCCAGGTGGACGATGCCCGCCTGGTGGTTAATGTGGTCAGGACCGCTGCGCACTACGGCGCTTACGCTGCCAACCGGGTCCGCGTGGTGGATTTCCTCCGCGAAGGCGAACGCGTGGTGGGAGCCAAGCTGGAGAACCAGGAAGACGGCACCGTCTTCGAAGTCCGTGCGAAGCAGGTTGTCAACGCCACGGGCGTCTGGACTGACGAGACACAGGCGATGGTCACCGACAGGGGCCAGTTGAAAGTACGGGCGTCCAAGGGTATTCACCTGGTGGTCCCGCGGGACAGGTTCCAATCCACCGTGGGACTGATCCTTCGCACGGAGAAGTCGGTGCTCTTCGTCATACCCTGGGGCCGCCACTGGATCATTGGCACCACGGACACCGACTGGAAGTTGGACAAGGCGCACCCGGCGGCGTCCAGCAAGGACATTGACTACGTCCTGGAACACGTCAACCGCGTCCTCAAGCGTCCGCTGACCCGGGAAGATGTGGAAGGCGTCTACGCGGGCCTCCGGCCGCTGCTCGCCGGCGACAACGACTCCACCGCCAAGCTGTCCCGCGAACACGTGGTGGCACACCCGGTCCCCGGGCTCGTGGTGGTGGCTGGTGGCAAGTACACAACGTACAGGGTCATGGCCAAGGATGCAGTGGACGAGGCAACCCGGGCCATGGACGAGCGCGTTCCCTCCAGTTGCACCGAGACTATTCCGCTGCTCGGTGCTGAGGGCTTCAAAGCGGCGTGGAACCGTCGCGCCCGCTCGGCCGACGAGGCCGGAGTCCACGTGGCCAGGGTGGAGCACCTGCTCAACCGTTATGGGTCCATGGCGTCGGAAGTGTTGGGACTGATCGCCCGCCAACCCGGGCTGGGAGAACCGCTGCCGGGCGCGGACGATTACCTGGCAGCCGAGGTGGTCTACGCCACGACGCACGAGGGCGCACGTCATGTTCACGACGTTTTGACGCGCAGGACGCGGATTTCCATCGAAGCGTGGGACCGGGGTGTGTCCGCCGTGCCCGTAGTGGCTAAGCTGATGGGAGAAATCCTCGGCTGGAGCGAAACCCAGCGCGAAAGCGAAATCAAGCACTATCTGGCGCGGGTGGAGGCCGAACGGCTGAGCCAGGAGCAACCCGACGACGAGTCGGCAGATGCCGCGCGCATGGGAGTCGATGACATCGTTCCCCTTCGCTGACGCGCGTCGGGAACCATGAAGCCGGGGAGCTGCGGCCGGAAGGCCACACTGGAGGGAAACACGACTTGGCCGAACCACTTGACCGGTATGACGCGGAACTGACCACGCCGGACACCGTCATTCTTGAACTTGTTGCTGCAGACAAGAGTGATGCCGCGGCCCAACTTGCGGAAAGGCTCTACGCCGCCGGCCGGATCTCCAACCTGGAAGGGTTCCTGGAGACCGTCAATTCGCGCGAACACCAGTTGGCCACCGGCTTGCCGGGCGGCATCGGGCTCCCGCATGCACGCAGCGAGTACGTCGACCGGATCTCCATCGCCGTGGGCGTCACCAAGTTCGGGCATTCCCTCGACTTCGGCGCCAGCGATGGCCCGGCCACTGTGGTCCTGTTGATCGCGACCCCCGCAAGCTCCTTCTCCGACCATCTGGAAGTCCTGGCCACCCTGGCCCGGTCCCTGTCCAAGGAGTCCTTCCGCGAATCGCTCCGCCGTGCGCACGATCCCGAGGTCATCTCCGAGCTCATCAACTCAAGCCTGGTGTTCTTCGACCACTAGAGATTGGGGCAGGGTCCCACTCCAGGCCCGTTTCGTTGTTCTACAGCCGGACGAAGTACGGTTAAGGGGTGTTGAAAACTGCGTTGAAACCCCGTTGGATCGCAGGACTGGTCTTTGCGCTCCTGCTGTCCGGGGTGTTCGTGCTGCTCAGCCAGTGGCAGCTGAGCCGCTCGACGCAGCACGAACCGCCGGAGCCGTCCAGCGTGGAGGATGTCAAGCCGTTGGTGGACGTCCTCAAGCCAGGACAATTCTTCCCCGGCTCGGTCCAGGACCAGATGGTCAGCGCTACGGGACACTACGACGCCGGTAAGCAGGTTCTGGTCGAAGGCAGGCTCTTCGACAACCAAAAGGGCTACTGGATCGTCTCGGCGTTCGCAGTGGACAACGCTCCCAAGCTCAGCGGCGTCGCAGCGTCGCCTCAGACCTGGATTCCGGTAGCCCGCGGTTGGGTGGCCGATCCCGCCCAAGCCGACCAGCCGCCGTCGGGCACTGTGACGGTGACCGGCCGCCTGCTGCCGTCTGAAGCGCCGGTGCCAAATGTCGACGCCGGTCCAGGCCGTGCGTCCGCTGTCGCCGTTGCGGAACTCATCAACGACTGGGGAGTGTCCAGCTACCCCGGATTCGTTGCCGCAACCTCCCAAACCACGGACGCGGGACCCGTTGCTGCCAACGACGCCGTCAAGGCACTGAACATTCCTGCCCAACCCCCGGCCCAACAGGTCAATTGGCTCAACCTGTTCTACTCCGTGGAGTGGGTGGTCTTCGCAGGATTCGCCCTGTACATCTGGTGGCGGATGGTGGCGGACGACTATCGCCGTGGCCTCGAAGGCGATGACGACGAGTACGAGGACGAGCCGGACGACCATCCAGCTCCGGAACAACAAGCAACTGAGCCGAACAACAGTGAGCCAGAACAAAAGGTGCAACCATGATTGAGCCCAAACCGGCCATCCAGCCCGAACAGTCCGGACCCAAGCCCAAGAAGCGGCGGTTCGGCGGAACGGAAGCCCAGATCCGTTCGGCGTTGAAGTTCTACAAGGTCATGGCCTACCTCACCGGTGCCATGCTGCTCCTCCTGTGCGCTGAACTGATCGCCCGTTACGGCTTTGGGGTGTCCCTCTTCGCCGGCGGAACCGACGCCGTGACCGGACAGCCGTTCGGCTTCGGGTTCGCCGAGTCGGAGCCCAAGGGAGTGATCGGCGGATTCAACATTTCCACCACGGTCCTGATCGTCCACGGCTGGATGTATGTGGTGTACCTGATCTCCAACTTCCGCTTGTGGTCGCTCCTGCGCTGGCCGTTCTCCAAGCTGATTCTCCTGGCGGCAGGTGGCGTTGTTCCGCTCATGTCCTTCATCGTGGAGAAGAAGTTCCACGCCCAGGTTGAGGCCGAGCTCGCTGCTAATCCGCAGGCCTCCAAGCGCTACTAGGCTCCTCCGTGGCCCGACGCATGTGAGATGCCTTACGGCCGCCCCGGATTTGCCCACTTCAAGGCCGCCCCGGTGTGCACCGGGGCGGCCCGGCAAAGTAGTCTTGTTTGGTGACTACTCCCACCGCACCCCAGACTTCCCAGAAGCCGGTGCTGGTTGTTGACTACGGTGCCCAGTACGCGCAGCTGATTGCCCGCCGCGTCCGCGAAGCGAATGTGTATTCGGAGATTGTTCCGCACACGTTCACCACCGAGCAGCTTCTGGCCAAGAACCCGGCAGCCATCATCCTGTCCGGCGGACCCTCCAGTGTCTACGCCGAAGGAGCTCCGAACGTTGGAGCGGACCTTTTCGAGGCCGGAGTGCCCGTCTTCGGCATTTGCTACGGCTTCCAGGCCATGGCCAACGCCCTGGGTGGCAAGGTTGCCCAGACCGGCCTGCGGGAGTACGGCGCAACTGAGGCCCTCCTTGTTGGCGACGCACGTTCCATCCTTGACGGCGTCCCGGTGTCCCAGAACACCTGGATGAGCCACGGTGACTCCGTCCATGAGGCACCCGAGGGCTTCGAGGTGCTGGCAACGACCGCCGGAGCTCCAGTGGCCGCCTTCGCCAATGAGGAGAAGCGCCTTTACGGTGTGCAGTGGCACCCTGAAGTGAAGCACTCCGTCCTTGGCCAGCATGTCCTCGAGAACTTCCTGTTCAAGGGTGCCGGACTGACCCCTAACTGGACTACCGGGAACATCCTTGAGGAGCAGGTGGAGCGCATCCGCCAACAAATCGGCGACTCCAAGGTTATTTGTGGCCTCTCCGGTGGCGTTGACTCGGCCGTAGCAGCAGCACTCGTTCAGCGTGCCGTGGGGGACCAGCTGACTTGTGTGTTCGTGGACCACGGACTTCTTCGTGAAGGCGAAGCCGAGCAGGTGGAGCGCGACTTCGTGGCCGCCACCGGCGTCAACCTCTACGTTGCCAACGAGCAGGAGCGCTTCCAGTCCGCTCTGGCAGGGGTCAGCGATCCCGAGACCAAGCGCAAGATCATCGGCCGGGAATTCATCCGCGCCTTCGAGGAGGCGGAGCGGGCCATCATCGCCCAGGCCGCTGCCGAAGGCGAAAAGATCAAGTTCCTGGTCCAGGGCACGCTTTACCCGGACGTCGTCGAGTCCGGCGGCGGCGAGGGTGCAGCGAACATCAAGAGCCACCACAACGTGGGCGGGCTCCCCGAGGACCTGCAGTTCGAACTCGTGGAGCCGCTGCGCGCGCTCTTCAAGGATGAGGTTCGCGCTGTTGGCGCCCAGCTGGGACTGCCGCAGGAAATCGTCGGCCGCCAGCCCTTCCCTGGCCCCGGCCTGGGCATCCGCATCGTGGGGGAAGTGACCAAGGAGCGGCTGGACCTGCTGCGGAAGGCCGACGCCATTGCCCGTGCGGAACTGACCGCCGCCGGCCTGGACAACGACGTGTGGCAGATGCCGGTAGTGCTGTTGGCGGATGTCCGAAGCGTCGGCGTGCAGGGTGATGGCCGTACTTACGGCCACCCGATCGTGCTGCGTCCCGTATCCTCCGAGGACGCCATGACGGCCGACTGGTCCCGCCTGCCCTATGACCTCCTGGCCCGGATCTCCAACCGGATCACCAACGAGGTGGACGGTGTGAACCGCGTGGTGCTGGACGTGACCAGCAAGCCGCCGGGAACCATCGAGTGGGAATAGCAGTGTGAATGGCCGGTCTCCTTCGGGAGGCCGGCCATTGTGCTGACCGCCTGGACCATGCTTTGCGGGACTGTGAAATGACGGCGAATTTTGCCATGTCCAGTGTTGCGGAGCGGGCTCCGGGCGTATTCCCGCTACCCTCGAAAGTATGCCGGTATGGTCCAAGGCGTCTAAAGCTAGTTCAGAAAAGAAGGCAGAAGTTGTGTCATTAGGTCAAGGCCACGAAGAGGACTCCGAAGAGCTCCGGAAATGGCTGTCTGGACTTAAGCCCGTTACCGGGGCGGACACCATGCTTCGCTTTGTCAAGACGCCGGAAGGCGCAATCGACCTCAGCACGGCGCACCCGTCCGGCCTGGCACAGTTGCTCGCAGGACGCCGAACACGCTTGTCCACGCTGATCCGGGACCGCCAGCAATACCTGGTTGCTGCCCGTGCCGCGCGCAATATCCGTTCCAAGATCTTTGAACTCGGCAACGACCGTGGCATCGAGGCGGGCTACCTTTCTGCTGGAACCGTGGTGTGGACTTCCGCCGTAGGAGGCAAACCGCAGCGCGTTTCGGCGCCCGTCATGCTGACCGCCATCACGCTGACCGTCCGTCCTGGAGAGGACGACTTCGAGCTGCAATTGACCGAACAGGCCCGGATGAACCCCGCCTTGGTTCGGCACCTCAAGACTGTCCATGGCATTGTGTTCGACGTCAACGCGGTAGCACGGATGGCGTACAACACCGCGCGGCTGGATCCGCAGCCGGTCCTCGACCGCCTCGCCACGCTGGTACAACCGATCCATGGTGCGGACGTTGAGTTCAACCTGCTGGTAACCACGCTTGCCGACCTCTCCGGCAACCTCGACGATCCTTGGATCAACATGAACAACCCCACCGTGGCCGCATTGGCTACGGCGGCCAATGGCGGCGACGTGGAGCCCGAGCCGATCAAGGCCGGTCGTTTCCCCAGCCTGGACGAGCGCGATCCCGCCGACGAACTCCTGCTCCTGGACGCCGACACCGACCAGCAGTACGTGGTGGATGCTGTCCGCGCCGGCGATTCCCTGGTGGTCAGCACGCCTCCCGGCAGCGGACAAACGCAGACAGCCATTAACGCGGTTGGTGCGTTGGTGGCTGAGGGCAAGTCCGTCCTGGTGGTGGGGGAGCGCCAGTCGAGCCTCGCAGCCCTCTCTGCGCATCTTGACACCCTGGGGCTCGAATCGATGCTTTTCCGCCCCGGCAACGGCACTACGCCGCAACAGCTGAAGGGTCAGCTGGTCCGGGCCATCATGCGGAACGAGAAAGCCCTGGAACCCCAGCTGGGCAACCTCCACGAGACCTTGACGGGGCACCGCCATGCCCTGACGGACCATGTGGCTTCGCTGCACAACGTGCGTGAACGGTGGGGCTGCTCGCCGTACCAGGCCATGCAGTCCCTCGCCGAGCTGACGTCCATCCACCCGGCCCCGTCCACCACCGTGAGGCTCAAGCGCAGCGTCCTGGACAACATCAAGGACCGCGAGGAACTGGCCGGCCGCCTGCGCCGCGCTGCGGAACTGGGCAGCTTCAGCAAGGCATCCACGTCCAGCCCTTGGTACGGTGCTCGACTGGTCACGCGCAAAGAGACCGAGGAAGCGCAACAGCTTGCCCGGCTGGCCGAGGAGAAGCTTCCTGTCCTTCGCGACCGGATGAAGCAGTTGGCCGACCATGCCGAGATCCGGCTCGGGGAGACGTTCACCGAGTGGGGTACCCAACTCGAGCTGCTGATTGCCGTGCGTGAGAGCCTGGACAAGTTCACCCCGGACATTTTCGACCGTCCCGTCCATGACCTCATCTCCGCTACGGCGAGCTCTTCCTGGCGCCGCGAACGCAACCTTGAGATGCCGTCCATGCAGCGTTCCCGTTTGCGCCGGGTAGCCAAGGAATACGTGCGACCAGGTGTCCACATCGCAGATCTCCATAGCTCGCTGGTCCTGGTCCAGGAGCAGCGCGCGTTGTGGGCCGGCTACGCCACCACCCAGCGGCATCCCGCCGTGCCTTCCGGCCTTGCCGACCTTGGGGCGCTTTACCGCGAACTCGACGGCGAGTTGCAGCGTCTTGGCGAGGCCCTCCAGCACACCTCCGATGGCGGCTCCCTGCACGGAAGTCCCTACACGGAGCTCATGGAACGGCTGGAACGGCTTGTAGCCGATACCGCCACCTTGGAAACCCTTCCTGAACGCACCCTCCTGATTGAGCAGATGCGTGAGCATGGACTGGGCGAATTGCTGACCGACCTTGCCGCGCGTGAAGTCCCTGCCGCATCCGTCGCGGCCGAGCTTGACCTCGCGTGGTGGCAGTCTGCGCTGGAAGCCATGATCAGCGGCGATGACTACCTTGCCATGTCCGACGGCGATTCGCTGCGGCAGCTGGAGGCCGAATTCCGCTTGGCCGACCAAGCGCATATTGCCAGTGGTGCCGCACGCCTGCGGTGGCAGCTGGCCAGCCGGTGGCGCCAAGGAATCGTGGAACACCCGCGCCAGGCAGAACTGCTCCGCGCCCTGCTCAAGGATGGCCGGGTGACACTCCCGGCATTGAGCGCCCAGGCACCCGACCTGGTGCCGCTGTTGGTCCCCGTGTGGTCGGTCAGCCCGTACCTGCTGACGGGGGTGCTTCCCGCTGAGCAGAAGTTCGATGCCGTGGTGATCATCGACGCCGAGTCGACGTCCCTCCAGGCAGTGCTCCCGGCCATCGCCCGTGCCCGCCAGGTCATTGCCTTCGGCGACGCGAAGATCGCCAACGCCCGAACCTTCAGCGTGGCAGTAGAACCTCCAGTGGCCGGAGTTGCCAGCCACGAACCCGTGGACAGTGCCTTCACCGCGCTGGCGAGGGTCCTGCCGACGTGGCAACTGAACTGGGTGTACCGGGCCGTGGACGAGGACCTGGTCCTCCAGCTCAGCAAGAACTATTACGACGGCGGGTTGCGGCGCCTCCCGGACGGCAGCTCCGTGACAGGCTTGGACCGTTCCATCCTGGTGGAGTACATCCCGGACGGTACCGGACTTCCCGGGGCGGACCATGAGGGTGTGGAATCCGTGACGGCGGAGGTCAACCGCGTGGTGGACCTTGTCTTCGAGCACGCCCGGCTGCGCCCCCGCACGTCCTTGGCCGTGGTTACTGCGAGCCTGCGGCATGCGGCCCGCATCGGTGAAGCGATCAGGCTCCAGTTGCCCAACCATCCGTTGCTCTCTGCTTTCTTTGGTGCGGGACCGGAGTCCTTCCGAGTGGTGGATCTGGAGCGCGCACAGGGACTGGTGCGGGACCATGTGATCTTCTCCTTGGGATATGGCCGCACGCCGCACGGACGAGCCCTGCATTCCTTCGGGCCATTGTCCGTTGATGGCGGACGCAACCGCTTTGCCCTGGCCATGACCCGAGCCCGCCGTTCCCTGCACGTGCTGAGCTGCTTCCGTCCTGAAGACCTGGACCTGGACCGCTTGTCGCACGGTGCCGTGGACTTCTATGAGTTGCTGGACCGGGAACTGTCCGGGAACAGCAACCTGGGCACGCCGGCATCCCGCGCCGTGGCCAGTGAGCAGGCCCTCGGCGAGGATCCGCTGGTGGCCGATCTTGGCGACCGCCTGCGGGCGCGGGGAGCGCGGGTATGGCACCTCTATGACGGAGTGCTGGACATTGCTGCCGCCGCCGATCCGGTCCACACGATTGGCCGGGAAGGTGCCGAGGTCCCCACCCCCGTGGCCATTGAATCCGACGGCACCGAGCGTTACCGGCGGATGAGCGTCCGGGAACGCAGCAGGTTGCGCCCCCAACTGCTGGAGCGGATGGGCTGGCGGTACATGTCCCTGTGGACCATCGAGGTGTTCACTGATCCCTCTTCCTGCGCTGACCGTATTGGTTCCTACTTGGGCCTTGAGAACCACCTGCCGCAAGCAACCTCCGTCCCGCACCATGGTTTCCTGGACATGGACGTAGAACAATTGGACGTGGGCAGCGTCCACGGTTTCGTGGCGCGCCCGTCCGCGGTCGGGTCTCGGGACCGCGCGGACAACACGGAACGTGAAGTTGTGAAAGAAGAGCCAGTGAGCACTGAAGAACCTGCCGTGGAGCCTGCACAGAAGGACGGGCAGCCCGAGGAAATGGGCCAGGAAGCACTGTCGAACGCTTCCGACGGTTCCGAAGAACCGGCCTCCGTCGACCAGGAGTCGGGTAGGGCCAACGAGACCCGTGAGGCGAACGAGTCCCGTGAAGCGAACGAGTCCCACGAGGGCTTGGAGTCCGAAAAGAGCGCGGAGGACGAAGACTCGAAGTCCGGGGCTGTGAAGCCCGCCTCCGCGGGAATCCTGCCCAACAAGGCCGCGGAGGACGACCCCCGCCGGTGGGGCGACGAGTCCGGCTACGACCACGATCAGTGGCTGAAAGAGCAGCGGCCGCCTCACTGGGGCTGATCCCGGACGCTGATCAAGAGGTATTGATGAGCACGAAGAAGAGCTTGCCTTGCGTGGATGCGCCGGCAAGCTTTTCTGCTTGCTGAGGGTCTGCCGCTACCACGACCAGGCCGTCGGTATCGCTTGTTCCCAGCCAGGGCCCGGCCTTCCCGCCTTGGCCCGACGTCCAGAGCACGGGGACGGGGCCAGCGAGAGTCTGGTTCTGGCGGGATCCTTCGTAGGAGTCAGCAGGGGTCAGCACCACGTTGACGAGTTGTCCGGGGGAGAGCAACTGAATGGACGAGGGATCGGCCATGCGCAAGGGAACTGCTGCGGATCCTGCGGGCGCCCCTATGAGAAGACCCGGCCCCAGGAGATTCGCTTCGGTAGGAATTTGTCCCTTGGCCAAGGGCGAAGACAACTGGCGTCCGGCCAGCGATGCGGGGTCGCCAATGGCCCCCGAAATTGCCATGTCCTGTGGGACACCCATGCTGATGAAGTCTCCTTGGCTGAGACTTGTCCCCGCGGGCAGGTCCCGGGCGGCCACCACAATGCTGATGCGGTGCTCAGGGGCGGGAGTGAGCTGCTGGACGGCGATGCCGGCCGCCACGCACAGCAGAAGGGCTACGAGCAGCCGGCGGTGACGGGCAAGGCGGGAAAGGAACAGCAGCCGGGGGAGGCTGCCAGACGCGGGCACTGACGGACGCCCGGACGTGTAGCGCGTGCGGACTCCGCCATGTGCATGGCGCGTTCGGGCAAAGCGAGGAGAGGACGGTGAGTGTGGCATGACGCCACGCTAACCACCGTCACCGGCCGTCAGGCAGTGGCCTGCAGCCCTATGTGGATAAGTGGGTCTAGCTCGCGGCAGCGGCGGGCGCCGGCGTGGCGGCCGGTGCAGATGCCGGTGCCGGTGCAGCCGAAGGTGCAGCAGAAACGGTGCTGCTGCCCTTGGAATCGCGGGAATCCGTGCGGTAGAAGCCGGAGCCCTTGAAGACAACACCGACGCTGTTGAACTTCTTGCGCAGGGCGCCCTGGCATTCCGGGCACTTCGTCAGCGAACTGTCCGAAAACGACTGGACGATGTCAAAGGCATGGTCACAGTCTTTGCAGGCGTATGCGTATGTGGGCACTGAATTCCTCCTCAGGACAAACGTCAGGTCCTGTGCAGCCTCGGGCGGAGGGATCTCCGCCTTAGCAGTCGCAGGGCCTGAGTGCCAATTCTATCATCCGGCTGTTCAACCGCCACCCTGAAGTTGCCGGCCGTACGCCACCATAACTACCTGCCGAGCCGCACAATTCCCGATGGCGTGAGGGCCTCGGGGACGGGCTGGTCAAAAGGCTCGGCCGGGATGGCGCCGGAAGGCAACACATCGTCGTCGTACGTCACCGCGATGGTGCGGGGCTGCCGGCCCGAGGCGCCGAGGCCTTGGAGGAAGCGGTCGTAGTAGCCGCCGCCCTGGCCGATCCGGTTGCCGTCTCCGTCCACAGCCGTGGCAGGCATGAAGATGCCGTTGGCGTGCGCGGCGGCATCCGCGCCGTGCCGCTCGCCCTCCGGTTCGTCAATCGGTGCGTATTCCGAGCGGAGGAAGACCGTCTCCGGGGTCCAGAACACCCAGCTCAGTTGCCTGTCCGGCTCGCACACCGGAAGCAGGATCCGGTGGCCGTCCTGGTGCAGGGACTCGATCAGGGGGAGGGTGGGAGGCTCGAAGGCCACGCCCAAGTACACGGTGAAAGTCCCGGGGGCGCCGCCTGAAACGTCCTTGGCCCACGCCGTTCCGTGGGCCGCGAGGGCGTCGCCGGCGATTGCTATCTGCTCAGGAGTCAGCGTGCGACGGTGCAGCCTGCGGGCGGCACGTATTTCTTCCTTCGATGCCATGATTGTCCGTTCCGTCGGTGCTTTGCCGGTTGGGGCGCCAGTGCCCCAACCAGCCAATTCACCGACAATTTGTGTGTCCCGGCACGGCGGGGGTTTACCTTTTGATGTGTTCCGTCCGTTACATTAGTCCGGTGACTCACCATAACAATGCTGTCCGTAAGGCCGTCATCCCCGCAGCGGGTCTTGGTACCAGGTTCCTCCCCGCCACGAAGGCGATGCCGAAGGAAATGCTGCCCGTGGTTGACAAGCCAGCCATCCAGTATGTGGTCGAAGAAGCCGTGAAAGTTGGACTGCATGACGTCCTGATGATCACCGGCCGCAGCAAGCGTGCGTTGGAGGACCACTTCGACCGTGTTCCTGCGCTTGAAGCCACTTTGGCGGAGAAGGGTGACACGTCCAAGCTCGAAGCCATCCAGTCGGCCACCAACCTTGGTGACATCCACTACGTACGCCAAGGCGACCCGAACGGCCTGGGCCACGCTGTCCTCCGCGCAAAGCAGCACGTAGGACACGAACCTTTTGCCGTCCTGCTCGGCGACGACCTGATCGATCCCAAGGACGATCTCCTGAGCGAAATGATCGCCGTGCAGCAGAAGACCGGCGGATCCGTGGTGGCCCTTATTGAAGTGGAACCGTCCAAGATCAGCGCCTATGGTTGCGCAGACGTCGAGGAGAACGGCGAGGAGGGGTACGTCCGCATCAAGCAACTGGTGGAGAAGCCTTCCGTTGATGAAGCCCCCTCAAACCTTGCCGTGATTGGTCGCTACGTGCTGCACCCGGCCGTCTTCGATGTCCTCGAGAAGACAGCTCCGGGCCGCGGCGGAGAAATCCAGCTGACCGACGCTCTCGAGGTCCTGGCCCGCGGCGAGGGCGAAGGCTACGGCGTCTACGGCGTGGTCTTCCGTGGCCGCCGCTACGACACCGGAGACAAGCTGAGCTACTTGAAGGCCTGCATCGAGTTGGCCTGCGAACGAGAAGACCTTGGTCCCGAGCTCCGCGAGTGGCTGCCGGACTTCACTGCCACCCTTCCCCAGTAACACCCGGATGTACGGCTCTGCGATCTGGCCGGTGACGCTGGAAAGCGGAGACCTGGTGCTTCGGCCCATCCGTTACCGGGACAAGCGGGAATGGTCCGAGGTCCGCTCGCGTAACAGTGAATGGCTGGCTCCTTGGGAGGCCTCCAACCCCGCACCGGGTGGGAGCCTCCCAAGCTACCGCCAGATGGTGGCCTCCCTGAACCAACAGGCGCGCCAGGCCACCGCCCTGCCGTTCATCATCGCCGAGTGGACACCCGGCTTCCGGGAACCGCGCATCGTGGGGCAATTGACGGTTTCCTCGATCGTCTGGGGTTCGGCCATGATGGCCACCCTGGGGTATTGGGTGGACAAGGACCGCGCTGGACACGGAATCGCTCCCACCGCTGTGGCGATGGCGACGGATCACTGCTTCCGGACGCTTGGCCTGCACCGCATGGAAATCAACATCCGGCCGGAAAACGCACCCAGCCTGCGCGTGGTGGAGAAACTCGGCTTCCGGGACGAGGGCTACCGCGAAAGGTACCTGCACATCAACGGGGAATGGGCAGACCACAGATCTTTCGCGCTGACCTCCGACGAAGTTCCGCACGGACTCCTGGAAAGCTGGCGGGAAGGAAGAAAGGGCAGGTCATAGGCCCTTTTGGGGCTTCCCGGGAATCATTTAGGGACTCGCGGGCGACACACCGGCAGGAATGCCACGGCACCTGACGATTTGCTTCTACGGTTTTGAATGTGGACTTCCCTCTCAGCAGCTCAGTGATACTCGTTGTCACTGTCGCGCTCTGGATGGTGTGGGTCGCGCCCTATGTTTTACGCAAAGGGCGGCCACAGGTCCAAACGGCCACCGGGCCGGGAGAGCCATTCGAGGACGAGCCCGACGAGACGCAGCCAGGGGTGGTATTGGCCTTGGCACCTCAGCAGGAGAAACCGATGGAGACCATGCACAGCACAGCACAGGCGTCGCCCCTGGAATCCCGCGTGGCTGATGCGACTCCCCGGAAAACGTCCGGTACCCCGTTCACTATCCGGTACGCCCGTCTGACGTTGGCCTTGTCCGGCCTGATCCTCCTCCTGACGGCCGTGGTTTCCGGCATTGTCCGGCTCTTTGGGCAGGGCTCCATCTGGTTGCCGTTGGTGTCATTCCTCGGTGCCGTGCTCGCTGTCGTCGTTTTGCGGCAGCTTGCCTTGCGTGATCTCCGCGAACGCCGGGCACGCCGTGCTGCCCAAAAGGAATCCATTCCCACTCCCGCCCGGTACCTGCCCAAGGAACCGCCCATGGAGGCCAAGGAAACTCCTGTTTTCGATGCCGAGGCAGACGGCGAAAAGGCGAGGCTTTCCGCCGTCGAACTTCGTCAAGCGGCACTGGCCGTAGCCCTCGCCGCCGGCGACACATCTGCCGAGGCCGCACCCGAAGACGGTGGCACCCCGTGGAAGCCCGTTGAGGTTCCCAAGCCCACCTACGTTGGCGCAGCCAAGGCAAACCGGCCTGCGCCGGAGCCGCTGGTCCTCCCCGAGGCCCCCAAGCCCGTCGGGAAGCCGGTCCTCAAACAGGGTGCGGAGCAGGCTGATGCCGCCACGCAGGTTCGCACTCCGGCCAAGGGGCACAGCGCCCTGAGCAATCTGGACGACGTCCTGCAGCGACGCCGGGCCTAGCCGCCCATGGCGGTGGTCTCCGTCGCCGGCGGCACCGGGCAGGTGGGCCGCGAAGTAGTGCGGCGTGCGCTGGGCCAGGGGCACACGGTCAACGTCCTCAGCCGCCACGTACCACCCGCCGGTTCCGCGAAGCATCACGACGGCGCCACCTACTACGCGGGTGACGTCACCACCGGCGTGGGGTTAGCGGCCGCGGTGGCGGGTGCCGACGTCGTGATCGACTGCCTGGAAGGCCAGTTCGGAAAGGCGAAAAAGCACTTCGCCGACGGCGGTTCCCGGCTTCTGGGCGCCGCCCACCAGGCGGGCGTTCCCAAGGCGGTGGCGTTGTCCATCATCAATTGCGACAGGAGCAGTTACTCCTTCTACGTTTCCAAGGCCGCGAAGGAACGCGTCTACGCCGACTCGGCCTTGGAGACCGTGGTGGTGCGGGCAACGCAGTTCCACAGCCTCGTGGAGATGGTGTTTGCCGCCGGTGCCCGCGTAGGGCTTATCCCAGTGTTCAAAGGCGCCAGGTTCCAGACGATCTCGCCTTCGGACGTCGCCCGGGCGTTGCTTGAGGAAGCACTGGCGCCGCGTTCCCCCAAGAACCACCGGATGAGGACGGTGGGTGGTCCTGAGGTGCTGAGCATGCAGGACATGGCACTGTCCTGGAAGGCGGTCACGCGATCACATGGACGGGTAGTCGGGTTCCCGTTGCCCGGCCCCATGGGTCGCTACCTCCGTGCAGGGCTCAACCTGGCGCCAGGAGAAAAGTACGGGACGGAGTCGTACGTGTCGTGGTTGGAAAAGCGCCGGGAAACTTTATAGCCTAGGGACACTGGCCACGCCGTACAGCATGGTCCAGGGGCTATAGCTCAGTTGGTAGAGCGCTTCGTTCGCATCGAAGAGGTCAGGAGTTCGAATCTCCTTAGCTCCACAGAGAAAAAGCCCGCCTGACCTGCGAAAACGCAGGCTCGGCGGGCTTTTCTGAATTCCAAGCAAAACTGGGCGTACCGCAAACGTACCGCAGGGCTCATCCCCGACGGCTACTGTGTGCTCAAGTCACCGCCCATCCGCGGTGGTAAGTATTGCTATATGGAACAACAAGAAACCGGTTCAGATAAGTTGAATGTTCAAGGTGCAGATTCAACTGAAACGATGAATCACGCCCACATGCGTTGGTTGAGCCTAACGGCGCAGGAGATGGCGGATGATTGGGATCGAATCTACAGCCAAACATCAAAGGACAAGAGCCGCACCCAGGAGGGTGGCAAAGAAATACAGACCGCTTGGGCAGAATTTCTTCGCAACTGGCTTCCCCCGACCTATGAGGTTGCCCAAGAGAAGTACATTATTGGTGAAGTGGATACAGGCGACACGGCCTTCGAAACTGACATCGTGGTATTTCGACCAGGTTACCCAACTGCACTGCGCCGCAAGCCGCAGGTTCTGGCCGCCGGCGTCGCCGCGGCATTTTCTGTTAAGAGCACAATACGAGCAGCGTCGATTGAAGAAGCAACCAGACGGTGCGCTCAAACTCAGAGGAGCCTCTCGCCGCGAGTTGGATCCCTTCGAAGGGAATTAGTCCGCCCGTTTCCGTACGGGCTCCTCGCCCATTCGCACGACTGGAAACAACCCGATTCTCACCCAGCTGAAAACGTGTCCAGCGAACTGTTCCGCCGCGACATGGAACATGCTCACCACCCACGAGAATCAATCGATCTTATCTGCGTCCCCGATCTGGGAACATGGGCCAAATTCACTAATTTCTTTCCTCCGCTCAACTTGGGAAGGGAAGCGACCGGAAACCTACCCGCAGACCTTGCCCTCGCCATCCAAGGTGACCTATCTGGCGGACAGTTGACGACCGCGCATATTCCCACACCAAACGCGGGTGGCGGCCAGGCCATAGCCGTATTCCTTACGGCTCTCTATACTCACCTCGGAATGAGCGACCCCGACCTTGAAGCTCTGGCGGACTCCTTCAGCCAAACAGGCGGCTTGGTAAGCGGCTCTGCCAACCAAAGAAGCTGGGATGTCGCGGAAGTTCTGACAGAACCGGTCATCGAATCCGCCGCGACCCATACCGGCGCTCCATTCATGAACGGCGAAAACTCGCGCCACTTCGGTAGTAGCTTGGGGTGACAAATTTGGCAAAGTCAGACGGGTGAGATCTCGGACAGTCACTGTCCTTGGTCTCTCTGCTGATCCAGCTCGCTCGCAAGCAGCTGCGGCGGAGTCAGAGGATGCTGCACCAAATACGGGCCTCCCCAGAAGCCGATTAGGATCAACTGGCAGTCGCCGGTTGAATTGAACCAAGTATTGAATGATGGAGGACCGAATGCGTGACCTGTTCCGCGGTTATCACAAGCCCACGACGACGGAGATCGAGAGAATCTGGGAAGAGGGGATTATCACCCTCGACACTAATCTTCTGCTGTTCTTTTATGACGTCCGTGAGTCGACGGCCAACGAGCACTTTGATGCTCTGTCACAGCGTCAGAATCGCCTTTGGATTCCGTACCAGGTCGCAGATGAGTTCTACCGAAACACCCATAAGCAACGTGCGAAGCAGACCGAAGCGCACAGGCAGCGGATCAACAGGATCACGACTTTCAAGAACGAGCTTGGCAATTTCCCCACGCAGTCCAGGCTGAAGGCTACAGCGGCTCAGGGAGCATCAATCAGCGCCTTGGAGGCCTACCTCGATGAGCTGACTGATGAGCTCAAAGCGATTAGCGAACTGACTGACCCGAAGAACCCGGACGTCATTCTGGATCGCATCACTCAGCTATTCGATGGCCGCATCGGCCCGAAGCCCGGGAAACAGCAGTTGGATGGCCTCTTCAAGGACGGGGCCAAACGATTCGCTGAAGAGGTTCCGCCTGGCTACATGGACGCCAAGAACAAACCCGGGAACCGAAAATTTGGTGACTACCTGCTTTGGAAACAGCTCATGGAGCACGCGGCGTCGGAGAAAAGGGACGTCATCTTTGTCACGGAGGATAGCAAGGAAGACTGGTGGATGAAGCTGCACCCGTCAATTCCCAGGCCCGAACTGATCCAAGAGTTCCGGGAGGAAACTGGGCAGGACATACTGATCATGAAGAGCGCGCACTTCTACCAGAGGCTGGTGCGCGAAACCGTGGGGAGTGACCGTCAGGGCGAAGTTGAAGCCGCGTTGCAGGAAATGGAAGCTGTTGCCGAGGCGCAAGCAGCATCTCGTGAGTTCACGATAGACTCCATCATGCATCAGGTCACACTCGCGCATCCCGTGGGTGCAACCCCGAACGCAATTGCATCTGCTCGCCAACTCCTGCTTAACCGCGTGGCAGAGGGCTGTGAGCTTGATAACACTGCGCTGGATCTGGCCCTTCGCGAAGCCGTAAGAGTGGATCACGCGCAAGTTGTCTCTGAAATAGACGTCATCGAATCCAGAGCCAACGCTCTCGAAGCTCAAATGGTGTACTTTCCTCCTGAAAGCGCGGAGGCCGAGCACTGCCGGCGACGGGCCGAAGACTACCGCAGCCCCATTTGCCACTTGGTCGATAGGCGAACACAGCTGGAAGTGTCAGGGATGCTGCCGTGATCCTGGCCAGCCCATCTGAAACGAAGTGAACTCTCAGACTTCCCCCGGGGAAGGTCAAGGTCCGTTCGCTACGGTCCAGAACATGAACAACGAGTCCTCATTGCCCAACGCCGCTGACTTGAACAGTCAGGCGGAAAATCAATATCGGCCGGAACCGGTGGAGACTGGTGATGACTTCATTGAGATGGATTACACACTGAGCCTTGGCTTAGCTGAAGACGAACTTGAAGCTTGGGATCGGTAACCACCAATAAACGACGAATAGACCCCCACCCCGCGAGGGTGGGGGTCTATTCGCCGGCACCTACACGACGTCGCAGAGCAACTGTTCGTAGGGGCTGACAATCTTGATGCGCCCGGCCAGTTCCTCGGCGCGGATGTATTCCGTGATCGAGGTTAGGGTTGCCGTGTCCATGTAGCCAGCCGTGTTGATTCGAGACGGGTGCAGCATGAATTGCATGGCCGTCTTGGTGGCCTTCGCTTGCTCAACATAGCCCTGCACGTAGGCGAGGTTTTTGTTGTCGATCGTGGCGTGGCCCATGCCTTGCCGGACCATACCATCTTGGACGCGTTTCTCGGTGGTCAGGTAGCCGGCAACAACGGCGTGATTCTGGAGGATGAAACGAATGCCGTCGGTGTCGGTGAATTCGGGCAGGGTCTGCCCGAAGATGAAGTCCCCGAAGTTGGTGCCGGTAGAACCTGGAGGCGCAAGTCCGAAGATCTTCCCAGCGGCGGCCGGGAGCTGCGATTCCAGTTCCGTGAGTCCGTCCTTGATGGCTGCCTTCCAGGCAGCTTCGGAGTTGTCCCCGGAACCGTGGTCCTTGGTGTGGTTCCAGATTTCCGCGAGCCCGGCAGCAACCCAGGCATTCACCATTGCCTGGGTGACGCCGACATTCTCCGACCGGTCCCACTGACCGGAGCAAAGCGCCAGCGAGTACTTCCAGCCATATGCTTCGAAGATCGCGCGGACATAGGCGTTGAAGTTCGCCAGGCCGTGGTCGAACCTGAAAGCAATGGTCGCGGTTGTGACTCTGCGTCGTCCGCCCATCTTCTGGGTGAAGTTGCTGATGAGCACCGAGTTGGCCAGCCCCGCGTCGCTGGCCACCGTCGCCGGCGGTGCGGTGGGCGCAGGGTTGTCGTGCTGCCAAGTCGGCCATGAACCGCTCGCGGTCCGGGCGATACGGCTGAAGCGCGCGTAGTTCCCGTCCGCCACATAGATTTCGATTCTCTCCTGGCCAGCGCTTTGGCCGGGAAAGGTGGCGATTTCGAGTACAGCGGCGTCAGCCAGCGTTACCCCGTTGAGCTGCGGGAGGCCGGTCATGGTCGCTGCCGAGGTGGCGTTAGAGATGATCCAAGTCCCAGGGGTTCGGAACGTCCCTAGGTTTGTCCCCTCAGGGAGCGGGCCCTTGACCTGACGATCAGACTCCCAAGCGGAATCCCATGTTGATGCGGAACGTGTAGTCCGCGACCACAACGAGATGTTCCCGCCTGTGAGAGGGATGCCTATACCCTTCTGAGTTACCAATGTTGAACCAGGGTCCTTGGTCACCAACACCTGCCCGGGGACATTGAATGGCAGGTTGAGCATCGTGGCCGCGGACGTCGAGGAAGCAATATGGTAAACGCCGGTTTCACGCAGGGTATTGATGTCCGTTCCATTGGCCAGCACTCCCCGATTCCTCAACGAACTGGCCACCATGGATGCTGCAACGGAAAGATTCCAGTTCGTATCCGAATATGCGGCGGCCGAGGTGAAACTGACTTTGGCAGTCACCAAATCGCCGCTCGGAGCGACAACCATCTGTCCCGCCGCGTAAGCCGTACTTGCCTTCCACTTTGGTATGAGTCCGGTGGCGGACTGGGCCATCGACGCCGCCGAAGCCGCCACAGTCGGGTTGCTGGCCACAACCTCAGCAGCAATAGCAGGGATGTCTGCGCGGATAATGCCGGCATCCACCTGCGCATCCGTCGGTGCCTGTGCATTCAGCGCGGCCTCCGCAGCCTTGGCTTCTGCCGCCTCTGCAGCATCTTTCGAAGCCGCGGCTTCCACTCGCATACCCTCAAAGCTGGACCGAATGACCCTCAATCCGCCTCCGACCAGGCGGACTTGCGGTGATGGGGCGAGAAATCCTGGCACGAATGCCTCGGAAGAAGAAGTGAGAGGATTAGCGAGCGCCAGCCCCTTCAGATCCTTCAGAGCTAGGGGTGTGGTCTCGTTGGTATCCGCTACATCGTAGACGGTAATTGCGGCGTTAGCTGCTCGCTCGAAGGCGTAAGGATCCGCCACGAGTTCCGATTCGAAGGCGTAATCAGGCAATCTATTCTCCTGCTATTGGTGTGTTGCTCTTCGCTCTATCCGGAGCTAGGAACGGCAAGAACTTCCGAGTCCAGTCGATGACCTTCGGCATAGCCGAGACTCGAGCCAGGAGGGCCGAGGTGGCCGTGATAGTTGTGGCCGCCCCTACCAGCCAAGCAGTCAGCGCGGCCGGCAACTGGTGACCGAACGTATTCACAACGTCCTGCAAGATCGGTGGCAAGATTACCAGCAATCCCACGAAGGCTGGAATGCCGACCTGGAACGCGGTCCGCACGGCTGTCTTCCAAGGGTACTTGGCCTGAGTGGTATCAATTGCGGAATGATCAGCCATGGCTAGCCTCCTGCTTCAGATCGGGGGCGGCCTCGATGGTGACCGTCGCGGTGATTCTGCCCAGGTTGCGATCAATGGCCGCGTCGATGGTCTGCTTGATGAACTCCGGATCGGCTCCGGAGCCAGCGGCGAGCGCTTGAACAGCGGCGGTTAGGCCGGCGAGCTGGGCTTCGTTCCGGAGCCCCAGTGTTTTGGAGTCGGCAATCTCTTGGTCGAGGTCAATCTTTTGACCATCCCTGACGACTTTGGACTTGACCACCCTGCGGGGTATGTCATCGATGAGATCGATGAGTGATGCACCGTAGAGCATCGACTGTCCACCATTGGCGATGGCATCAACAACGAAGTCGAGTTTCTGCTGATTGGACATTTTGGAGGTGCTGACACGAGCTGGCATTTCTTTTTCTCCTTAGGGGATTGATAGACCGAGGTCGAGCAGCCACTGCTCATCGACCGAGTAAGACTTGGGGGAGGTCGCGCCGTACCACCGAGAGGGGTCGGTACGGCCGTAAATGAGTCCACCGCTCGACCGGAAAGACATATCGACTAGAGCTTCGACATGAAGGTGTGCCGCAACGAAACTTGTGCGACTCGCCGTGTTCCCGCTGAGGGCGACCTGGTCACCTTCCTTGACGACGGTGCCTTGTGGGGCAATGTCGTTGCTTGAGAGGTGACCGTAGAGGCTGTACAGAAGCCCGTCGCTGCGGTTGTCGTGCCGGATGACAGTGAGAATGCCAGGGAACCGTTTGTAAACGTAGAAGCGTTGCCGGTATCCCCAGTCGGATTCGTCTCCGGCCATATCCTCTGCCCATCCTGCCCAGACCACTACGCCGTCTGCGAGCGCATGAACTGGTGTGCCGATGGGACAAGCTATGTCTTCTCCTGCGTGGCCGAAGGGCTGGTAGTCGCCGTATTGGGCCACGAGCTGCTGCACGATGCTGCCTCTGGGGTTGCCCGCGACTCCCGCTGTTGCGTAGGAGCCGAAGCCTTGGGACTGTGGCCATTTGCTATCGACAGGTCTCACGCTTGACCTCCCTTTGGTTGGGTTGTTGTTGATGGTGCTGGTAGCGCTGCAGCACAGGTGTAAGTGGTGGAGCCCGGCGGGTTTGGTGTGCAGGTGTAGGCGATCCCGGATTTGGGATCAGTGAATGAGAACGACGTCGGTGCGGCCCCGTCCTTGCCGTCCACTCCGTTGGCACCTGCTGGGCCAGCTGGCCCCATCGGTCCGGCAGGGCCGAGCGCTCCGGTGTCACCCTTTGGGCCTTCTGGCCCGGGGACTGTGGAGTCAACGCCGTCAGCTCCGTTGGCGCCGGTCGCGCCAGCTTCACCCGTGTCGCCTTTGTCGCCTTTCGGGCCGGCTTCTCCCTCTGGGCCTTGGATGCCTTGCGGGCCGGGAACGCCTTGTATTCCTTGTACTCCCTGCGGTCCTTGGCTCGGTTCGGTTGCTGCCTTTTCAAGGTTCCGGCAGGTTTCCGAAGCTGCTGCGCTCTGATCCGTGGACTGGCACAAGGTGTCGGTGGCGGCCTGCGCGAGGTTTTGCTTCTCCTGGGCCTGCTCCGCCCCGTAGGCGGCGTTCGCGACTGCCAGGCGATGATTATCGAAGGCCAGCCATCCCGCAGCAGCCACGGCCACGAGCAGGAGAAGAGAAAGGCCAGCAAGCAGGAGCTGCGTCCGCTTGCTGGCCCTTCGCGACTTAGCGGCCTTTTCCGATGCTTCTTCGAGCGCCTTATCACTCGCTGTCGTCATTGTCATCCTCCGTCGGCCATTCGGCGGGATCGGGTTGGATGTCATTCGTCAGCAGCTGCTCCCGCCATTTGCCGGCTGCTGCCTTGATCCGGGCGAGCTTGCGATTCGTGCGACGGCGCTCCTTCTGGAACCCCGTGGCCTGCTTCTCAAGCTCCGCTTTGTGCTCGGCGTCCTTCTGGGCCGCCTCCGCTTCCAGCGTGGCGATTCTTTCCCTCAGGAGTTCTTCCACGGCCGCCTCCCGTCGCTCGCGTTTCTTGTCAGCCCGGTCGATGAGTTTCCATGCACCTGTACCGAGTGCCGTGAGCCCCCCAACGAGCGCAGTGATGAGCGCTGGCTCCACACGCCTGCCCCTCCTATGCCGCGGCCCAACTCAACCCGCCGGTGAGTATGATCCAGAACTTGTCTTTTGGGATGACGCCAGTGTTGGTTGCCTCAAACTCGATGTGCCCTGCTTTGCTGGGGTGGCCGTTCGGGTAGACATACAGAAAGACTCTGCCCAGCGAGGTCGTGACGATCGGTTCGAACGCTTCCAAGGAAGCTGGCCGGTGGCTTGGATCTACCTCGCCGACCTTGAAGCGACCGTTAGGGATGGCTTTGTCAACGTTTACGGTGGCTCCGGAAGCTCCAATGGCCCCTCCGAAGTAGACCCGCCCGTCCGCGTGTTTCCGCGTGTTGGGAGTCGCATAACCAGCGGCAAGTGGAGCGTAACCGCCGGAGAGTGCAACCGGCTTTTGATCGGGCGCATCGCTCGACCACCCCGGGGTGCCGTTGCCGTCCATACCGTAGAACCACGTAACAGAACCAAGGCGAACTTCAGCCCCAAGACGGGCAAGGTAAGAGCGGGCAGCGTCGTCCCGGATGATTACGCCGCCGTTTGCCGCCCAGCAGCGGAGATCCACCACAGCTTCTGGCTGTGTCTGATTCTCCTTAATCTGCACCAAGGCAATGGGCTGATCATCAATGTCGCCCGGGCCGAACAGCCGCGATCCAGAGACAGCCCGGGATGAACCGCCTTGAATGATGACGAACTGCGAGACGCCGGCCGTTGGGTTCCAGTCTCGACGGACCGCCACGGTATCCCAGCGAGCGCCTGACGCGGACGGGGCGAACTGCAGGGTCTCGTTCTGGCTGGTCTGGTCAGTCACTCCACAGCCCCAGCCTTTGCCGGCCGCGATGGAGATTGTCCGAGTCGCGTTGGCGACGATGCTGACTTTCCAGTCGCCAGCTCCGTTAACGCCGTACTTCGATCCTCCGATGAACGAGTCCCCGAAGGCGTTGGCCCACGCGTCTTCTGTGTAGGGCTTCGCGGGGGTGGTGTCATACCCTCGGGAAGTGAAAACGACAGGCATCAGCGACGCTCCTGGTTCCGCAGCCCCTTGCAGAGGGCAGCAATTCGTTGCGCGAAGATCCGCGCTGGCTGGTTGATGATTTCGCCGATCATGGGATTGACCTCGGCGTACTCCGGGGAGACCCATTTGAGGCTGACTTCGCGGATGGGCTGGGTGATGACCAGACCATCGGCCACCTCGACAGGCACAGTCATGCCCTCCCGAAAACCGCCCTCGCCGTACTGGAAGATCCCAGTGCCCACGAGTTCGAGAGTCAGCCCGTTTTTCGGCCCGGCTTCGTCCAAGGTTTCGCGGCCGCGAGCGTCCATGACTGACGGGGTGTTGTCGTCGCGGGCGTCCCGGAAGGTCTCGGCCCTTATGCCGTACTGCGCTTCCCTGTCTGGATCGATTAGCTGCCGGAAGTTCCGGGCTGTTCCTTCTCCCTGGCCGCCGATGATCACGCGGGAAGCTGTTGGGCGGCTTCGGTTCCATTTGACGCCCTTCAGCGTCCTACCCTTCGCCCGCAGCGTCCTGGGATAGGTTCCGCTGTCGTAGACGTCCAGGACCAGACTCGATCCGACTTGCTGCACCGTGACGCCGAGGCCGGCGTTTTCGACTGCCGGGAACAACTGATCGAACAAGGGATGCATGCGCAGGGGCACCCCGCCGGGGATCACGGCCCCACGGTTGAGGTTCGGCGCCACCGACAGTCCAGGGACGCCCATGCGGGTGACCCCGTTCTCCTGAACCGCGGCTTTGACGATGGCCTCGGCTGTTCCGGTATAGGTCCGGTACTCGGCCGCGCTCTGGTTGTCGATGGCGGATCCCGGTACCGGCCAGCCGAGGATGTCCTTCAGGACGGCGAGATCTCCCTCAGCGTGGAAAGTCACCGAGCCTTTGATGCCGTTCGATTCGCCGCTTTCGTTCATGATCGGCCCGGAGAACAGATGCTTCTTGCGGAACATCACCTTCATACGTGCCCCGTCGGCCATCAAGTCCCCGATGCGTTCATGCGACAAGGGCACCGTCAGGTCGAGAGTGGAGACCATGTTGTGCCGCATGATGCCGGCGAGCGCCGTGGGGTTTCCGATTTGGCCCCTGAATTGCCGGTTCTTGTCGTAGACGGCGATCCTGAAGATGCTCACCATGGCCTCCTGTAAAGGGTGGGTAGCCGGGCTTCGACGGTGCCGGTTCCTTCGAGGGAGAGTGAGAGTTTGACCTTGGCCCCGGGCGGGATGGGCGGGAAGTCCGCTTCTCCGAGGTCGGCCGTCCGGTCTACGGGGTTGATGAGATCGACGCCGATGATTCGTTCGGAGGGCTTCTTTCGTTCGTCCTGGTCCAGTTCGAGCTGGGCGGGGGAGACGTCGTACTGGATCGCTCCGATCCTGTCCGGGTCGGATTCGATGACCAAGCACTTCCCGGCCGGGACGGGGAAGGGCACGTGCGCGACGTCGCCGTTGATCCCTACCGCTGCTTCAGAGGCTTCACCGTCGATGAACCAGCTGGCAAAAGATTCGGCGTCGCCGGGGTTGTCGATGGTGGCGAGTTGGATGTCGGCTCCGGAGCTGATGTTGAACAGATGCGGCCCGGTGGTTTCGAAGAAGGGCAGATAGTCCGGGTTTTTCCACGAAGCGACGACCGGGTTACCTTCCCAGTGCGGCCGCTCGGCAACGAAGTTGATGCCGTACGTCTGCCAGCCGTACCGGGCCGGGTCGTAGGTGACCGTGTGGTCCCCGTCGTCCCGGAAGCGCAGCCGGAGTGACCTGGTGACGCCGCCGCCGGGGTGGAAGATGGTCCAGACTCCGGTGTCGCCCGGGTCCATCCCTTCCCAGAAAGCCCGGTCCCGCTTGATCCATGCCTCGGAACCCTCATCGTGGTAGATGTGAACTGGCCAGAAGACGCTGCGGTCCAGGACCGATATGCCTTCGTGCCGGGAACCAGCCACGGCGGGGGAAGTGGTTGCGTGCCGTTCGGTGGTGACCGAGCCGAGGCCGCGGACGCCCGGCATCAGGAACAACCCTGATGCCGGGTCCGTCAGCGGCCACGTGACGCCCTTGGCGGTCCACGTCATCTTCGTCCTCGTCCACGGGCTCACCGCTGGCTGCGGCGGCGTGTACGGGGTCGCGTAACTGATGCCCATCGGGCCTCCTGCCTATCGGGTAAGAGCCAGCGCATCGCGCTGGGATGTTTCGATCCGGCGGACCGCCTCATCCTCATCGCGGGTGTGCAGGTTCTCGATGTGTACGAGCGCCCGATCCGAGCCGCCGATACCGGAGGCGCCGCGCGCGGCTAGGGACTGCAGAGCCTTGTTCTGCTCGTAGGTGTAGATCGCTTCCGGCTTCTGGGTTGCGTTCAGCACCTGTGTCAGGCCCGGGTTCAAGACACCGCCGTTGTCGAACAGGAACGGCATGCCGGTCGAACCGATGCCGTCATCCTTGCCGCCCTGGCCGGTGATGAAGTCCGAGACGTTCAGCAGCAGCTTCTTACCGACTCCGATGGCAATGTCTGCCATCATGCCTGCCTGTGGGAAGGCGTCCTTGAACGCGCCGAGCAGCCCGTCGATGATTCCGGCAATCGGGTTCCAGCCAGCGCCGGCCTCCCCGCCGCCGTCCAAGTAGGCGGCAGGGTTGACGTAGCTTGGCCATCCACCATTGAGCACCATGTAGTGCAGGTGCGATCCGGTGGAATTGCCGGTCGAGCCGACTTCGCCGATCTTCATCCCGGCTGTGACCATCTGGCCGAGCTTCACCGCGAACGATGAAAGGTGCGCGTACCAGGTCTGCAGCCCGTTCGGGTGGTCGATGTGGATCTCGTTACCGCCACCGTAGGAAGACCATCCAGCAGAGGACACTCGGCCCGGGCCAGCTGCCACGATGGGCGTGCCGGTCGGTGCCGCGAAGTCGATGCCGTTGTGGCTGGCGCTGAAGGGCTGGGACACTGTGCTGGCCCGCAGCGGGTGAACGAGTCCACCCTTAGCGAAGCCAGCGCCGAACATGGTCCGGACCTTGTCCAAGGACTTGCCCATCATCGCGGCCTTGTTCATCGCGAAGAGGCGAGCGCGCTCGATTGGATCGCGCATGACCTCCGAGACGTAGACGCCTTCACCCTTGCGCATTGGCACGAGCTGGTCGTCGCCGTCCCGCCAGGACGACATGCCCGGCAGGATGCCGCCACGGCGGAACCCTTCAGGGAGGGCTACCCGTGGCAGTTTGTCGATGCCCGGCAGGACGTCTGCGATGCCGTTGAAGGCGTTGATCAGGCCGTCGTTGATGACCGTGTTGATCACGAACCGCACCGGAGCCTTCGCGATGTCCGAGATGGTGTCCCAGGCCTTTTTCACGGCCGAAACGCCCAGCTCGAAGGCTTTCGGGATGTCCTCGTTGATGGCCTTGGCCAGGAAATCGAAGACCGGTTTCAGGACGTTTTCCCACACCCAGGACACGGCCGAGCCGATCCCATCGAAGGCCGGCTTGATCGCGTTTTGCCACAGCCAGTTAGCCGCGTTCGGGATGACGGTTGTGAAGAACCACACCCACGTGTCGAAGACCGGCTTCAGGATGTTGTTCCACAGCCACGTCCCGGCTGCGCCGATGCCATCAAAAATTGGCTTGATGGCGTTCTGGTACATCCAGTTCAGGGCGTTGGGGATGACGACCGTGAAGACCCACACCCACGCATCGAAGGTGGGCTTCAGGACGTTGTTCCACAGCCATGTAGCCGAGGCGGCGATCCCGTCGAAGACGGGGCGGATGATCGTGTCGTAGAGCCAGGTGAAGGCGGCGCTCAGGACGTCGCGGACGAAGGCGACGGTCTGGTTGAAAATCGCGACCGTGAAGTTCCACCAAGAGGCGATCCCGTCACCGATCTGCCGGAACCCATCGATCACGGCGTTCCAGAAGACCATGAAAATCGGGACCAGGACGTAGGTGAAAATGGAGGCAACCAGCTGACCGATTCCTCGGAAGAAGAGGTAGAAGCCGCCGATGATCACCGCGGCCGAATCGAAGATCGGCTTCAGGACCGTCGTGTAGAACCAGGTGAAAGCCGCGCCCACGAAATTCACGGCCGCCATGATCCCGTCGAAGGTCGGCTTCAGGATCGTGTTGTACAGCCAGCCCAGGGCGAAGGAGATCCCGTCGAAGGCTGGCTTCACCGCGTTTTCGTAGAGCCAGATGAAGGCCTGACCGACCCAGCGCATGGCTGCATCGACACCGTCCTTGAACCAGCCCACATTGTTGTAGGCCCACACGAAGGCGCCCACAACGGCGGCGATGATCCCGATGATCCAACCGACCGGACCCATGGCGATCAGCCAGCCAGCGGCGATCTTGGCCGCGTTGATGGTCGCCTGAACGCCCATCATGATCCAGCTGCCCACGATCACAGCCCGGGCCGCGATCATCGAAGCGACGGCCTTGATCGGCTCGACCTGGTACAGCAGCCAGATCGCTGCGGTTTCGGCCGCCGACTTCAGTGCAGCGACCCCCATGGCGATCCAGCCGCCCACCATGACCATGACCGCCCACGAGTGGACGAAGGCGGCCTTCGCAGCGCTGGCCTGTGCCATGCCCCACGCGAGCTTCTGCGTCACGGCGCTGGACAGGGCAGTGACGCCGAGGGACACCCAGTGGGGGATCAGGCTTGCGGTGATCAGGCCAGCGATGATGCTGATCGGCACGCGCATGTCCCACAGGAACTTTGCGACGTCGCCGCCGACCTCGATGACCCTGGTGAGAGCATCGGGGATCTTCAGGACGGTGTCCCGGACCGTCAGCAGGAAGCCGACAACCCGCGAATCCTCTTCCCAGCCGAAGGCGTTCCGCAGGAGACCGGTGTAGTCGCCCTTCACCAGCAGGTCATAGATGCCCTTGGCCCCGTCGCGGACCTTCAGCAGGAAGTCCACCAGAGGGGAGTCTTCCTGCCAGCCGAAGGCCGTCGTGAGCTTGCCGGTGAAGTCTCCCTTCACCAGCAGATCCCACAGCCCCTGCGCGCCCGTCAGAGCCCGGTCCAAGACCGTGCCAATGGCCGCCCCTGCGACCTTCGCGCCTTCCTCCAAGGGCTTCAGCCACTCGATAGCCCCAGCGAAGAAATCGCGGATCTTCGGGTACACCCCGGACAGCAGGCTTGCGCCGATACGGCCGAGGGATGCCATCGTATTCTTGAAGGCACCCTGCAGGGTCTCGCCCGACTTCTGAGCTGCCCCACCCAGACCGGACTCCATGGCCTTCTGGAAGGTCTCAAAGTTGATCTTGCCCTCAGAGGCCAGCTTCAGGGTTTCATCAGCTGTCTTGCCCAGTTCCTTACCGAGCAGCTGCACGATGGGGATACCCGCGTCGTTCAGCTGGGCAATGACGTCGCCCTGGATCTTGTTCGAGGAAGCGACCTTGTTGAAGATCGCCCCCATTTCGCCCATGCCGACGCCTGCGATGGTCGCGGCGTCACCGGTCAGCTTCAGCGTCCGCTCAAGCTCCTTGCCGGGCTTCACCCCGGCGGCCACAGCGCCGGCGGCGACCGAGGCAGCTTCGTCGAGTCCGAACGCCGTGCCCTTCACCGAGGCCATGGCGTCATTCATGATGCCCTTGACGGCCTCGGCGTCGTGCCCGAGGCCTGAGAGCTTGGCGCGGGCGTTCTCGATGGCCTGCAGGCGACTGAAGCCCTTGGTGAGGGCTACACCGAGCGTGGTGACGGCGGCCGTGCCCACTGCCACCGCGCCCCACTTCAGGCCGTTAGAGACCGCGCTGCCCAGGCGGGAGACCTTCTTTTCGGACTCGCCCGCCTGGTCGCCGACGCCTTTGAGCTTCTTTTCCAGCTCCGCCGATGACTTGGCCGACTGATCCTGCGCCGATTTCAGATCGGTTGTGGCATCCGCTAGGGACTTCTCAGCGGTCTTTCGTGAGTCGGTGGCCGTCGCGGCCTTCCGCCGTGCGTTCTGCAGCGCTTCCTCTGCCGCTGCGACCTGGGAGGCCTTGGCCTTTGAGTTGTCCCGTACCTCCTGCAGCTTCAGCTCAGCGACCCGGACCGCACCCAGGGCCTTCGCCTCGGCCTCGGTCGAGGAAGCGATCTTCGACTGGGCTGCCGAGATCTGGGCTTGTGACCTGGTGATGGTCTTCTCAGCCGCGGCGACTTCGGACTTGAGCTTAGAAACGCCCTCTGAGAAGCCTGCCGAGACACCCCGCGCCATCCGTTGACCAGCGGAGCGGCCAGCGTTGGTGCTGATGCCGTCCATGATCTGGGAGACCTCGGCCTGGGTTCCCTTGAAGGTGGGCTTCACGAGAACTTCGGCTACGCCAATGACGGGCATCAAGGCCTCCTATTGAGTTGTCACAGGTCCTCCGGGGAGAACCCGAGCTGGCCGGCGAAGTCCACCGCCCATTCGCGTTCGGCGATCTTCATGGCTTCCTGGATCGCGGTCTTGGGCGTGGGGAATGGTTTGACTTCGCCAGGCTTGCCGCCGTTCGCCTTGCTGGTGATGGCGATGAGAGTCTTCAGATCGTTGGCAACTGAGCTGAGGATTGTCGCGTGGAGATCCCATTCGGCCGTGCGCGGGGACCACGGCTTTTGCTCTTTCCCCTGTCGCGACTTGGCGATTGCCTCAGCGGCTTCAGGGTCGTTGGCTATCGCCTCGTTGAGCCTGCTGGCGGCGGGCAGCATGTCGATTAGTTCGAGTAGTGCCACCCACCGGCCAGCGTGGTACCACTCCGTCAGGTCCACGCCGGGATACTCGTGTGCGAGGTCGGCGCGGATCTGCGGGCGGTAGCGCTCTAGGAGCCCTCGGAGGCGGTATCTTCCCCCTGGGCACCCCAGACGCCTTCGTAGTGCGCCATGACGGCGCTGACTACCGGGCCGAGTTTCCGCGGCGATGGGTACTCGGCGGTGAGGGCCTTGTAGTCCTCTTCCGAGAGCCAACGCTTCAGCGCTGGTGACATCTTGCCGGTTCGCCGCCCGTTGTCGAGGTCATCAAAGAATGCCTCTGCTTCCTCCAACGGAAGATCGTGGACATCCGGGAACGTGATCAGCTTCCCGTTTGCGAGGGGGTACTGGGCCGGATCGTTGTTCTCCGCCTCAACCTTGACGCGCTTGATGTTGCCGATCGGCTTGTCGTTGTTTTTTGCTGCCATGGTGCTACCTCCGGGTGGTGAGGGTTGGTTACTTGGTGGACTTGGATGCGGGCTTGACGCCCTCGGGACGGCCGGTGTCGTTGGTGACGATCACCGGAGCGGGCGGCAGTTCTCCGCCCTCGTTGAAGGCCGGCGTCTCGTCCTTCTCCTCGAGGAATCCGCGAGCGCGGAGCTCGCTGATTTCGTTCGGGAGGGAGGTTTCGAGGGTCAGGCCGTCTTTGGTGAATTTCGGCATTGCTGGCTCCCTTGATGGGGTCTGGGTGGTTTGAGTTTTTGAGCGGGCCGCGCCACTACCACCCGGAAGAGTGGCGCGGCCCGCGGTCTGTTGGTTACGGCGTTGCTGGGGTGAAACCGAGTGCCGTCTTGTGCTTCAGTGCGCCCGTGCCGCCGATGTACTTACGTGCGGGGGTGCCCAGCTCGTCATCGTTGAAGATGTCGAGTGTGATCGGCTTGGTGACGGGATCGCTCGATCCCCACTTTTCGTTGTCCGTGGATGCGAGCTTGACCAGCGGGAAGCCTTTGCCGAGGATCCAGTTGTTGTCTGCCGGACCGTCGTGGCCGATGATCAGGAGCCGGTATTCCTTGCCGGTCGGCAGATCGAGTTCGTCATAGACGATCTCGCCGGTGGTCTGGTCCTGGGTGATGGCGCTGAGGTCAAGACCGTCGGTGAGTTCGAGCATGTGCCGGCGGCCATGTTCCAGCGGCGTGAAGGTGACGGATCGGGCCACTCCGGTGGTGTCGGATCGCGCCGGGCCGGCATAACCGAAGGCGCTGACGTCTTCCTTGCTGATTTCCCGGCCGAAGTCGTAACCGTCCGGGGTGACGATGCCGACAGGCTTCCAGCCCAGTGTTTTCAGATCCAGCAGAGTGCCGGCGCCCGTGAAGAGCGTTTCGGGAAGGTCAACAGTGGTCGGAGCGATGACGGCGAGCGCCTTCTGGATCTTGCGGATCAGGGCGCGGTCGTCGAAGTCCTGACGGAGTGTGTCGAAAGTTGGCATGACAAAGAACCCCTTTCAAGGGCAAGTGGTGTGCGTTGATCCCCCTGGGAGGGGTTAGAGGGGGCGGGACGTGACGGTGAACGTCGCGTCCGCCTTATTGAGCGTGTCCGAGGTGTAGGGGACATCGGTGGGCACCTGGTCGACGGCGAGGCCATCGAGGTAGCCGCTGGGCGTTTCGATATCTGTGCCGCAGATGAAGGCCTTAATCGATTCCAGCGTGTTCACCGCGGCCCGGCCCGGGGCGTAGCATTCGAGCGCTACCTTGTCGGTGCGGTCTACGTAGCCCTCCGTGCCGCCCGGGAGAGCGTAGATCAGGACGACGGGGAACGGTCCCTGCAGCACGCCGTACTCGTCCGCGTCCAGGTGCAGGACGGCCCGGACTGGCTGATCCAGGTGCTCTGTCCCGTCGATGAGATCCATCATGCATTCCAGGGGGTCCGGGAAGACCAAGCCATCCATCATCGGCGTCCGCCTCTCATAGCTTTCATCACCCGCAGCAGGATCGAGTTGCGGGCGTCCCGCACATCAGGGGTGGTCTCGCGGACCACCGCCCCGGAGCGGCGTTCGTTCTTCCACCCAGCTGTCACAGTGGACGGTGCTGCCTCGTAGTTTCCCTTGCCTGCGGCCTGGGCGTTCCCGGCCAGCTTGCGGGCCGCTGCGATGGTGACGGCAGCGGTCTTGCTGTTCTGCCCGAGCTGGCGAAGCCCGTCGTCATCGGCGTAGTAGGTCCGTGAGCCCCGCATCTTCCGCAGCGCCATCAGGACATCACCAACGTCACTTCGACGCCCATCGGCCATTCAGCCGGTCGGCCGTCCACGGACCACTCACCGGCCATAAGCTCACCCTCAGGGACGCGGACGCGGTCTTTGTTCTGGAACGAGAAACCCGGATCCGGATCCCGGTACAGGGATGCCCTGCTCGATGCTGCTGCGGAACGGTTGTCGCCGCTGAACGAAGAACCCGGGGCAACGATGCAATCGGTCACCGAGATCTCTTCTGGGGTGACCGGGTTGCCCTTGGCGTCGCGGCCGCCGCCGCGCAGCACGACCACATCAGTCAAATACTCTTCGGGGAAGGAGCTGATGAAACTCACTGGCTCACCCCCTCAGGCCACTCAAAGATGCTTTCGTACCGGCCAGCCGGTGGAGCCCAGAACCTCGGCTCCACCGTGGCCCGGCCCTCGAAGACCTCAACCATCCAGTCCTCAATGTTCGAAGGATTCGTGCTGCCCGCTTCAAACGTGGCCGAGAGCGACATAGGGCCAGTGGTCTTGCTGAAAGACTTCGCCCCGCGGACAGGCGAACCTTCCACAGCGCTGAGCACCATCTGCACCACGACGTCGGCGACGTCTTCAGCAGTCAGCAGGTCACCAGGGTTGGCGATCCGTTCATCAACGTCCCGCCACCGTCGCCGGATAGCCCGCGAGGCCATGCCCAGGTAATACTCCGCCTTCGGCTTCTCAGCAGCACGGAGCGGGCGCCACGCCTTTTCCACCGTCTCAAGCTCAGCCAGATCTTCCGCCATGACGCCCACCCCCTCTACTTGGTTGCTGCTGTCTTGCCGGCAGCGGTCTTGGCGTCCGCAGCTGCTTTCGCATCTGCAGCTGCTTTGGCGTCCGCTGCAGCTTTCGCGTCGGCGGCTGCCTTGGCATCGGCGGCGGCCTTCGCCTCGGCTGCAGCTTTCGCAGCGGCCTCCTTGTCGGCTTCGGATTCTTCCGCGGGTGCGGCCTTGACCTTCTCGACCCGGCCCAGCTTTTCGAGCTGGTCCAGGATGCCCTGGTCAACGCCGGCGGGGATGATGTCCCCGCGGTCCACGAAGCGGGCGACGCGGTTGCCGTCGGCCGGGCCGACTGCGACCTTCACGACCGGGGCGGTCGCCTTGTACGTTGCTTTGGTTTCAGCCATCGTTAGGCCCCCGTTCCGGTGAGGTGGAAGCCAGCGAGCGGGTTAGCGACCACCGGCACGTGCGGGTTGCGCGCCTGGATGCGCGTCTTGTCCGAGGTTTCGCGGAATGTCGCGATCTCGACGCCCGTGTCGCTTCCGACGGGACGGTACTCGGGCGAGGGGATGTTCTCCCGGCCGATGCCGCCGAGGCGGCGCCGGTCCACGAACAGCGGATCGGAGAACTCGTCGTCATCGCTGGCAACCCAGGTGATACCGCCGATGGTTGGGAAGTTGCCCGTGAGGGCCGTGTTGTCGTTGTCCGGGAGGACATCGAGCAGCTCAGGGATGACTTCGGCATGCTGTTCTCCGTTGAGGACAACAGTGTCGATCTCATATCCGAGCTTCAGGCGGCGGGCAGCAGCCTGCACACGGAGCGCGTCCTTGAGGATCTGCTTCCCGTTCGTCCAGGGATTCCCTGCGGTGAGCGTCTGGGTGATGGCGGACTGAACCACACCGAGCGCCAGCTCGTTCGCGCTGAACACCAGCTCTGTCTGCAGGAACAGCATGGCCTCATCGATGGGCCGGCGCAGGTTGCGCCCCACTTCCTCATCGACGACTTCGGTGGCAATGCCGTCCTTCTGAGCCGTGTAGATCTCGTACTGCTCTTGGCTCAACGGAGTCAGCTTGTACTCCGCGCCGGGGGCGACCTTCTCAGCGCCGCGGTCAGTGCGGATCTTCTCGTTCACCGGAACGGCGATGGCCCCGCCCTTGACCTCGTAACGTCCCTGCAGGAGGAACAGGCCGATGAACTGCTGGGCCGTGAGGATTTCACCAAGACGGCGGGCCAGCTGCGTGGGGCTCTGGATGAATGCGATCAGCTGCTCCGCAGTGGCCTGCGAAGTCTGGCTGGGAGTGAGGGGGTAAGTCCTCATCTAACTACCTTCCCTTCTAGAGTTCGAGAGCCTCGACGGATGCGCCGTCAGCGGCCGAGGTGAGCGCGATGTAGTACGCCGTGCCAGCGTTCAGGGTGCGGACCTTGCCCGCGCCGGCCGTTTCCAGCCGCTGGCCGCGGGTGACCGCACCGGATGCAGTGAGCAGGTGGACCGTCTTGTTGACCTCGACGGTCACCTTGTCGCCGATAGCGGCATCGTGACCGGCGACGCCGACAACCTTCGTGGAAGCAGCTCCGGCAGGAGCCACCGAGCGGTCCGACGCTCCGACCTCCACGGGGTGACCGCCTGTGACAGCCGTGGTGACGCCGAAGCTCACCGTCTGGCCGGGACGGAACAGAGGCAAGTACTGAGCCATAGTCAGGACTCCTTCGGGAAGACGTGGTTGTAAGCGGTGTCCTCGTCGGTCGATACCTCGACGCCACCGGTGTAACCCAGGCTGTCAACCGGGACGAGACCCGGTTCGAGGGAAGCGAGGGTGTCAGCCATGCCCGGATCGGCCTCAAGGGAGTTGAGCCAGTGATCACGACGGGCCGGGGGAATGCGGCCGTCCTGCACGGCGGCGTTGACGAGCGCGTTGCGTTCGTCAGTCAGCTGCTGCTGACGGGCCACACGGCCATCATCAGCAGCGTTACGCAGCTCCTGATACTGGGCCGCGTCCAGCACGACCGTTCCGGGCGCCTGGGCGGCTGCTGCAGCCGCCGGGGCCTCTTCGGTCTCCTGCTCTTCGAGTACCTCGTCCAAGGCATCAAGCAGCTGGTCATCGTTGAGTTCCGCGTCAGCCCGGATGCCGAGCCGTTCACGAAGCCCCTGTGTCAGTTTTGCCGACATAGTGTCGGTTCCTTTCTCTTCGGGGGTGATGGTGTCCTTCGGCTCGGCCGGAGGTTCTTGGATGGTCTTCTCGACCATGTGAGCTGCCGCTGCGAGCGCTGAGCCGTTGACCAGGCTGAGCTGGGGGCGGCGTTCGCGGTGGCTGTTGACTGCCGGTGCCGGTGCGTTTTGGCGGCCGGCGTGGGCAAAGATGGATAGGTCGAAGCGGTTGCTTGCGTCCTCGGTTTCGGGTTTCTTGGCGATTTTGGCGACGCGGTCAGCGAGCCCGGCGGTCACAGCTTCATCTGCCGTGTACCAGGTCTCTGCTTTCATGGCGGCCCGCCATTCGTCTTCGGTGCCGCCTGCCCGCTCGGCGTAGATCCCGGCGATGGTTCCGGAGATCCGGTCAAGGTCTCCGGCGACTTTCTGCAGCGTTTCGGCGTTGCCGTACGCGAAGGACCAAGCCTCATGGATCATCAGCTCCGAGCCTTGGCCCATGACAACCTCATCGGCGGCCTGGATGATGAACGAGGCAGCGGAGGCTGCCAGCCCGTCCACGGTGGCCACGACAGTGGCCTTGTGCCGGCGGAGGGCGTTCATGATCGCCACGCCGTCATAGACGGATCCGCCGGGGGAGTTGACGTACAGGTTGATGGTGGAGACGTCCAGTTCGGACAGTTCGCGGACGAACCGAGACGCGCTCACGCCCCACCAGCTGTCGATCATCTCGTAGATGTAGAGGTCCGCCGTGTCGGTCTCGGTAGAGGCTTCCATCCGGTACCAAGGCCCCGACGCTGCGGAGGGTTTGAGCATTCGAATTGTCATGTGTTCTCCGTTGCGGTTCGGGGGAGTGGATCCCGGGCGGTGCTGGGATCGGCTTCGGGCATGCCGTAGGTGTTTCGCAGGAAGTCGTCCAGCTTCTGATCTGCCTTGATCGCTCCGCAGTCGATGAGCATCTTGATCGCCTCGGCCGTTGGCGCGTGCCGCGAGCCGATCTCTTCGAAGACCAGTCGCGGAGCCGGTTCGTTGACTCCCCAGTTGACGTCCACGATGTCTTCGATGACGTGCTGAGTAGTGGTGTCAGCGATCTGCATCGCAAGGGTCTGCAGAGACAGAGTGAAGAAGTCCGCGAAGGTGGAGCCAAGCGCCCAGGAACCTGTCTCGGTGCCGAGGTTCAGGAAGTGCGCCAGGACCGCCCGTGCGATCTGCTCGTCGTAGTAGCGGATCGGCGTGTCGGCATCCGGCAAAGTGCCGGTGACGCCCTTGAGCTCCAGTTCCGCCTCATTCGGGATGGCCCCGCCGGAGTTGTCTCCGGATCGGAGACCCTTGGCGAGTTTGAGACCAGCGTCGAGTTCCTTGTTCTCCCTGGATACGCGATCTTCACCGGTGACAGAGTCATGGATCTTTGATGCCTTGTAGACCGGGATGCCCATGCCGTTGCGGTCCAGGGTCTGGGCCTGCACCCGCAGCGCCCGATCCTTCAGCAGCCAGTTCTTGTACGCGGGCCGCAGGATGGACTGACCGAGCCAGTTGCCGCCCTCGCGGTCGTTGACGTACACGACCAGCCGCTCTATGCCCATCGGCTTGCCGTTGTGCTGTTGGATGGATACCAGCCCGCCGTCAGGGGCGACATCGATGCGGGAGATTGTTTTGGGTGGGCGCCATGCCAGCTTCCGGAGTCGGGCCATGCCAGCTTCGTCGATGCGGTACTGCTGTTCAAACACAGAGTGCCCGAAGGGGAGCATCAGAAGGGCCAGCCGAAGATGTTCCGGCCAAGAGAAGCGGTCACGGGTCCGGACCACTGGGATACTCTCGGCTCCGACCAGGGGAAGACCAAGATCGTCGGCCACCCTTTGGGCCACCTCTGGGCGGCAACCGCTGCCGTCGATCCGCCATTTCGTCCGGCGGATCGGCAGGGTCATGGCCCGCAGCACAGAAGTGATCTGGGCATCTTGGCGGCGCATCCGGTCGTAGACCTCAATGTTGTGAGGCCACAGCAGTTCGGGCGTTTCTTCTGCGTCGAGATTGGTCCACCAGTCGCTGGCTTTCGTTGCGTAGCCGACTTCCGTGAGGGGAGCGGCTGTGACGGGCTCGGCTTTGTTCTTGCGTGAGCTTGCCGATTTCCACCACTTCACCAAGGCGCACTCCTTTCATCAGAAGCCCATACGGGCCACGTTGTCTTCGACGTAGGTCGTTTCCTCGGTTGTCACCGCAGCTGGTGGCGGCGGTGGTGGCGGCGGTTCGATCACCCGGCGACTCATGAGCCACTTGGCGGCGATGAAGGCCATCAGCGGGGCGATCTCCGCCGGGGACGCGTTGCGGTCTGGCAGGGCAGCGCCGCCGCTGAAGATCTTCAACACCGCGACGGCTGCCGCGGTGTCCAGGACCGGCTGCGGATTGTGCCTGACCGTCTCGTCACGGACGGCATCAAAGACGTCAGCCCAACCGCTAGTGAGGTCGCTTCCTGACCACTCAACAACCGGGATCGTGAACTCTTCGTCGGCCGCCAAATCCTCCATCAGCGGGGAGATCGGTGCGCCCCTGGACTGGCCGGCAATCGCCTTGATCCTGCCGCGGCGCTTGTCGTCCATCAGCCAGCCCTTGACCCAGTCCGACCCGGGCCGGGCGGTCACGATTTCGACCTGATACTTTCCGTCTGCCCTGAAGCCGCCAAAGGCGATGTAGGTCATTGACCGGTCGTGGGATTGATCCACGCCCGCCCAGACGGGTGAGCCCGGGATGATCCGGTCCTCTTCGGCGACGGTCACGCTGCCGTCGTCGAGTTTGACCAGTTCGTTTTTGCCCTTGTCCCATGCTCCTGGCGGGAACGGCCCCAGTAGGGTGCCTTCTGACCATTGGCAACCGACCTCGGTGCGGAAGACCCATTCAGGGTCCGTGCGGCAGGCCGCTGCGATGGTGCGCTCGGTGAAGCCCGGGTTCCAGTTCAGCGAAGGATTCGCTTGCGCCCAGCCCTGCCGGTCACGCTTGTCAGTTCCCGGGGCCATGGACCATTCACCGAGGAACAGGGTGTCTTCGTCCTGTTCGAACTCGGCTAGCTCGTCATCGTCGAGATCGTTGAGATCGCCCGCGACCAGATCGGCGACGTCGAGCGCCGTTGGTCCTGCAGCTCCGATTTCTTCGCAGATGCCGTCCGGATCCCCGATGGCCTCGTGGGCCATCTTCCGGAGGTACTTCAGGACGATGGATGTCATATCGCCGGCGTTGGACAAGGCGAGGATGAGGGCCTCGGCCTGTGCCATGGTCGTCTTGGTGATCGCGCCCCAAGCTTCCCAATTCTGATGTTCGCGCAGCTCGTCGAGCATGATCAGGTTGCCGGTGAAGCCACGGCCGGCGCGGCGGTTGGCTGCCTTGACCTTATACCGGCTGCCTGTCTTCAGCTCGAGGGCTTTTTTGCCGTTGACCTTCACGACGCGCTTAAGGAGCTTGGATAGTTCCTCGTCCTCTTCCACGAGGTCTACAGCGCCCTGCCATACTTCCTCGGCGGTTTCGAGATCCTGCGCAGTACCCATGACAAGGGGCCAGCCCCAGACGATCATGAACCACAGCGCCAGCACCTGTGACAGCGTGCTCTTGCCGTTCTGACGGGCGATCAGGACGACCGCCGTGCGGAACCTCAGCGAGCCATCCGGAAGGAGTTCCAGCATCCGGCACAGCAGCACCTTCTGCCACGGGTACAGATCCACGCCCAGGACGTCGCGGGCGAAGTCAATGACGTCATAGCCAAGCGTCGTTTCCGGCGTCAGTGCCCGCAGCGGTGGGGTGCAGATACGCGGTTCGGCGTACCCGTAGATCTTCTTGCGCTTAGCCCCGGACTGGTCCGGTTCAGGAACGTGGCAGATCTGGCGGTAATAGTCGCCCGGGTCTACCGCGTTAGGGCCACTAACCGGATCTGCGTGCCCTGGCGCGTTCTTGGAGGTCTGAGACACTGGCTACCCCCGGCTTGGATTCTTCGGCCGGCTTTTCGTCCTCAGCTGGTGCAGGGACGGGAACCCCGACGCCCGGGATCGAGGCCGGTGTTACCTGCAGCTCGGCGCAGGCTTTCAGATACTGGGGAACAGTCGTGGTCATGGCCTTCTGAAGGGCCTCCATGCTGTCCCGCTGGGCTTCGTCGATCATCCAGGCCAGAGTCTTCAGCGCAGCGACGGGACCAGCGAAGCGCGGCCCGTGCAGGTGCTTGGCCTCGGTGATGGTCCGTGCGGTCGCGTCTGCGATGTAGCCGCTCTTCCTGGTCGGCTTCACGAGAGGGGCAAACCGGTCGCCCCACACTCGGATCTGCTCGGCCGTGGACCGCTCGACGGCGAGCGCGGGGTGAGGGATGACCTTGCCCCGGGTGTCGGTGACAACCATGCCTTCGTCTTCGATCCGGCCGCGGGCTTCACGTAGGCGGGCGGTGAGGGTGCAGTAGGTTTCCAGTGCTACCCGGTCAACCTTTCCCACCAGGTCATTGCTGGCCACGATTTCGCGCCACACGTCCGCAACGGGTTTGGGCAGGTGGTCGGGGGCCTCGACCGGCTCTAGGGCGTCGGACGGTTTGCGTTTGGTCATAGGTTCAACTCCCCGATCTTCATCTTGCCGACGTCGAGCGGCTTCGTGGACAGGTGACCGATGGTGATCGAGTGCAACGGGCGGGCCTCAATGGCAGGCCATTCGGAGACGGTCCGGGGCCGCAGCCGGGCCACAAGGTCTGACAGTTGCCGTCGGGACTTCCGCCAGTCGATCAGCAGGGCAATGTCGGAGACGCTCATTGCCGGGTAGTCGGCCAGAACGTCCCGTACGGCCGGTTCGGCGTCCTCGGAAGCTGAGGGCCGATAGTAGCTGTCCCTGGCCCCCGGGCGCAGCGCTCGGCGTACGGCGTTCCGTGACGCCCCGCGGTCCCGGCTTATCCCTCGGATGGATTCGCCGCCCTTGTGCGCTGCTTGGAAGGTTTGACGGTCATGCATTTAGAAGTAGCCGACGACTGCCGGTTCCTTGCTCGTCAGGACAAGAGGCGCGAGCGCTTCCATTTCGCCATGGTTCACGCTGGCCGGAATGTAGATGCGGTCAAAGCTGTAGTTGTTCCGAGTTCCCCGGGTCGCCAGGAACCGGATGAATCCTCCGCCGCTGAAGTCGATCCCGGCCCTGCCGTTGACCTTACTGACCCTCTTGACCTCAACGTCACCGCCTAGGGCTTCAAGGAAGTCCTCGACCAGTTCCTGAGCGGCCTCTCGGTCGAAGGAGAAAACGCCGATGCGCGATCCACCCGCCGCCCAGGCAATGACGTCCTGGATGGGCGGCCCAACCTTTGGCTTCGGGCGTCCGGTCCCGGCCAGCTCATCACCCACCGCAGCGGCGAAGTCTTTGAGGCGGTCGGCCAGTTCAGCTTCATCTACGCGGACGCGCGCGGTGATGGAGACGTTGCCGACGGTATGGATCTTCTCGCTCACGACAGGCAACTCGATTTCGCCGATGTCGGATGGTTCGGCGTCGCCGATTCTGGCGGAAATGACCAGTGTGAGATTGCCAGCAATTGCCATGACTGAACCGGGCCTTTCGGGTAAGATGATGGGTCCGTTTTCCCCGCCAATTCAACGATCTTGGGGTAAATCCATGCGGCGCCACCCCGGGGGGAGAGGGAGGTGCAGGCGGGGAGTGTCCGGGACGGCGGCATGCTGGATTTTTTGGCGGCCTACCAGTCGTCGGACACCACACCGAGGTCCGGTTCGTGGATCCCGGACCAGCCGGGGAAGTCCCTTACGCCGTCAGCGCGGTCGAACCGTTCGAACCACGTCCTGACACCAACAAGGGTGTTGACCTTGTCGGCCCGGTCTCGTTGCCTGATGCGATGGGCCAGCTCGTTCTGATCGGCGGTCAGCAGGTAGACGTGAGTGGCAGCGACCAGCTGCGCGGCCTTGGCCCGGGCCGCTGACGTGGCCCCGGTCCTGATGACCACGGCTTGAGCCCGTCGATCCGAGCCGAGTGCGGCGAGCGCCTCGGTGAACTGCTTCTCACTCGACCACTGCCGGTCGTCGCGGTCGAAGACCTGCAAGCCTGACTGCACGGCCGCCGTGGTCTTGCCGGCACCTGGTGGGCCACACAGCACAACGACTGTCCGGGCCACGGTTACCAGTCCTCGGACGTGACGCCCATGCCGAGGTCTTCGCCCGGGCCAGCTGCTTTGTTGCACGAGAGGTGAGCGGGTTCCCAGTTACTTGGCTCCCACGTCAGATGCGGGTACAGCTTCCGTGACTTCACGTGCTGCACACTGCAGGACTGCTCATGCGGGTAGGTCAGCGAGTAGTCGATGCCCTGCTTGCAGATGCAACAGGGCTTGTCCTTACGGCGACCTTCGGCCTTGACCTTGAGAAGCGCCTCTCCTGCGCGGCGTCCTGACCAGGCGGGGATGCTCATGCCGTTCACGCCAGCGTCACCACCTCGGACACGACAAAGGCCCCGACGGTAATCCGTCGAGGCCTTCATCCAAAGCTTTGGGGACAGCTATCCCCTCGTTTTGAGGGTACTACATTCTGAGCTACAAAATCACATCAACGCTCTGCTGCGTGCCCGCATGTCTTCGAACACCTTGAGTACGTCCCCTGGGTAGTAGATCTTCCGGTCTCTGCTGATGCTGCTGACATGGTCGAGAACGTAGGCTAGCTTCCCGCGGCTTACCCAGTTCTCGATGTCCTTCTTGGTAATGATCGCTTTCGCCTTTGCCCGGAGTAGCTCGCGCACTCCTGCCGGTGGCATCGGTTCCCCCCTGACTTTGTGTCTCAGCTTGTCCATGATGTCGCTGACGTTGTGGACTGCGTTGCACTCAGGGCACTTGACGGTGATGTCGTCCGGGTGAGCAACGAGTCGGCCATCGCAAGGGATCGGATCATCGCCCTCGGCTTCGCCGTCGAGTGGTTCTTCACAGCGGCCGTAGACGCGGGAGTCCTCCGGCCCCCACACCAGGTCGCGGGCTTTGCCGACCCAGTCCCGGGCCATGTACAGAATCTCGCCAGCCTTCGCGTTGTCGGCCGCCTCTTCATAGGCCCGGGCCGGGAGCTGGTGAAGCCATGCCCTCAGCAGGTAAGCATCCACGTTCATCGCAGGCCGGGACTTCGCGACACCTCCACCGCCACCACTTGCGCCCGGGCTCCTGGTCACAGCGGTCTGGTCGATGGCCCCGCCGATGAACTGCAGCAGCGGACCGACATCGGCGAGCAGCGAATCCAACTCCACGATGCAGTCAGTGCATAGGTAGAGCGCAGTCTGCCGGTTGCAGTCATCCGTCGTGCAGGTGGTCATTTGTCCCCTCTCAGTTCTCGTTGGATACGGCCGCTCCGTAGATCCTCGGGACGCCACACGCCGACATCGAGGCCGGCCAATTGGAGGATCTTCATGCAGAGGACCTGGGCAGGACGAACGCGGCCGGTTGAGGTCTTCAGTTCCCGGAAGAGGACTCGCCTCCTGGACAGGCTGCCGAGGACGAGATCCGGGAAGCCAGCCTGCGAGCGCCGGCTATCTGGGTTGTGGTAGCGCAGTTCGTAGCTGAGGTACTGGGCAAGGTCCAGGACAGATCCTTGGAAGTCGTCTTCTGATGGTGAGTTGTGCGATGAAAGTCGTTTGGTAGGCATGTTCAGTTCCGTCCTCGGTCACGGGGGCGTCTTCTCTTGTTTCTGGATCTCTTGGGAGGGGAGGTGTGCTCTGGGCTCCCGCCCCTTCCTGTACCTGCCCGTCCTGACCCGTCCCGTCCCGTCCCGACATGGCTTGGTCCGGGAGACCTCTGACCTGTCCCTGACCTAGGTCGATCAGGCTGGTCGGCGGCCGGTGTGTCCGTTGCCGCGTGCTGGGCTTGGCCCGGGGCAGTGTCAGAGTCGCTGGACGGGCCGGTGATTGCCGTTGCCTTGTCCTCAGCCGGAACGTCACCTTGGGGGAGTTCGACGGCGGGCGTTTCCTCTGCCAGCTGCTTGCCGTTGGCGAGCGCAGGGGTCTTGGTGGTGCGGGTGTAGCTGGGTTCGACGGTGATCTTGTGGCCGGCCAGGAACTCTACGGTTTCGGGTCCGTAGAGGGGCTGCGTTGGTGCCGGGAGGGTTGACCAGGTGCTGTCTGGGTCATCGCTTCTCTTGCCGTTGCACTCTTTGCACGAGACGACGTAGGTGTCTACGGTCGCGGCCTTGCCGGGTTTTGTGTGGTCGTATGATCCTGCTCTTCCCGATACGCGGTCGTTCCATGAAACGACTTTGCCGCAGTATCTGCAGGCGTCGCCGTCACGGAGTCTGACCGCGGTGGTGAGCTTTACGTTTCGGGAATCCTGCTTGCGTTGGTTTGTCCAGGCCCTTTCGTCCTTGAGGATCATGTGGAAGAGGTCATTATCTTCAACGAGCTTGAAAGCGCGGCGTTCTTCGCCATCCACCTCGATCACGGTGTCCGTCAGGTATCCGGCGTACTTTGCAGCCTCGATCAGGGCCTTGTATCTGCTGACGGAACCGGCCATCGTCATGGCAGTTCCAACAGTGATTATGTAGTCCTTCTCGTGGGAAGCCGACTGAGTGGCGCAGCGGTTTACGAAGCCGAAGCACTCGTTAAGGATCCGGTCATCGGCTTCCTCCATTTCCAAGACTGAGAGGACGATCGGGTGATTCGCCGCTTTGTCGCCCTCTTTCAGCCATGGCACTGGATAGACCTTCTTTCGTTGTTGGCGCCATGATCGGCGCGAGGGTGTAAGAGAACTTCCGGCGGTACGGGATGACCAGAGGCGGGCCGTCCATGGCAGCGCGCAGGAATGTGTACTGCCATGGACTCAGCTCTAGGCCTAGTACCGTCTCCGCGTACTTGATGACGTCGTCGGCCCGCCGTTGGCGCTTGCTCATAGAGTGCGGCCGCCGGTCTTGAGCTGCTTGATCTGGGAACCGAAGCCCACACGGACCAACACCGGAGTGCGCGGATCGATGCCTGCCCGGTCGGCCTCCTGAATGAACTGGCCCAGCTCGGCCAGCGTCACACCCGCCTTCGGGTTCTCCGCGTCCCTGGTCACTTGGATCAGCGGCATTGACCGCCGATTGAATTGATCGCTCATCGTTCATTCCTGTCCTTCAGCGCCCGGGCCGGTGCAAGCGCACCGGCGAGCGCCGCCTGTTTCTGAGTAGTAGATGCCACCGCAAGACGGCCATTGATTTCCCGCGGCGCCGTGGTAGTGCCAGCAGTCAGGGCAGCGGATCACCCGTCGTCCTTGACCACGAGGCGAACGATCTCCATGCCCAGGCTGACGAAGCGTTCCAGCTCGTCCCGCGAGTACGGCCACTCCGCGACATTTAGCTCCGGGCGTTCGGGGAACGACTCGGCGCACCTCCGCAGGAGCGGCAGCGGCAGCTGGGCGGCCTCAATAGGATTGACCACTCCACCACTTCCAACCCATGACGTCGAGGTGCCGGAACCAATGCCCAGGTTTCCGAATGCACCGATGCGAAAGACCGTTGTACCCGCGATGCTGATGACCGCAACGGAAGGTCATTGGTCCTCTCCTAGCGCGTCACGGATGGCCGTGAACGTTGGGCAGGGCCACATCACTTCGGACACATGGTGCTGCTCTCCGAAGTATGGGTCGATCTGTTCAAGCTGGCCCCAGCAGTGACGGCAGACGGGCAGCGGTTCGGTGGGGCATTCGTTCTCGCATTCGCACTCTTCCCGAATGCAGGGCAGTGCGGTGATGAAGTCCTCTTGGATGGGCCGGTGTAGTGCTTCTACGGCGTCCAGTGCAGCGTGCAGCTTGGCGAGGTCTGTGGGGGCGTAGGCAATCAGGTCTGCATCCTTGGGCAACACCATCTCAGCCGTGTTGTAGTCAGGGCTGTCATGCTGGCTTGTGACTCGCACGCGCTCTGTGTCATCTTGCTCGCCATAGACGATGTAGGGGCTGGCAGCCCACGGCCCGGGGGTGGCTGCTGCGAGGCGGACTTTCATCTGCTCCCGGCTCATTGGGTGACTACCAAGTACGGCGACCATCCCAACAGAGGAATGAATTCATCATGATTGCGAGCCCAAAGCGATTCATCCCATGGCCCGTCTACATCCGGCGCCTCTGGTGCGCCCCAGTATTGGGGAGCGTTCCGAAAGTCAGACCAGGACGGCATAAGTTCTTCTACATCCTCGGCTCCAATGTTGTCGCGGAAGAACTGCCTGACTTTGACCCTTGCTACTGATGGGCTGTGCGTTCCCCAGATAACAAAGTCGCCGTTCTCGGTTTCCCATGCCATCAGCCGCGTATCGGCAGACGGCTCGCGGTCGGTGCTCACTCGATCCACTCCCATGCCACGTAGTCCTCTTCCCAGCTCGTCGTGATCGGCCCTGACCTGGTCACGTCCTTCGGCAGGCCGCCCGGTGTCATGTAGTCCCCGTCTTCGCCTTCGTAGCTGGCGCTGTCGGCGTCGAACCAGTCCTGCATCCAGCACTTTTCGTGCGAGACGTAGGCGTGACCGCAGGGCCAGCTCTCGCACCCGCAGTTGTTGGGGTACTGGTGGCATTCGGAGGTCGAGTCTCCCCGGCACTCAAACTTCAGCGTCGGGGCTTCGCGGTTCCCGTGGATGTCCGGCTCGGCAGCCGTCAGCTCGACGTAGTGGACGGCATCAGTTCGGCAGAGCTTGCAGCTTGGCCGTTTGATTCCGTTCGCTGCGTGAGACAGGTGAAGTTCTTCAGCGATGCTGTTCATCTCCCGCCCCATTTCCGGCGGTCCCGCAAGAGCGTGGGATCGTGCGGCCTGTTCGGCGCGGGTGCCAATACATCAGCCAGTGGCTTGAACGCAGAAGCGACCGAGTCCACGAATCGCTCCGCCAGCTCCGTCAGTGCCTCAGCGAATATCCCGAGACTGTCCGCCATCGGTTTGGTGGCGTGTTCCAAGGTGCGCTCATGCCATTGCTGGTGTTCCAGTGCGCGGAAGTAATCCTGGGAGTTGCCTCGAACATGGCAACGTCTGCATTCGAAGACCCAATGGGCCTTTCCTTCCTTGCGGATGATTAGGGTCATTGTTTCGCTTTCTTCGGTGGAAAGATCTGGGCGTAGAAGTCCGGGTGGTCGTGAAGCAGCTGTGCGAGCTTGGCCGTCAGAATGGGTGTCTCGTCTCGCGGTGGTTCATCGCTGACATTCACGGGCTGTCCTGGTCGAAGTGAGGTAGTTCAGCGAAGCGTTGCAGGACGTCCTCGATGTCTTCGGCGCGGTCGGCAGAGATGCCGGCATAGCTGTCCAGACCCCAATCGAGGCGGCCCCGGGCGTAGGTGGCGACCTGGGACGCGTGCCAGAACTCTGCAGCCAGCTCTGAGTCCGTGAGCCTCTTGAGCCGTGACGCTGACAACTCTGCGAATCGTTCTGCCTGCCACTCCACTGCGGCTTTGAAAGTCCGAACGCCCAGGGCAATCGGGCTTTCATCCGGCCGCGCCTGCGATGGAAGCATCGGGTACGGCGGAACAGGTGGGAAGATAGTCATTTCCATTTGACGCGTCATGAGGTTGCCTCCAGATTCCAGATGTTGAGTTTGCCGACTTCCGGGAATGGGCAGGCGAGGGGCCGGGGCTCCCGCAGCTCCCAGTGATAGAAGCCCGGGCGTGCCCATTCGGAGCAGTAGCTGTCCTTGGTCTTGCAGTCTGTGGAGTAGTGGCAGCCAACGACTTCCACCGTCCCGAGGACGTAGCCCTGCAACTGCAGGTGGTTCCTGATTGCCTGGGGAGCTTCGGCCCGGGCACGGCGGATGGCCTCGTGCTCGTGGCCCGCCTCGTCGTCGCGCTTGGCTACGTGGATGTAGAGCGTTCCCCGGTGGCTGGTGGGCTGCGAGCGGTTCTCTACGTCCTTACCGGCGTTGATGATCGCCCACGCCCACGGGTTCTTGACCGTGAGGGCCTTCAGCCGCGGTGGTTCGATAGCGACGGTCATGAGCAATCACACTCGTCCTGGCCGTTGAGCGCCTTCTTACAGGCATCGCAGGTGGCGATCTTCTGAGGGCGACTGAGCAGCTGCGCGATCATCGCGTCTTCGTTGTCCTGGGTCATGGTCTACTCGCCGCTCAGGACGTCGTTGGGCAGCCGTACCGGCATGATCAGGTGCCGATAGGTGCTTTGCTTCTTGCCCTTCTCTGGGGCTGGGGTGATGCAGGCCGGCTTGGTCAGGTTGAAGAACGAGAACCGGACGGCGTCGGCTTTGATGGACTTGATGGCGTCCAGGAGGTAGTTCGGGTTGTAAGCAACCACAGCCGGTTCGTCGATGTTGACGGTGTCAGCCAGCAGCACAGGAGTCGCCGCGTGGTCAGCCCCGGTGTGGAAACTCGGAGACACCGAGACGGAGCCCGGGCCGATCTTGACCAGCGCCGGGACGTTCCGCTCATTCAACTCGCGGGCCACAAGGATCTGGTCCAGGAGATCGCGGCGGTTGACGCTGACGGTCTGGGTGTAGACCTCGGCAAACAGAGATTCGAGCTTCGGGTAGTCACCGCCAACAGGCGAGAGGGTGAACGCCACGTCGCCGGACCCGACGTGCAGCGTTTCGCAGCCGCCGCCGCGGCCTGCGATGTCGCCGGCGGCAAGGACGCTCACGGTGATCTCTTCGCCTACCAGGTGCTTTGTCATGGCCTTCCACTGGGCCGCCTGCAGGAGGAAGGTGAACTCCTGCACCGTGCGGCCCAGCTGCAGCGTCTCAGCCGAGAGCCGGTAACGGTCGGTTGCCCAGACGGAAAGCTTCTTGCCGCTGCAGGCCAGTCGGATCGAGGTCAGCAGCGGCAAGGTGTCGTCCTTGCTGGCCGCGACGGCTGCCCGGTCCAAAGCGCCGGCCAGATCCGCCCGGTCGAGACGGAACGAGTCCAGCTCGCCGTGCTCAGGCAGGCGCGGATACTCCGAGAGCGGGATCCCGTGCAGGTAGGGGATCGTGTAACCGGCGGCCGTGACCGTGACCATCTGCTGGCCCAGCAGCTCCTTCGAAGCGACCGTGACAGGGATGTCACGCTTGCGGGCGGTCAGGACGCGGATCGTTCTCACAAGCCACTGGAACGGCACGAGGGCCTTGGCGTTGTGCAGCGTGCCCAGGGCCTCGTGATTCAGCCTGGCTACCGCCGTCGTGGCGTAGTCGTAGCCCGCGAGAGTGGCCTTGCCTCGGCTGCACTCCACGACCATGAAACTCAGAACCGGCACCGGCGGCCGGGACGAGACAGCGACACCGACGGCCGCGAGCTTACGCAGCCATTCCGTGCCAGTAGCCGTGACTTTCAGATCGGCGAGCGCCGTCTCGGTGGTTGTGGTGGTTTCGGTGGTGGTGGCGGTCATCTTCTGGCCTCTCGTGGTTCGTGGGTGTAGTGCTGGGCTTCCTCGGCTTCGAGTGCTGCCCAGGCGGCTTGCAGGTTGGTGCGTGCAATGTCCAGCTCGTCATCCGTTTGGCGGAGGCGGCGGGACTTGGTGGCGGTGTCTAGCCCGTCAAGGTCGTCGGCGAGGATCTCCGTCAGGAGGTTCTGCCGGCGGGCGTTGAGCGCGGCGTTGATCTTGATGGCCTCGTCGTACCGGCTGCGGTAGACGCGGATCTTCCGGTCTTGACGTTCCTTGTCGAGTGCCAGCCACCCCATCAGCGACCCATGCCGTTCAGGCGGCTACCGGCTTTCCAGTGGGTCCCGATGATCAGGTGGCCCTGATCGAAGGCTTCCTGGCAGGTGTCGTACCACGGGTTGGGCTGTGGGTGCATGACCCCTTCCTCGTCCCAGAGGGTGAGCTTCCAGCGGCCGCTTGCGCCCGGTCGGACACCGGCGCGGGGGAACCGTCGGTCAGGGCTGCCGTCGAACGGTGCTGACGGGCGGTATCCGGACATCGCATCGACATGGTCAAGGACGTCGCGCCTGGCCTTCCACATGATTCCCACCGGTGCGGGATCATCTAGGATCTCCGGGCGGAAGCCGCAGCCGCATACAGGCTCGTTGTCCGCGTTGCGCTTGAGGAAGTGGCTAAGCGTCTTCATCGTCAAGATCCCATCCCTCGTCGTTAGCTGCTGAGGTGGCCGCATCCGCCTTGTCCTTGTCGTTCCAGTAGTCGATGGCCTCTTGCTCGTAGGCAGTCACGTCGTAGCCGAAGACCTCTTTGCGGGTGTCCAGGAACTTCTCCAACGAGGTACGGTCCCACGCGTACTGGCAGCGCCACGTCGTCGGCTTATGAAGGTCCTCCTTCATCAAATGCAGGAAAGCGTGAAGGTAAGCCAGCTGCAGCAGCTTGAGCTTGTCCACCCTCGCGTCAACAGCGGCCACCACGTCGGCAGTCATGCCGCCCTCTGCCGTGACGCCTATGCCAAGCACCCGAGTGGCCCGGGCTCGGTCGTTGCTGTATCCGGAAAACATGGATTTCCGGAGCGCGAGCACGGCGGGGGTATCCTCCGGCCGGTCGAAGTGGCCGGCCGCGGCGGCGATCTTCCGCTCGATGAATTCGAGCCACAACGCGTCGGCCTGCTCCAATCCGGCGGCGATGTCTTTGAGTCGCTTCTTGTCCGCGATCTCTTCCTCGGTCAGCTTTTTCTTCTCGTTCTTTTTGACCTGGTACCACTCCAAGTCACCATGAGAAGCGAGGACAGCCACCTGCCCCTCAGCCACTCGCTCACCGGGAGTCTTGTCACGGTCATAGTCCCGGCTGTACTTATTTGAGCTGTAGGACTCATAGCTGGTGATTGTCTTGATCCCCAGGTCTTTGATGAGCTGCTCCGACGCGGCAGTCTTGAACTTCCTCGCCAGCTCGGCCCGCAGCCTGCGGACCGTGAAGTCCCAATCGTTGGTGCCGGCGTTCCTCGTCAGCTCTTCCGTGGCCTCCGGGTTGTCGGCGAACTCGTCAAAGATCTGCGATTGCTCCAACGTCATCCGGCCTGAGTCGATGGCGGTCTTCGCGGACTCCGGAAGCTTGACCAGGGCAGAGCGGGAGCGGATGAACGTCTCGGAACGGTGGATACGCTTGGCGACCTTCTTGACCGACATGCCTTCGCAATCGAGCATCGCCTGAATGGCCTTCGCCTCATTGATCGGGGTCAAGCCCTCGCGGTGGGTGTTCTCCCGCAGCATCGTTTCGAGCTGCTTATCCAAGGTGTCCAGATCCGGGCGCAGGCGGGCATACAGCTCGTCAACGTTGCCAAGGCGGGCCGCGGCCGTTCTTCTGTGTCCAGCGACCAGGAGGAACTTGCCAGCGTCATCGCCGTCAGTGATGGGGAAGACGTGCAAGGCCTCCGTGTTGCCGTTCTCTGCAATGTCGTTCGCCAGCTCGGCCAGCTTCTGTGGATCCCCAAGGTCGTCTCTGGGGTTCTGTGGGTGGTCAACGAGATCCGCGACCGGAATCATTCTGAATTCGGGTGTCATGGTTGTCCTTCGCAAGTGTGGGTGAATGCTTGCTCCGCCCGGGCAAGAGTCAGCGCAGCCCGAAGGTGACTGACGGAAGCATCGAGGTTGCCAGCCAGCAGCGCGGAAAGGGCGCGGGCTGTTGTGCGTTCGATGCGGAGAAGGCGCAACGCAGCGTCATCACGGACTACTGGGTTGCCGAGCCACTCTTGTTCGGTGGCTGGTTCCTGCCTCTGGCGGTGGACGTTCTCCTGGTCCTTCTGAGCAAGGACCGGGACAGCGTCCGCTGTCTGGGGGTGATGGGGCGGCGCCGGGGCGGGCGCCAGGTGGTCTATCTGTCATCGGCGCCCCCAATCGCCGGTCATCATTCGATCACGGCCTTTTCTGGCCAAGGTTTGTCGCCTGCGTGCTTGCCTGTGTGGCCGCTGGGCCTGTCACACCTGCAGGCTGGCTGATGCTGTCCCGCCTCAACACATCTCTCGACGGGTTCACGGCAAGGTTCTACTTGCGGCGCAAGCCGTTCCGGACGGCGACCCGCCCAACTCGGCCGCCTCATCTTCTGCGCCTGGGCTGCGGCCCGGACTCGAGCACGAAACCGCCGGCACCCGCCAAAAGAATCAGCAGGCCAGCGAGGTAAGCGCCGTTCGCGGTGCCCGTCGTCATCAAGACCAACGCAGCGCCGAGGATGACCAGAGGCCCGTACAGGAAAGCGCGGCGGCGATGCAGGCCGACCCGCGCCGACGGGCGCATCACAGGTCAATTCCTGTCTGAATGGCCCGCTGTGCGGACTCCCGGTGCTCATGCTCCGAGAACCGCCCCCGGTCGATCCCGTTCACGACAATCGTGTTCGTGGACATATCGATGTCGATGACCTGCGGCAGCGGCCACTTACGCCGGGCGTAAGCAGTCATCTGCTGCTTGAACTCCGCGGTACTGCGATAGTGCAGCTCGCACGTGTCCTGGAACGGGCGATGTCCGATGGGATGCACCACCGCGAACGTCTTCTTCCGCGCCTTGGTCATCTTCTGCCGCCCCTCAGCTGTTCCGCCCGACGGCTGGCAGCACGGTCGAGCGCAGCCAGTTGTGCCGGAATGGAGTGGTTGGGGTCGAAGACAGTCACCGAGGCAAGATGCGGGCCGGGCTTCGGAGCCTTATGCTGGCGCTCAAAGGTGGGCAGGACGTCAACGACAATGACGCCCGTGCCTGATCCGTCTGCAGTTGCGTCGTCCGGCCCTTCGGGCTGCCCCCCGGCAGTCTCCTGGGAAGTGTCGTTAGCCTGACGGAATTGATTGGCCGTCGTTTCGACCGTAGTCACGAACAGCATGGCGTTCTCCACAACTTCAGCGAGCGCCGCCGTGATTTGCGGAAGAGCGTGATCGATGTTTCCCAGGCGGTCGAAGTGCTTGGCCGTTTTGAGAGCGCCGATAAGGTTCTCCGCGTCCATAATCGTGGACTGGAGATCCCGGAGGCGCCGGGAAACTGCTGGATTGACGTGCTTTGCGGCTGGGTCGATGCTGAAGTAGAAGCCTTTCGGAAGCCGGGTGCTGGCACTCGTGGGCGCGGCCTGGATCCTTTCGTGGCGTTCGATCTTGCAGCCTCCGGCATCGTGGGCACGAACCATGGCGCGCATCTCTGTCTGCTTCGGGTCCTCGTTCGGGGCCAAGCCCTCAGTCACAGGCCACTGAAGGGAGAGCCCACAGTCCTCGCACTCAAAGTAGGCGTCAGTCATGAGTCCGTCCTCGTCGCGGCCGCCATTGCTCCAGCTGCTCATCAGGCCACCTTGGCAGTGGGAATTGGGCGGATGGACTTGCCCAGAAGCCGGGCCTCGGCCAGCAGTTCAAGCTGCTCAAGCGAGGGGCCACCTGGTGTGTAAGCGGCTTCCGCTATCTCGCGGGGGCTCATGCTGTTCATCCGCGCCGTCGCTGCGGCGATGTGAGGGCGGGCTTCCGGCGGTAGCTGCCGGAGTCTTCTGATGACCATTTGTTAGACTCGTTTCTGATTCGAGAGCCAGGCCTTGTTCAGATCAGGTGCCTGGCTCTTGGGTTGTCGGACGGCGGTCCAGTGAACTTCTTGGGGAATGACACTGGGCCGCTTTCTTACTGCCCTGCAAGGTGGACGCAGGGACATCTATTTCGGCTTCAGCCGGTCTTGCGCAGCGGGACTACGTTGCTGCGGTGAGCGCAGTCTGTTCCGTCTAGCCATGCGTCCAGGCACTCTGCCCGGATCAACCAGCGGCCACGGAAGGTACGCTGTGTGCCGTGAAGCTCCCCGCCTTCGAGTGCCCTGCGGACGGTCACAGGGTGGCGGTGGGCCGCCTCGGCTGCTTCTGCAACCGTCAAACGCTGAGCTACTGCGGGGGCCATTCGGCTACTCCTGTTCGATTGATTCTTCGTGGACCGGCGCGGCGGCAGCGGGGGAAGATGCCGCCGCACCGGATTCTGTGGGGGCTGCTTCGAGCAGCGCCTTCGTCTGCTGCAGCAGCTCTATGAACAAGTCCAGGTCCTCGACCTGGAACCTGATCTCGTCCAGGGTGAAGCCCGAGCTGATAGTGACCAATAGCGTGGGTTCGTCTTCCCAAGCAATGACCTCAACCCTGTGCCGCTGCTCGTCGATACCGCCGGGTCGGAGGTGCATGGGATCCTTCACCACAGCCTCGACAGCGTGAACCGTTCGGTACCCGCTCATGCGTGCATCCTCTTCTTTCGATCCGCAGAGATTGAATGTGTTGAATCTGCAATCGGAGGCAAAATGTCATGCTCTTCGGCTTCGAAGAGTTCCTCCCAGGGGACGCCGAGCCAAGCTGCTATTCCGATTGCTACACCCTCGGTGCAGGTCTTCATGCCTCCCGTTTCAAGGAGGTGAATTGTCTGCTGCGAGCGTCGGATCAGGGTAGCCAGTTGCTGCTGAGAGAACCGCTGCTGCTTTCGCCACCGACGGAGCGCGGCCGGGTCTTTGACCTTCATCCACGTATCCCTTCGATTGAGCGACGGACGCCGCTTTGTTGTCTGCATTGCCATTCTGACCTCCACTTGTGATTTTTACAAGTTCAATATCTCTAATCTTGAACTACTTGTCAAACTCACAAGTGGGACAGCCCTTCTAATCTCTGCAAAGATGAGCAAGTTACTTGTATTTAGATTGCAGTTCGCTACTTACTAAACGGCGACACCATCAGGAAGAGTCATTGGCGTGAACCAACCTCATAGCCTCAGCGAGCTAGTTGAGCTTGCGGCCCAGTATCGTGATGCATCAGGCCTCGGCTTGGCGCAGCTGGCCGCCAAGAATGGCTACCAGGTGACGGCTACAACGATCAACCAGATCCGCCAGGGCCTGTATAAGTCGAAGCCTCGCGAAGGCACCCTTCGTGCTCTTGCGTGGTTAGCGGGCGTTTCGGAAGAGATTGCGTTCACGGCCGCGGGGCAACCTGTCCCCGGTCCACCGTTTGCCGAGGAACTCCCACCAGGAGTCGATAACCTTTCGCCCAAGTCGCGAAAGATCGTCATCGACATGGCCCGGGTCCTCGTGGACTTGGAGAAGAACGCCGATGCAAGCAACGACGACGACCAGGAACAGCCCACTGACATCAGCAGCGCCCGCGAGCGCCGTGACACTCGCGCTGGACAGAAGACAAAGCGCCGGCTGAAGTCGGCCGATGACGCAGGGGATGGGAACATCCCATTGCCTGACAACTGGCAAGACCTGGCCGCCTACACCGGTCCCACGAGTCACCAGGACCGCGAGCGCGAATGGTCTGAGCGTGGCGAGGAATCTCAGGAAGGGCCCGAGCAGTAGATGGATGTCCCAATGATGGAAGCACTCCTCGCGGGAGGAGCGGGCTTGTCTGTTTCGGACGGAATTCGATGGCGCAGGAAGGCAGCCTCTTACGAGTTCTCCTTGAATGTCCGTAACAATTTGGGGCGGCGCTTGGTGCTTTTTGGGCAGCAATGTGACAAGAAGCTGCACGCGGCCACATTCGCACTGCACTGTACTGAAAGCACTGTCGGCAACCTGTTTCGGCTTTGCGTGCGGGGCCGGCATACGAACAGGAGAAGCGATGGAGTGCAGCATCATGGCACCCATCTGCATCGGTGGACGAGTGAACACCGCGACGAGCAGGCAGTCGCGCCGTTCGATCCGCCGTGGCCTCCGTCGCCATGGCAGGATGATTCGCAGGCGCCCCTTTCTGACGACCATTTACGATTGCTCTTCCAACAGTTCTGTCAGATGATGCATGTAACCTGTGACCCTGACGAGATTTGGCGACCAAAGCCATCAATTGAGATCCCGGAGTTCCTGAAACTTCCAGATGGAGAGGAGATACCGTGACCGATTGCACGATCCTCAAACCAGCCCTGGATAGCTTGCGAGCGGAGTACGGCTGCTCCAGGATGTTCGACTCAAACACGTTGGTTGTGTCCACAGGGCGTTACTACTCGGATGGGGACCCGGTTGAGGTCTACGTTAGGCCCCAGCCTGACGCGACCAGGCTGGCGGTAAGCGATGGCGGACTCACACATTCCCGCCGCGCCCTTTATGCCGCCGATGACCTTACCACCCGTGCTAAGGCGCTCTGGGATGACATCGTTCAGGACTTTGGTGTGCTGGAATTCTCGGATCGTATCTACGCAACCGGCCCAATGTCTTCTGCTGCTGATCTCATAGGCCGCATAGCTGATGTCTGCCTCGCGCTGGACAGTGTTCGTTTGCTTAGTGATGGCTCCCGCCGTACCTTCGCCTCGAAGCTTAGCAGTTGGCTGAAGGAGGAGGGTGGCTTTGACGTCAAAGCCGAAAGCACCGTCGCTGATCGATTTGGCAATAAGCAGAAGTTTACGGCCATTATTGAGACCTCTGAGCGGGAAGTGCTCGTGCAGGCCGCCGGCGGTCGCGGCGTCCAGGACCTGAAACGGCCAGCAGAGCACGCTTACTTCGCATTTACGGGCCTCAGCGAAGACCGCTGGCCAATGGATGCCCGCCTCATCGTCATCGAGCATCTCGTTCCCCGTACAGCGCATCAGCGCAAGGCAGCTCGTAGCCTGCTGGACAGACTCGCTGAAGTCGCGCACGTGGGTTCATTCGAACAGCAGCTTTCGCTGTCCTCGTTTATCAACCGCGGCAGCGACGGTCAGCGAGATCTTGTAACAAACTCTTATGGGCAGGTCACTTCAGGGCTTTCATTCGACTGAGTGTCGTAGCCAGCTTGTACTGTCGCGAATTGTGTTTCATCCATGGGGGATCCTTCGCGCTCTAACTCACGTCCGTCTGTCTTGGGTCGTCATGCCCGACGGCGCCCCTGGGCGTACCAACGGCATCGATACGATCTGGCTCAACAAGGGCCTGGACCAGGTGGAGCGTCGCTGCTCGCTGACTCATGAGTTAGTCCACTTGGAGCGCAAGCACACCGGCTGCCAGCCTCCAGCGGTGGAAGCGGAGGTTCGCGCCGAGGCGGCACGAAGGCTCATCACGATAGATCATTTCGCGAAGGCGTTGGCTTGGTCTCGATCAGTCAACGAGCTGGCGGACGAACTTTGGGTAACCCCGGACGTCCTTTTTGACAGGTTCGACAACCTGACCGAGCAGGAATGGGAATTCCTCGTCACCGTCGAACTTCAACCCCACTAGACCCCCTATTTCCGAAAGGACCGCCATGGCCTGGACAAAGAAACTCCCCTCCGGCAAGTACCAGGGCCTCTATCGCGACGGCGGCGGCAAAGAGCGGTCGGCCGGCACATTCCCCCACAAGCGGGCTGCCCAGAACGCTGCGAGCGCCAAGGAAGAAGCCTCACGGACTGCGGGGTGGCGGGATCCGGACGCGGCCCGGCGGACGTGGGGGGAGTGGTGCCATGAGTGGTGGCCGACGCGAAAGATTGAGGCGTCCACCGCGGCGAACGAGCTGAGCATGCGGGACCAGCACCTGTTCCCGAAGTGGGCTGACGTTCCGCTCTGCGATATCACCCGCCAGGATGGGCGCAAGTGGATTGCCGAACTATCCAAGATTGAAGTCAAGCCCAGCAAGGCCGAGCTGAAGCGCCGCGAAAGCAGTGATTACAAGCCGGTGGTCAGGACGCTGGCCGCTGCCAGTGTCCAACGTATCTTCGGGCTGTTCTCGGCGTCGCTGATGGCCGCTGTGGACGCTGAAGTCCTGCCGGCCAATCCGGTCTACCGGCTCAAGCTCCCGCAGCGGCCGCCGGCGCAGGAACGCTACCTGACCAAAGATGAGTACCAGGCGCTGGATGCCGTCCTGGACACAAAGGTGGATGCAGCCATCGTCGGCCTCCTGGTGGGCACCGGACTGCGCTGGGGCGAAGCCATGGGGCTCCACGCTCACCGGGTTGACCGCGAGCGCCGCATGATCCACATAGTTGAGACCTACGACTACGAGGCAGGCATGATCAAGCCCTACCCGAAGGGCAAACGTGCGCGCAGCGTGCCCCTCCCGGACTGGGTTGCGCAACTGCTTGATGAAGTGGACATTACCCCCGCGACCAGCTGCGGTCATGACCATCGTGTCGGGCGGTGCCGTTCAGGCCTGGTGCTGAACGCGCAGGGGACCATGATCGACGCCGACAACTGGCGCAAGCGTGTCTGGATACCGGCTCTTGAAATTGCTGGCATCGACCACACCCGGCCGCACGACTTGAGGCACACGTACGCCTCCTGGCTCATTCAAAGTGGGGTGTCGATCAAAGAAGTTGGCCGGCTGCTGGGCCACGCCTCGCCGGTGACAACGGAGCGCTATGCGCACCTGGCGGAGATCCCGGCCGAGCAGGTAACCGAGGCTTTGAATCTTGGCGTTCGTACCGCAAACGTACCGCAAAGCGTTGCTCTACCCGGCTACACGGCGCTTCGGGCCGTGCCATCGCAATAGGCCTACTTCCCAACGCTGGCGCGGTTTTGTCCATTCAGGCTATACCCCGTTTCACGTGACTTTTTCGGGGGCGGCTCTTTCGCATCGAAGAGGTCAGGAGTTCGAATCTCCTTAGCTCCACAATTTCGGACGTACTAGAACTTCTGACATCGGTTGACGTTGGTGTGTGGGCGTTCGAGCGCAGTGGAACGGCGTGGGACATGACGCACCGTTGGAGTTCCGAGAGACTGGGATAGGCCGCGGAAGCGACAACCAGACAGCGGGGTGGAGTGATGGCGACGAAGCTAGAGCCCGGGATCGTTCGGATCGCTCATACACGATCCGGCGGTTCGGGTGACGACGAAGTGATCGTCGCCGAACTCGATGATCAGGGCGCGATCGTTACTTGGCCACGTGCCTTGAGCTTCGTCGACGCGTTCGGCCTGAACGAGGATGGTCGGGAGGCACCGGAACCTCTAGTCCTACGCGATAGTGATGGCTGGTTGACGCTTGTCGAGGGTAACCTGCTTGGCGCATCCGCCTCGACCCTGGCGCACTCGGTCGAGCGCATCCGATACCGGCGGGTTATACACACTGGTGCGCATAACGTCGACTACGTGGGTGTCAACGGGATGACCTCCGAGATCGATGGTCTGGCGAAATGGGCAAAGCGCGTCCCGGTCACGACCGAGTTGCTATTTGACGAGAAGCGAGAGCGGCTGGAGGGAGTCTCGCTGGTAGCGAAGAACCTCGAATCTCTACCACTCGGTGGTCCCCTCGACCTCCAGCTCGAGACTTCCTACCGACACAACCCAACTGCCAAGGGCGGCGCTTTCACGATCTCGACCGCGCTTCTGGTGCGCACGCGCAGTTGTGAGCTGGTGAAGTGGGACACTCACCAGCAGGCGCACCGGATGATGCAGGATCTGATGTGCCTGGTCTACGGGCGGCCATGCGCATCTCGGCTGGTTTCGGTCATGCGTGAGGACGATCAAGAACGTCCGGCGACGGATGAACGGCGTTTCTGGCGCGACGCCTACCAGCCGACCTTCGGCCGAAAAGTCGACCTCGATTTCGAGCTGGAGGAGCGGGATACACCACTGTTCTACCTCGACGAGGCAGATTCCATACTGATCGCGTCTTGGCTGTCCGAGTACTCATACTGGTCACGCCCGACCTGGATCGCGATGAGCGCGCTGTTCGATCGCTCTCTTCCCGTCGAGTCGCGACTGCTCCAGATCGCGGTCGCTCTTGAAGCTCTTGGATATGCGATAGCAAAACAGGCTAACCCAGACAAGAAGGTCACAGGCAGCTACGAAGCCACCCTCATGCGTATCTTTGAAGCATTGGGCTACGAGCCGACGGCTGTACTAGGCGAGTTCGAAACGACCGAGGCTTGGTGCAGGGCGTTCAATAAGGCGTACAAGGGTGTGAAGCATGCCGACAACCCGCTCACGGATGCGCGCGACGCGTGGGCGAGGGGACGGGAAGGTCTCCTGCTAGTCCGGTGCTGGCTCGCCGCTGAGCTCGGCGTCCCCGAGGAACTTGTAACGAAGCGTCTTCGCGACGGCCAGGCTGGAGCATGATCGTGTGCCGACGGCGGGCCCCTCCGGGTCGTTCGTCCCGCGACTTGCAAGACGCGTGGCATCCCGAATTCGACGCGAGACTTTTCTACAATGGCGTCGGTAGCGAGCAGTGGAGTGTGCTCTCGGTGCGGCGGGAAGGTGTCCTGCATCGGTTCCGTTGAACATCTTCCCTGACAGTCATATTGCGTGTATCTACGATCGGATTGGGGTGGACCGCAGCCACGTCTCACCGTTTCGCGGCCCACCCCTAGTTAGTGGGGCTCAAGCGTGATGCTGAGCGACCGTGCGCTCCACCGCACAGTCAGTCGAAAGCCACGCGACATGACCTCAACCTCCGATTCTTCGCTCGGAAAGCGCCGAACTTCGCGGGGCCTCGTACGCCCTCGTGTTCGAGCATTCCTGATGGCTACCCGGGCTACAAGCGGCTGAGGACCCCCGTCAATGCATGAGGGACTCATCCGGGGACAACAGATAGATAGACCCCCCATTGACGGATGTACCATCACGCTATCTACGGGTAAACTCCCACGTTATGAGCGGGTATATTTAAAGAAAGCAACTCATAGAACGGCGTAACATCCCGTTGCACCGCGAGCATTGCTAGTGTCCCCGCCGATCGCGTCAATGACTTCAGAAGGATCGTCACAGCATGGTTGAGCGCCCACCGCAGCAGGCCATTGAACTGCTGGAGAAGGCTGTCGAGCGTTCGAAGCGCCGTAGCAGTGTTCGTCTGCCGCTGGGATTCGCGCGGGATCAGGTGAATGCGTTCCCTGCACCTCCTCTTGCCCAGTTGCTGCGGGGCGGAGGCGAAGTTCGAATCAAGGTGCTTTTGACCATCCTGATGATGGCAACCAAGCATCCCCACGAGACGCGAGTAGCGTCCAGGGAGCTAGCCGCGATGCTCAACCTTCGCGACGCTGACGGCGCCGGCGCGCGTCGAGCAAACAAGGCCATTAGCGACCTCGTGACGGCCAACCTCGTCCGACGAGACCTTCGCCCCGGCCATGTTCCCAACGTCACCATCCTGGACCCTAGCGGCTCTGGCGAGGAGTGGAACTCTGAGCAACTTTCTGGGACGACGTACATCACGCTGCCACCGGATCTGTGGCGACGGGGGTGGCTCATCGCACTCTCCGGGCGTGCGCTTGCCCTGCTCATCATCCTGCGAGAGAACACTGGAGGACGCGCTAAGGGTGCATGGATTCCTGGTGTTCGACACCGTCAGTATGGCCTCTCAGAAGACACATGGACAAAGGCGACCAAGGAGCTGCGTGAGTCTGGGCTCCTCGACGTCGAGGAGAAGGTGTATTCATTCCAGGGGGAGCCGCGGCGGCGGAATGTGTACACACTCCACCTAGATCGGCTCGGCACGTTCGACCCAGGAGATCTCGCGTTGCAGGCGTAGACGCGGATTCGGTTCTCGGAGGAGCCGCGATCGTGGCCTAGCCGTGGCACAGCGGCATGCTGCGCTGTCGCGCCGAATGCCGCCCGACGGGCTGATTTCCTATCGACCCTCCGGTGGTCTGCGGACAGTCGATACCGCTCGCGTCCTCTCCCACACCGTCCCGCGGTGGACACCGAACCGTTTGGCGATGGACATGACGCTGTCGCCGTTCCCGCGGGCGGTTCGAATAGCGTCGGCCTCCGTCTCCGTCAGCGGTGTTCGGGTACGTCTCGTTGGGTTCGCCATCACCCCGGAATCCAGCTCAGTCGGATCGGGACGTTCGTTCTCGGAGCCCCGCTTGGCCTGATCCCACGCGGAACTCAGCCGTTCCAAACGACGTTGGTCGTTCCGGTTTGGTCCGGCCAGCTCCACCCCTTCTCCCTTACCCTTCGCCGCAGCCTGGGCTAGCCTAGGCACCATGTCTTTCGTAAAGCACTTCGACCACGTCGGCATTACGGTTGCCGATCTCGACAAAGCCATTGCCTTCTTCGAAAGCCTGGGCCTCGCAGTCGAGGGCCGGATGCACATGGAGGGCGAGTTCGTTGACACGGTCATCGGCATACCGAACTCCCGCAGCGAAATAGCCACTTTGCGGGCTCCGGATGGCGGAACCGGCATCGAGTTGTCCAGCTTCACTCATCCCGACCACCAGCCGGGATCTCCCGCACCGATGTCCACTGAGCTGGGCCTGCGCAACGTTGCTTTCGAAGTCAATGACCTCGATGCTGCCCTGGAACGATTGGCGGCCGATGGGTACGGCCTGGTGGGCGGCGTGGGCCAGTATGAAGACATCTGGCGGATGACGTACGTCCGCGGTCCGGAGGGGATCATCGTTGCCCTTGCCCAGCGGATCGGATAGTCCTCAAGAATGATTGTCCAGCGCGGTGGCCAGGTATATCGTTTGGGCTATCGTTCAGTATCGTTCGCGATGATGTGAGGTGGGCATAATGCGTGAGTCATTCCCGGCAGGCGGCTTCATGGGGAACGGTTTCGAGGGCATGTGGCAGGCCATGGAGGACTTCCGGTCCCGGTTCGAGAAACGCAGTGGGACACGGGCAGGGCGCGGCGAGCTGCGGACGGCCATCCTCACGCTCCTGGTTGAGCGTCCCATGCACGGCTACCAGATCATCCGCGAAATCGAGGAGCGCAGCGGAGGCAGTTGGAAGCCCAGCGCCGGCTCGGTATACCCAACGCTCCAGCTTTTGGCGGATGAAGGATTCGTCAGTGCCGAGGAATCCAACGGACGGAAGATCTATTCCCTGACCGAAGCGGGCCGGGAGGACGTGGAGCAGGCCGAGACCTCCGGCCTCTGGAGCTCCCAGGGCGAAACCCGGGGTTTCGCATCGCTGCCGAAGGCAGGCATCGACTTGGCCCAGGCAGCGGCCCAGGTGGGTCGTACCGGGACGCCCAAGCAGGTGCAGGATGCCGTGACCGTGCTTGAGGAAGCCCGCCGCCGGATCTACGCGATACTCGCCCAGGACTGACACGGGTGGCATCGGTTCCGGGGAACCGGACGGCCCACCAGGCCAGCCCGGTGGATACCCGTGCCCGCTACCGCCGTATCCTGCGGTTTGCCGCCTGGCATTTGGCCGTCACCTGGTGGTTCGAACTGTTCCTCCCCAGAATCGGCCTGCGCAGGATCGCGGACCGGCACCGTGCAAGGAGAATGCGCCACTTCGCCCGGCGGTTCCATGACCTCGCCGTGGAGTTGGGTGGGCTGATGATCAAAGTGGGACAGTTCATGTCCTCGCGGCTGGACGTGCTCCCACCCGAGATCACCTCGGAACTCGAAGGACTCCAGGACGAGGTTCCGCCGGTCCCTTTTCCCGCCATCAAGGAACTCGCAGAAGCGGAACTCGGCGCTCCTTTGGAAGCAGTCTTTGCGTCGATCGATGAAACGCCCATCGCGGCAGCTTCGCTGGGCCAGGCACACCGCGCCACGCTGCTGGCCCCGGACCGGGAAGAAACCGGCCTCAGCAACGTGGTGTTCAAAGTGCAGCGCCCGGGCATCCAGGCGATCGTCGACGTCGACCTTGCCGCCTTGCGTAGGGTGGGCGGCTGGCTGAAGCGCATCCGGATTGTTGCGGAGCGGGCAGACGTGCCGGCGCTGGTGAAGGAGTTTGCACAGACCAGCCTCGAAGAAATCGACTACCTGAACGAGGCCGCCAATGCTGAGCGCTTTGCCGTCGAGTTCGCAGATGACAGCAGGGTTGCCGTACCCGGGATTGTCTGGGAGCGGACGTCCCGCAGGGTCCTCACGCTGGAGGATGTCACCGCCATCAAGATCACTGACGCAGAGGCGCTGAGGGCTGCCGGGATCGACCCCACAGCCGTGGCCCCCGTCTTTGCCTCGGTGATGTTTGAGCAGCTCTTCACCAATGGCTTCTTCCATGCGGATCCCCATCCCGGCAATATCTTCATCACCCCGGACCGTGATCCATCGGCGGAGCACCCGTGGAAACTGACGTTCATCGACTTTGGCATGATGGGCCAAGTCCCGCCGAAGACCCGCAGCGGGCTCCGGAAGTTGCTGATCGCGGCGGCCGCAAGGGATGGCCAGGGGCTCGTGGCTGCCATCAGCGACATCGGAGTGCTGGTGCCATCGGCGGATACCCGCAAGCTGGAACAGGCCATGACCCAGCTGTTCGCGCGTTTTGGCGGCATGGGGTTCGCGGAACTCCGCGAAGTGGACCCGCGGGAATTCCGTGATTTTGCGGTGGAATTCGGGGACGTGGTGCGTTCCTTGCCGTTCCAGCTACCCGAGAACTTCCTGCTCATTATCCGGGCCATGTCGCTGACGTCCGGGGTGTGCAGTTCCCTGGACGCCAGGTTCAACCTTTGGGATTCCGTGGAGCCGTACGCGGCCCGCCTGCTAAGGGATGAGCGCGGCAACGTGGTGAAGGACGCCGCCGCCCACGTGCTGGAAACCGCGGCCGTGGCCATGTCTTTGCCGAAGCGCCTGGACGGGATCATCACCAGGATCGACGAAGGCTCCATCGAGGTATCGAATCCGCGGATGGAACGGCACTTGGCCCGGCTGGCCAGGACCGCCCAGCGCGCCGTGGGGGCTTTGATCTTCAGCGGCGTCCTGATCGCAGGCGCCTTGGTCCGCGCTGACGATCCGGTGCTCAGTAACGTCCTGATGGTTGCCTCGCTCCTACCACTGCTCTATGTGCTGAGGCCCGGACGCCGTTAGGCCGAAACCGGATTCGCGCATCGTAAACTTGCCCTTGTGACTGACACGCCTTCCCGCCCCCTCCGTGCAATGAACGTGATGACGGGACCCGTGATCGCAGGCGTGGCACCTAAGCAGCAGTCGATCGTGGTGGAGCACGCCGCTGCCTTCGCCACCGCCGCAGGACTGCCCTTGGTGTGTGCCTTTGTGGACGTCACGGTCTACCCGGTTGATGGCACCACAGGCGGTCCCATGGCCCCGATTGATCCCGACGGTGTGGACGAAGACGCCGAGCCCATCCCCGCATCCCTGGAAGCGAGCATCGCGGAGCAATTGGCCGGTTCCGGCGTTGACTGGTCGCTGGTAGCGCTGGCCGGAGAACCGGCCCACGCGTTGGCACGGCTTGCAGGCGAGATCGGCGCGTCCCTGATCGTGGTGGGCTCCAGGGAACACAAAATGGGCTCGACCGTCCGGGAAATGACCGGAGGTTCGGTCGCCCGGCAGTTGCTGCACCGGCAGGATGGTCCGGTCCTGGTGGTTCCGGTCGATCCGCGGGTACCTGGCGAGCGATGACAGGGAACACCATCAAACGCCCGGCACATCTTCGGAGGGGTTTCATCGGCATTGTGGCTGCCGGCGGGGTCTTTGGCGCTTTGGCCCGTTACGGGTTGGGGCTGGTCATCCCTGCACCCGGTGCGTGGCCGCTGCCCACGCTGATCATCAACCTGACGGGTGCGTTGGCGCTCGGTGCCTTGCTGGAAGGGCTCTCCCGGAGGGGGCCCGACGTCGGCAATCGCCGGGTCCTGCGCCTCGCCTTGGGAACGGGTTTCCTGGGCGCCTACACCACCTACAGCACGCTGGCCTTGGACACGGTGCACCTGATCATGGGCGGCTCTTCCAGCGGCGCGGCCTGGTATGTGGGTTTGAGTGTGGTGGGCGGGGCACTGGCGACGACGGCAGGCATTGCCTTGGGTGCGTGGCACCACCAACGAACCCGCAGGGCAACGGACGGGCGAGCATCGTGACGGTGATTCTGCTTGCCCTGGCCGGTGGCATCGGCGCAGCGTCCAGGTTCGTCGTCGATGGCCTCGTCCGGGGTAGGGTCCGGACTGCCCTCCCATGGGCCACGATTCTCATCAACGTTTCCGGTTCCCTGATGCTGGGGTTCATCGCAGGCTTGGTGATGCGTGGGCATGCCCCGGAATCGTTGCAGATGATCCTGGGCACGGGTTTCCTTGGCGGCTACACCACGTTCAGCACAGCCAGTTTGGAGACCATCCGCCTGGTGCAGGGCGGACGCATCGGACTTGCCTTCATCAACGCCCTCGGCTCCTTGGTGGCGAGCGTGGGCGCTGCGGCATTGGGCCTCTGGATGGCCTGGTTACTGCCCTGAGCGAACAGCCCGCCGGCGTCGATCCCCGACTGTAGGATCGGTGCCATGGCTAAGAAGACATTCAATGAGTTGTTGTCCGCCCAGGTCGCCAATGAGTTCGCGGCCTCCCAACAGTACATCGCCGTGGCGGTGTACTTCGACGGCGAAGACTTGCCACAGTTGGCACGTCACTTCTATCGCCAGTCCCTTGAAGAACGAAACCACGCCATGATGATGGTCCAGTACATGCTGGACCGCAACGTGCATGTCGAGATTCCGGGAATCGCCCCGGTCCGCAACAACTTCACCAATGCCAAGGAACCCATTGCCCTGGCATTGGAGCAGGAGAAGGAAGTCACCAGGAACATCGAGGACATGTTCCGCGCGGCGCGTGCCGAGGGCGATGCCCTTGGTGAGCAATTCATGCTGTGGTTCCTGAAGGAACAGGTTGAGGAAGTTGCTTCCATGACCACGCTCTTGAACATCACCGAACGAGCCGAGAACCTGTTCGACATTGAGAACTATGTTGCCCGTGAGACCGTGGGCGACGGCGGACACGATGCCGGGGCTCCTTCGGCAGCCGGCGGCGCCATCTAACCGCGAACCAGAGCCAGGCGGGTCCGTCGGAAGTCAGCTTCCGGCGGGCCTGTCGTTTTCGGTGTCCGCCACGGATCGGCCCAGGAGGGAGAGCCTGCTGGCGATCCGCGCCAGGTCGACTGGCTGGACGCCGTCGGTCCCCGCCGCGTCCCAGTCGAGTGGGCCGACCCCTACCAGGAACAGGGTGATGTCCTGGTCGTACAGTACGTCCACCGCATTGCTGAACCTTTGCCAGGCGGGCGCCATGGAGGCGTCGGCGTGTGCCGGCGAAGGTACGTCGTCGATCACCCAGGCCTTGTAGGCATCGGCCAGGGCCAGGTAATCCGCCGTCGATGTCAGGCCCGCGAACAGGGACCCGAAGCTGACCCAGAGGAGGTCCGGGTCTGCGTTCTTCACCACCACCGGCTGGGTGGTAGGGGTGAGGACCCGGCTCTGCGAGGCGGGTGGCGCGAACAATCCCAGTCGGCCCAGTTGATGGGCAGAGCCGGGGCAGATGATCCGTCCGGAGCTGAACGCCGGGGGAGCGGCGTCCAAGGAAGAACCGGCCACAGGGTACCGCCGAAAATCCGAGGGCCCGCTGACCACCAGCACGTCCATCATGTCTTTGATGGCTTCGATGGTCGGAAGAAAGTGATCATGCCACAGGGGATTGGGCAGCAACTCGTCAGGGGCGTAGTTGGAGGTAACCACCAGGGGCACGTGGCGTTGCGCGGCGGTGCGCAGCAGACGGGCCATGAACATCCCGTCTCCAACATCGTGGACGTGGAATTCGTCGAAGAACAGCACATCGATGTCCGCCAGCAGCGCATCCACGGACCGCTGGATGGCTGTCCCGTCGCCTGCGCCTTGCTGTCCGTGAGTACCGCGGTGCAGCGACCTGAAGAAATCGTGGAAGTGGACGCGGCGCTTCCGTGCGTGGAGTCCGCGGTAGAAGCTGTCCATGAGCCAGGTCTTGCCGCGCCCCACGGGGCCGTGAAGGTAGATGCTCCGGGGCGTCCTGGCCCGCGTGACCGTTGTGGGTAGTGCCCGACGCCGGCCGGTCACCGATGCGCCGAAAGCCGCCAACCGCTCAGCTGCTGCCCGCTGGCTCGGCTCAAGCGCGAAACCCGAGCGTCCGGCGTCGTGCTCTATTCCTGCCAGCAGGGCGGCACCGACCGCCTTGGGCCGTTGGCGATGCCAGGGGCTTGCAAGGGGTGGCGTCAAAGCCATCCCTTCCGTTTGAAGATCACGTACATCACGAGTGCCGCGCCCACCATGAGGCCGACCGCCATCGGGTAGCCGACTATCCAGTGCAGTTCGGGCATGTAGTCGAAGTTCATGCCGTAGACCCCGGCCACAAACGACGGGGCGAAGAAGATTGCGGCCCAGGAGGAGATCTTCTTGACTTGCTCGTTCTGCGCTGCGCTTGCCTCGTTCTGGCGGTTGGCAGTGAGGGTGCCATCCAACGTGAGGGCATTCTGAAGAAGGTCGCGGAAGGAGTTGACCCGCGATATCACGTGCTTGACGTGGTCCTCGACGTCCCGCAGGGAGCGCTGGAGCTCAATATCCACGCCGTACTTTTCAAAGCCCTTTTCGAGCAGGGTCATCATCTCCGGCAGGGGATGGATGGCGCGCTGGAACTGGATCACTTCGCGGGCGAGTTCATAGATCCTTCGGGAGACCGTGGAATCTCCGCTGAAAAGCTGGTCCTCGATTTCGTCGATGTCGTTTTCCAGGCCGGCCACCACGGGAGCGTAGTCGTCCACCACCTGGTCGAGGAGCGCGTAGAGCACGGCCTCGGGACCGTGGCGCAAGAGGTCCGGGCGGTCTTCCAGCCGGTGCCGGACCCGGGCTACGCCCGCTGTTTCCGCGTGGCGGATGGTGACCACAAAATTGGGGCCGGTGAAGACGTGGAGTTCGCCGAACTCCACCGTTTCGGTTTCGTCCAGGTACCTCGCGGGCCGCAGGACGGTGAAGAGGTTGTTGTCGTACCGTTCCAGCTTGGGCCGCTGGTGGGCGGAGACGGCGTCTTCGACGGCGAGTTCGTGGAGTCCGAACTCGGTGGCGACGCCTGCCATCTCCTCTTGCGTGGGCCGGTACAACCCGATCCACGCCATGCCCCCGTGCTTGGCAAGTGTCTCGAAAGTTTGCTCCAGGCTTTCCGGAGTGGCGGTGCGTACGCCGTCTACGTAGACGGCGTTATCGATGATGGTCACGGGCAGAAGGCTACTGTATGGCTCCGATGATGGCGCCCGCGATTGCGAGTGCCACCACGTCGTGGCCCGAGTCGATCACTGTGACTGCCGTGGGCCTGCCGGCGAAGCCGTTGTGGATCACCTGGCCGCCGGCCCGGAATACCAAGGCAATGATGATCCCGAAGAAGGCGCCAGCCCAGAAAGTGTTCAGGTCCAGTGCGCTGATCAGCACGGCGAGGAGGACGCTGGTCAGGGCCGAGGCAAGCATCATGGGGACCCAGATGCCCACGCCGCCGTCAAGGTTCTTGAGGTCTTCCTCTGTCTTGCCGATGGCCTGCATCCATCGTTTGCCCAGGACGGATGGCATGTACCAGACGAACCCCACAACCATGCTGGAAACGAATGCCAGCAGCACGGCCAGCCAGTTGATCTGTGAAATGTGTGAAAGCCAATCCATGCTAAAAATCCTAGGACCCTGTAACGGGGTTGGAGTGCTCCTGCCGGGTGCGTGTTGGCGTGGCCGCCATGCGCCCAATCAGTGGCTCGGTGCGGTACGGGATGTGGGTGTGGAGCGCGAGCACTGTCTCGGTCCGGATCACGCCTTTGGTCCTGAGCACCGAGCGGAGGGCTGACTGGAGGTTGTGCGTATCCGTTGCCACGACGCGGCACCAGAGATCGCCGCGGCCGGAGATCTCGTGCACTTCCAGGACCTGCGGGATCAGGCGGAGGGCGCCGATGACGCCGTCGAGCTCGCGGTGGGTGACCTCGATGGTCACGAAGGCCACCACGTCATAGCCCACCTTCTCCAAGTCGACCTCGCGGCCGGCAGCCTGCAGGACCCCTGAACGCAGCAGTCGCTTCACCCGGCTTTGCGCGGTGTTCCGGGCAATGCCCAAGGACTCACTGAGCTCGGCGATCTGGACGCGCGGGTCCTTGATGAGTTCCAGCAGGATTTTCAAGTCCAAGGGGTCAAGGCTGTTCAAATGGTCACTCCGACTCATTCTAGGGGTACATGTTTGAGTATTTCGCTCAATCCTGCCATGAATTCACTGTGTTGCGCTCAGTTGTAGGCCATTCTGTTGCCACCAATACTCAGCCATGCCAACCATCCCACAAGGACACGCCGGCACGGCACTTGATCGAAGGCACGGAAATGACTGTCTTGAGTGAACTCCGCATGCGTCCGGCCACCGCCGGGCGATGGGGATGGGATGCCAGTACGACTGCGCGGTTGGTCCTCGCGGGCGTGGTGATCTTCTCGTTGCTGGTTGGTGCCAACCTCGCAACGCCGTTGTATCCCTTGCTGCAAGCCCGGCTGGGTTTGTCTTCCCTGGACGTCACTGTGGCCTTTTCCAGCTACGTCGTCGCGTTGGTGGCCGTCCTGATCCTGGCCGGCCACTGGTCGGACCACATTGGCCGACGGGCCGCCTTGGTCCTGGCTGTCCTGGTTGGCCTGGCCGGCGGGGCCATCTTTGCCGCAGCCGACAGCCTCCTGATGCTGTCTGCCGGCCGTGCCCTCCAAGGCGTGGCCGTGGGCTTGGCTACGGGTGCAAGTTCGGCGGCGCTGCGTGAGCTGTTGCCGCACAGGCCGGACTGGGCTTCGCGCTTCACGCTGTTGTCTTCCGCCGGTGGTGTCGCCGCTGGTCCTGTGATCGGAGGCCTGCTCTCGCTCCTGCCGGACCCTACGCGTACCCCGTACTATGTCCATTCCGGAGTGCTGCTGGCTGCGCTGGTGCCGTTGTGGCTCCTGAAGGCCCGGCCCGCCATTGCGCCGGCTCCAGGGAAGCCGGCGTTCAAGGTGCTCGCCCCGCGGCGTCCGGCGGTGTCACGGAGCGCGCGGGGTGCCTTCTGGATGGCCTCTGCCGTGGGCTTCCTGAGCTTCGCGGTCTTCGGGTTCTGCCTGTCGTTGGCACCTGGTTACTTCGCGTCCGTGGTCCATGCTGATTCCCGGCCACTGATCGGGCTTCTTGCGGGCGTGACGTTGGGGGCTTCAGCCTTGAGCCAACTGTTGGGCACCCGCGGAAAATACCAGGTCCCCGTTGCCTTGGCCGTCCTCGGCGTATCAGTGGTCCTGGTGGGTGCTGCCGCTATGTGGTCCAGCCCGGCACTGCTGGTCGTTGCCAGTATCACTGCGGGAGCCGGCCAAGGTGTGGCCTTCCGCCAGGTCTTCAACGAGGTGGCCGGCAAAGTGGAAGCGGCCCGCCATGCGCAGGTCATCAGCACGGTCTACGTCATCACGTACCTGGGAAGCGCCGTTCCGGTGATGGGGCTGGGTCTTGCCGTTGCGGCGGTGGGGCTCCAGCCCGCCGTCGTGGGTTTCACCGTCTTGTGCGGAATGGCAGCGCTGGCGCTCGCTGGAGTCGCCTTGCGGGCTGCCCGCGCTTGAGCGGTTCCGTTCCTACTCGGGAAGCGGTCCCCGATTACCAGGGATGTGCTGGAACACCATGGTGGTTTCCGTGTGGCCCACCACTGGATCCGTGGCGAGGTTGTCCAGGAGCCAGTTCCGGAGGTCGTCCGTATTCGCGACGGCGATGTGCAGCAGATAGTCGACGGAACCCGTGGTGTGGAAGGTGGAAATCACGGCCGGCAGCTTGGGGACACGGGCCGTGAAACGGTCGATCTGGTCGCGGTCGTGGGCGCGCAAGCGGACGGCGATCAGGGCCTGTACGGAGCGGCCGATCGCGGGCAGGCTCAGCACGGCTTCGAAGCCTTCAATGATGCCGCGTTCGGAGAGTGCCCTGGTGCGCATCAAGGCCGTGGAGGGGGCAATGCCCACCAGTTCGGCGAGTTGTTTGTTGGAGATGCGGGCGTCGTCTACCAGCGCTGCGAGGATCCGTTCGTCGATGGCATCCAGTGGCTCTGCGTTGCCCGATGCAGATCGAACATTCTTCGGGTTGGTGCTCACGGATCCTCCTGGAATAGCGGTTTCACCATCATAACGGTGAATTCCCTGCGATCTAGGCGGCCTTTGCCTTTCGGAGCCGTTTGTTGCCGAGCCGCTGCAGCGGCTCGCTGAAAACCATCAGTATCAAGGGGAGCATCCCAAGGTCCGGTGCCATGAGCGCAATGACCAGTGCAAGGAGGAAGAGGGCGGCCACGATGGCCCCTCCCAGAACTCCGGAAATGGCCTCGGTCTCGTCGAAAGTGTGAAGCTCGGGATGGCGGCGCAGATACACGCGGGCAGCCAGCAACATGATGCTTGCCGCCAGCAGCGTGCCGATGTAAACGAGGGGTTGGGCCCAGTCATCGCGCATCTGGGTAGTCAATGCCGTGGCAACGGGCAGCCACACAATGGTGAACATCCACCCCACCGTCAGCCAGAGCAACCCTGAATCGACGCGCTGGACACCCCGGAAAAGCTTGTGGTGGTGTACCCAAAACACGGCGATGAGGAGGAAGCTCAGGGCGAAGCCCAGCAAGGGGTAGCGCTCTTCCTCGAACCACTGGGCCGTGGTGCCCTCGTGGTCCGCGAGCTCGCCGACGCTTTCCATGAGCGGCAGGATCAGCAGCGTCAGGGCGATGGCCACCACGGCATCCGTGAATGCCTGCAGCCGTTCGGGTGAGGACAGTTCCCGGGGTCTGGTGACCTGTGCCATGCCTCCGATTGTAGGTGTTGTACGGCTGTTGTCAGCCTGTTGCGCGGGACCCGCCGTGGATCGCAGCGGTGACGGCCGCCGTCGTCAGTCCCAAGGCGTTGACGCCGAGCGCCAACGCGGGCCAGCCGAAGGCCTGGAAAGCCAGTCCACCGGCCCAGCCGATCACGCTGGAACCCAGGTAGTAGGACAGGTTGTAGAGCGAAGCCGCCTGGGCCCGTCCCGTGGTGGCGATGGCACCCGTCCACCCCGATCCGACACTGTGCGCCGCGAAGAATCCGCCGGTGAAGACCACCAGGCCCGCCAGCGTGGCAGCGAGGTTTTCGAGCAGGGTGAACGCGAGGCCCGCGGACATGATGGCTATTCCGGCGAGGAGGACGTTCCGTCGTCCAAAGCGGGTGGTCAGTCCGGCCGCCCAGCGCGAGCTCACTGTCCCGGACAGGTACGCCAGGAAGATCAGGCTCACCAAGGTGGCGGGCAGGCCGAACGGTTCGGCGTGGAGCCTGAAGCCGAGGTAGTTGTACACGGCCACGAATCCTCCCATGAGCAGGAATGCCTGCAGGTAAAGGGAGAAGAGCCGCGGATTGAAGGCATGGCCGCGAAGGGTCCGCAGGGCGCCTTGGAAGCCTTGGACCGGGGCCGGCCGGAAACGGCGCTGCTTGGGGACAAGGACCAGGAACAGGATGGCGGACACTGTGGCGAGTAGCGAAACGGCCAGCGCGGCGGCCCGCCATCCCCACGCCTCGCCAACAGGGCCGGCCACGAGGCGTCCCGCGAGCCCGCCCAAAGTCGTGCCGGCCACGTAGCTGCCTGCGGCCAGCGCGGTGTGGATTTTGGTGACTTCCTCATTGAGGTAGGCGATGGCAATGGCCGGAATACCGCCAAGTGCCATGCCTTCCAGGGCCCGCAAGCCCAGCAGTACAGGAACGGTGGGTGCCAGCGGAACCAGCAGGCCCAGGACGGTAGCGGCCCCGATCCCGAAGGCCATGGCCCGGACCCGACCAATCCGGTCCGCGACGAAGGACCAGGGCAGCACGGTGACCGCGAGGCCGATGGTGGCCAGGGAAATGCTGAGGGCAGCATCGGCGGCCGAGATATGCAGGTCTGCCGCCATGAGGGGGAGGACTGCCTGGGTGGAGTAGAGCTGGGCAAACGTAGCCACTCCGGCCAAGGCCAAGGCGGCAAGGACCCGTCGATAGCCGCTGGATCCTTTCGCGTGTCCGTCCCAGGTGTGGGGCGAGGCTGCTGCTGTATTCGTCACCCGGCCAGACTAGGCTTGGCGCAACTGTGTATTCCAATGCATGATTTGCTCATAACTCATGCACTATTGCATCAATGATGGTGGAGGGAACCATGGAGCCGGACCACCAGCAACTGATCCAGTTGCTGCCGCTGCTGCCTGTCTTGGCCGAGTTGGGGCGTACCGAACATATGACGGAGACCGCCGAACTCCTTGGCGTTCCGCAATCGACGGTGAGCCGTGCCGTTGCCCGGGCCAGCGCGATCGTCGGGATGGACCTGCTGGTCCGCGACGGCAGGGGAATCCGGCTGACGCCCGCAGCCAAGACGCTCCTGCCTTACATCGAAGCCGCGCTGGAGGACTTCCAAGCCGGCCTGGACAGGGTCAGGCACGAGTCGGATGTGGTGCGCGGCAAGATCGGCGTCTCGTTCCAGCACACGTTCGGCGAAGCCACGTTGCCGCTGCTCATCAGCGCGTTCCGTGCACAGCACCCGAACACCGTTTTTGAGCTGCGGCAAGGCCCTCGGGACGATTGCCTCCAGGAACTGGCAAGGGGCGACGCCGACTTTGCGCTCACCGCGCCCATCGCTCCGGAAGGCAAAGGCATCCGCTCCTTCGCCCTTTACCGCGAGCCATTGAGGGTGGTGCTCCATTACCGCCACCCCCTGGCCGGACGGACGAGCCTCCACCTATCCCAGCTTCGCCATGAACCCTACGTCACCCTTCCCGAGGGCGTGGGCCTGCGGGCACTCGGCGAGGCTCTGCTCCGGGAGGCCGGCTACCGGCCACGGATCGCCTTCGAAGTGCAGGAGTCCACCACCGTCCGCGGCCTGGTTTCGGCAGGTTTGGGATACAGCATCCTGCCCCCTGCCGGACCCGGCTATGGCACGGGGCAGTTCCTCCCGGAGGCGGAACTGGGGCTGGTGGAGGTGCCGATCGAATCCGATCTGGCCTTCCGGCAGATCGGTTTGGCTTGGCGGGAACGGAGTTTCGAACCGGAGGCGGTGCGGCGTTTCAGGGAACTGGTGGTTAACCGGGGCGGGGAACTGTTGGCCGAACTGGTCAGAGCCCGCTCAGGAACTCCTTGACCACGGAGGAAGCCGACCCGGTACGCGCCGACCGCCAGCCCGCACCCGCCCACAGATTGACCCGGTGTGGATCGGCCGCGGCGGACGCAGCGGCCCGGATGGGTGCCGTCAAATGGTGGATGGCAGGGTAGCCCTCGGGAGCATCGTGGTGATCACGGACAAAATCGTTCACCAACGAGCGGGCCCAGCGTCCGGTAAACGCCCTGGTCATGGCTGTTTCGGTGAAGCCCGGATCGCCCAATGCGTCCTTGTGTACCTGCCTGGCCCCGCTCTCCTCGGTGCGGACCAAGGCCGTACCCACCTGGGCGGCGTCGGCCCCGGCCGCCAGGACGTCGCGCAGCACGGCGCCGTCACTGATCGCGCCTGCCGCAATCAGCGGAAGCCCGACGGCGGCACGCACCTGGGCGAGCAGCCCCGCCGTCGTGCTTTCAGCCCGGGGTCCACCGCTGGTGAGGAAAGCCGCTGTGTGTCCGCCGGCGGTGTGGTGCTGAACCGCGATGGCGTCCGGCCCTTCTTCCGCCGCCGCCAAGGCTTCGTCAACAGTCGTGATACTGGAAATCACCGTTGTTCCGGCTTTTTGCAAAGCTTTGACCACTGCCGTGCCCGGAAGTCCGAAGGCGAAACTGACGAATTCGACAGGATCCGCCAGGAGGGCGTCGATCTTTCCCTGCCATGCGTCGTCGTCATCCAGGCGGAGGGGCGGCATGGTCACGCCATAGCGGGCGGCGTCGGCCTCAAGAGCGGCACGATATTCCTCAAGCCGTGCCCTAGCCCCAGCCCCGGGCGGGAGCTGGGCAGGATCCGGGACAAAAACGTTCATCCCGAAACGCAGGCCCGCACCGCGGGCGGCGGCGATTTCCGCCGTCATGGACTCGACGCTCTTGTATCCCGCAGCAAGGAAGCCCAAGCCCCCGCCATCCTGGACTGCCTTCACCAACGCAACACTGGAGGTGCCACCGGCCATGGGTGCGGCGATGAACGGGGTGTGGAACAGGGACATGCGGTTTCTCCTCCGGACGCTCCAAGCTAGTCTTTCACGGTGAACAATCTTGACTCGGACAAGCATTCCCCGTCGTCGCCCAAAGCCGTGGCACCCCTGGCCGGAACCGTGATCGGCCTGGACATCGGCGGCACCAAAACGCGCGGCGTGCGTTTCGAGGACGGAACGCCTGTTCGTGACGAGAGCGCCGGAAGTTCCAACGTCCAGAACGTCACCCGGGAACAGGCCAAAGCCAACCTTGCCGAACTGTTCGCCAAGATCGGCGGCGGCAATGTTGCCGAGGTGTACGCCGGCTCCGGCGGCATTGACACCGACGAGGACGCGCAGGCGCTCGCAGACCTGATTGCCCCCCACGTACCGGGCGCCCGCATCACCGTGGTGCACGATTCCAGGCTGCTCCTGGCAGCCGGTGGTGCAAGCACGGGCGTCGCGGTCATAGCGGGGACGGGTTCGGCTGCCTGGGGCAGGAACGAGGCCGGGGAGGAAGCCCGCGCCGGTGGGTGGGGGTACCTGTTGGGCGACGAAGGCAGCGGCTACTGGTTGGGCCGCGAGGCTGTCCGCCACAGCCTCCGCCGCATGAACCAGGGCCTTGAACCTGACGTGCTCAGCCGGGCCTTGCTGGAATCGTGCGGAGTGGACGAACCCGGCAAGCTCATCGCCCTGTTCCATTCCCCGGAGACCGGCCGCCGATTCTGGGCGCAGCAAGCACGCCTGGTAGTGGAAGCCGCGGACTCCGGGGACGAGACGTCCGTGGCCTTGGTGAACCAGGCGGGCCGGGACCTTGCCGACCTCGCCACCCAGGCCGTGCGGCAGTTGGGCATCGACGGACCCGTGATCCTCGGCAGTGGCCTGGGCATGAACGTGGTCCGGCTTCAGGAAACTTTCAGGGAAAGGCTCGCCGAGGCGGGGATAGCCGACGTGCGGATCCTGCAGCAGGACCCGGTTTTCGGCGTTCCCCGGCTCGTGGCGGAACAGCGCGCCTGACCAAGGCGGTGGCGCGGCGCGTCAGCCGCGGATCAGCTCAGCCGCGGGTCCGCGGGCGTAGCTTGACCCCCGGAAGCGGCGGCGCCGGTATGCGGCCGGCCTCGGCTCCCGCATCCGGTCCATGGCCGCGGACCAGGCCGAAACGGGAGGTGGCGGCAGCATCGTCGTCGAGCAATCCCTCGGCTTCCCACTCCTCGCGCGCCCGTTCCACTTCCTCGTGGGTGCGCCCCACGAAGTTCCACCACATCAGCAGGTCCTCGCCGAACGGTTCTCCACCCAGGAGCATGAACCGCGTGTCCGGGGCCGCGTCGACCGTCACCGAATGCCTGCCCGCACCCAGGTAAGCGAGCGGACCGGGCGCAACGGACTCTCCGTCGATGACCAACTGTCCATCCAATACCAAGACGGCATGCTCAAAGTCTGGGCGGACCGGGAGCCCAAGCGTTCCCGTGCCGGTGATGTCCGCGCCGACGATCGGGCTGAACATGGTGGCAGGGGAGCGCTGGCCGGCGAACTCGCCCACCATCACTGTGGCGGTGTAGCCCTCACCGACGGCAACCGGGAGTTCGCGGTGCTGTTCGAAAGTGGGTTCGCGGTGCCGGTGTGCGTCGGGCAGCGCAACCCACAACTGCAGTCCACGGGAGACCGGGATGTCGTCCGGCGAACCGTCGGAATCCGGCAGGACGGAGAACTCCGAATGGGAGATGCCGTGCCCTGCCGTCATGATGTTGAGTTCCCCCGGTTGGACCACCACGTCGCTTCCCACGCTGTCGCGGTGCCGGACGGCTCCTTCCAGTGGCCACGTGACCGTCTGCAGCCCGCAGTGCGGGTGGGGGAGCACGCTCATGGCAACCCTGTCCGGGCCGAAGCTGTCCAGGAAGCACCACGCGCCCACGGTGGGCAGGCCCCGCTGGGGCAAGGTGCGGTACACGTTCATGGCGCGAACGCCGCCCAGGGGAACCTCACGCGCAGGCCATAACTGGACGCACGGCCCCTGGCCTTCAGGTGCGGCGGGGCAGACCTGCTCCGCGGGAGCAGTATCCAGATTGGTCATGTGTCATCACCTGTGCATAAATGTTGGAAATTGAGCTAATCTGTTCCGTGTGAACAACGCCCTTCTGAGCTACCGCGACGCCGTCCTCCACCGTTCGGGTGAACCGTACCGCATCCTCGCAGGAGCCATCCACTACTTCCGCGTGCATCCGGATCTCTGGCGTGACCGGCTGCGTCGGCTCAAGGCGATGGGCGCCAATACGGTGGACACCTACGTGGCGTGGAACTTCCACCAGCCTACGCGCGGACAGGCTCCGGACTTCACCGGTTGGCGGGACCTGGGACGCTTCATTGACACTGCCGCCGAGGAAGGCCTGGAGGTCATCGTCCGGCCCGGGCCGTACATCTGCGCCGAGTGGGACAACGGTGGCTTCCCCGCATGGCTCACGGGCATACCGGGTATCGGCCTGCGCTGCCTGGACCCTGCGTTTACCGGGGCCATAGAGGAATGGTTCGGCCACCTGCTGCCCATCATTGCCTCCCGCCAGGCGTCTGCAGGCGGACCCGTGGTGGCAGTCCAGATCGAGAACGAATACGGCAGCTACGGCGACGACCACGAGTACATCCGATGGAACCGCCGCGTGCTCGAGGATGGCGGGATCACTGAACTGCTCTTTACGGCCGACGGCGGAACAGACTATTTCCTTGATGGCGGTTCGGTTGAGGGCACCTGGGCTACGGCGACGCTCGGGAGCCGCGGCGACGAAGCCATTGAAACGTGGAAGCGGCGCCGGCCGGATGAACCCTTCTTCAACGTTGAATTCTGGGGCGGCTGGTTTGATCACTGGGGCGAGCACCACCACCGCCGCGATGCCGCCGATGCTGCCGCCGAAGCCCGGAAAATGCTCGACGCCGGCGGGTCCTTGTGCGTGTACATGGCCCATGGTGGAACCAACTTCGGCCTCGGATCCGGCAGCAACCACGATGGCACCATGCTCCAGCCGACGGTCACGAGCTACGACTCCGATGCCCCCATCGCCGAAAACGGCGAGCTGACACCCAAGTTCCACGCCCTCCGCAGGGAGTTCTACCGCGCACAGGGCATCGAAGACCTGCCCGAACTTCCCGCTGGGCTGCTCACGTCGGCTCCTGTCCTCCCGGCGCAGTCGCTGCCGCTCAGCCCGGGCACGGAACTGCTGGAGGTCGTCAGGGCGGCCAGTGCTCCGATCGCCAGCGTCAAGCCCCTCACCTTTGAGCAGTTGGGGCTCGACGGCGGCATGGTCCTCTATGCGGCCGAGGCCATCCTCCCGGGACGCGCTGATGCTCCCACGGAGAGCCGCCTCAAGATCATGGGCCTCCACGACCGTGCGTACATCTGGGTGAACGGAGCGTACGTGGGGGTCCTGGATGACCAAACCGCGGCCGAGGGGCTGACCCTTATCGGAACAGGGATCCCGGCAAGACTGGAAATCCTCGTGGAAAACCTGGGCCGCATCAACTATGGGCCCTTCACGGGGCAGGGCAAGGGCATCCTGGGTGGCGTGCTCATCAACCAGCGCTACACCTTCCACTGGACCCAAACGCCGGTTGCCCTGGGCGAATGGACGGAGAAGGATCTTGCGGACCTCCCCGAAGCAGAGTTCACTGCACGGGAACCCGCAGACACCTATTTTGCGCTCCCGGAATCCACCAAAGGCTTCCTCTGGCTCAATGGCTTTCTCCTGGGCCGGTACTGGAACAAGGGACCGCAGGTGACCCTCTACGCCCCGGCGCCTTTGCTGAGGGCGGGACGCAACAGCATCCGGGTGCTGGAACTCGGTGACCCGGGCGCCGTCATTGAGCTTCGGGAGAAACCGGACCTCGGGCCGGAACAGGCCGGTCCCATCGGCGCGGCTGATCTTACGTAGCCCGGCCCGGGCAGCGAACTATGCTGGCTGAATGAGCCTGGACTTCGACACCCGCCCTGCTGCCTACGCCGTCATTATTCAGGAAGGCAAGATCCTCCTGGCGTACTGGAAGCAGGACGACAAGGAAGGATGGACCCTCCCCGGAGGAGGGTTGGACCTGGCCGAGCACCCCGTGGACGGCTGCCGGCGCGAGGTCCTGGAGGAAACAGGCTACGAGGCACGGATCCACCGCATGCTCGGCATCGATGTGGGCCATTGGCCCAGGGAAGCCCAACCGGACGGAACAACCCGTGACTTCCAAGCGCTCCGGCTGGTCTATGAAGCCTCCATCACTGGCGGGGAATTGACGCATGAGGTGGATGGCAGTACCACCCACGCTGCTTGGATCCCCCTTGAGGATGTGGGCAAGCTCAACCGGGTATCGCTGGTGGATGTGGCCCTCCGCCTGGAGCGGGAACGCCCGCTGGATGGAAAGCTCGCCGCACAGGATTCCTGAAAGGGTAGCCATATCCGGCGGGCCTGAGTACGCTGGAGGTCGTTGCCGGCCGATCGACAGCCGGTTTTGATGCCGAGGAGGTGGATTTGATGACTGCCATAGTCCTGCGCGCCCCGCACAGTGCAGCGGCGCACCGTCACTTCACCATTCCTGTCCCGGCATCAGCCTGCGCCTAGCCAGGCGACCGGGCCTCAGCAGAGGCATTCCACATTGAATATTCACGCTTTTTCAAGCGACGCTGTTTTTCCTGACACCAACCAGCTCCCCATGGAGTACGGTTTCACCGCCAAAACCGCGGAGTTGTTCGCGGCCAATCCCTCCTCGAATCCAGGGGATAGCTGGCCCGGACGCATCGTTCGCCTGGATAGAAACCGGGTCCTGGTCGCATCAGGGCACGGCTTGCTTCACTTGCCGTACCCCCGCCGGGGCCTCATCCCGGCCACGGGCGACTGGGTCTGGTTGGGGCACAACTCCACCGGTGAGCCGGCCGTCGTCGAGGTGTTGCCCCGTCATTCGGCGCTCAGCCGCAAGCGCGCCTTCGAAGCATCGTCGGAGGAGCAGATCCTGGGCGCCAACATCGACATCGTGGCGGTGGTTGTTCCCATGGACCGGCCGCTGACCCACAACCGCCTGGAACGGACCCTGGTCGCTGCCTGGGATTCCGGCGCCACACCCCTGGTGGTGATCACCAAGGCCGACCTCGCAAACCTGGCGGACGATGTTGTGGGTGAGGTCATCCACCAAGCGGCCGGAGTGGAAGTGGTCACGACGTCCGCCGAACACGGCGACGGGCTGGATGAGCTCCTCCGCCACATTCCGCAGGGGGCAACCCTGGTGCTGCTTGGGCCCTCCGGCGCGGGCAAGTCCACCCTGATCAACGCCCTGGTGGGTCACGGAGTCCAGGAAACCGGCGCCGTGCGGTCGGGCGACGGCAAGGGCAGGCACACCACCACGTCCCGTGAGCTCGTTCCGTTGCCGGGCGGCGCAGTCCTGATGGACACGCCGGGCGTCCGTGGCTTCGGCCTTTTCGACGCGGACGACGGCATGGACGAAATGTTCGGCGACCTGGAGGAGCTCTTCGGGCAATGCCGCTTCTCCGACTGCTCCCACCAGGCTGAGCCGGGGTGTGCCGTGCTGGAAGCCTTGGCCAACGAATCGTTGGACCAGCGCCGGTGGGCCAGCTATCTCAAGCTCCAGCGGGAGCTCGCGGCACTGAACCGGAAACACGATGCTGCGGCGCGTCGCGCGTACCAGCGGGAGTGGCACCAGAAGGTGGTTTCCGCCGAACGAGGACAACGCGCGGCGGAAAGATACCGCCACGATAAAGCCGAGGAGAGGGCCGGGAAGACCGCTAAACGCCGGAAACGGTGAACATTGCCGATTCATTACGGAATACGTGGCGTCGCTGACATCGCTTGGCCCGCTGGCTACGCTGGGTGAAGATCGGCTTTACAGCCACAGTAAGCGTGCTTATGATCATTTGGCTCTACCGTCCGAGGATGTCGAAATTACAGATAGGTAAGCCCAGGTATGGCCGAAGCCATGATTGAGTTCCAGAGCGTGACCAAGCAGTACCAGGCGGGACAACCAGCGGTTGACGCTCTGAGCATGTCCATCGACAAGGGTGCCATTACGGTCTTTGTCGGACCCTCGGGCTGCGGCAAGACCACGTCATTGCGCATGATCAACCGCATGGTTGAGCCCAGCGCGGGCACCATCACCGTCAACGGCGAGGATGTGTCAAAGGTCCCGGCCGCCCAGCTGCGCCGGTCAATGGGGTATGTCATGCAGTCCGCAGGTTTGCTCCCGCACCGGTCCGTGCTGGACAACATTGCCACTGTTCCCCGGCTGAACGGGGTTCCGAAAGCGGCTGCGCGGAAGCGCGCGGCGGAACTGCTCGACGTCGTCGGGCTGGCTTCCGGGCTCGGCAAACGGTACCCATCGCAACTCTCCGGCGGCCAACAGCAACGCGTCGGCGTGGCGCGTGCGCTCGCGGCCGATCCGCCGGTGCTGCTCATGGATGAGCCCTTCAGCGCGGTTGATCCCGTGGTGCGCGACGAACTTCAGCAGGAACTGCTGCGCCTCCAGCGCGAACTGGCCAAGACCATCGTTTTCGTGACCCACGACATCGACGAGGCCACCGTGCTGGGCGACAAGGTGGCGGTCTTTGCCGTGGGCGGCAAACTCGCACAGTACGCAGCCCCGGAGGAGATCCTCCGGGCGCCGGCAAACGACTTCGTAGCGTCCTTTGTCGGCCGCGACCGGGGGTTCCGGCATCTCGCGTTCAACGCCGCCGACTCGGTGGAGCTTCATCCTGTCACCATGGTGGGAGCCTCTGACGGGCATCACGCCGGCCGGGACTCGGGGGAGTGGGCGCTGGTTGTCGACCAGGAGACCAGGCCGCTCGGGTGGTCCTCACCGCGGGACGGCGCCGGAATCATCCCCGGCGGTTCACTCTTCCGCAAGGGGGACACCCTGCGGCGGGCGCTCGACGCAGCGCTGTCCTCGCCGTCTGGCCTGGGCGTTGCCGTGGACGACGACGGCAGGGTCGCTGGAGTCCTGAAGGCACCGGAAGTCCTGGCCCTCATCGAAGAAGTCCGCCGCCGCAGGGAGGACGCCACCTGATGCAGTGGTTCCTGGCGAACACGGGCATGGTGTTTGGCTTGGCGGGACAGCACCTGGTCCTGGCAGTCATCCCCATGGTCCTCGGGCTGCTGATTTCGGTTCCCCTGGCACAGCTGGCCCGCCGAAACAGTACGCTGCGGTCCATAGTGGCCACGGCTACGTCCTTGCTCTACACCATCCCGTCCCTGGCGTTGTTCATCATTCTCCCCACCATCCTCGGGACCCGGATCCTGGACCCGCTCAATGTGATCGTGGCGCTGACGATCTACGCCGTGGCCCTCCTGGTCCGCGCTGCAATGGACGCGTTCGATTCCGTGGACAACGATCTTCGGAACGCTGCCGTGGCCATGGGCTTCAAGCCCCTGAACAGGTTCTTCCAAGTGGACCTTCCGCTGTCCCTCCCGGTGATGTTTGCCGGGCTGCGCGTGGTCTCCGTCAGCAACATTTCCCTGGTGAGCGTTGCGGCGCTATTGGGTGTAGGCAACCTTGGCATGCTGTTCACTGACGGTTTGCAGCGCACCTTTGTCACCGAGGTCGTGGTTGGCATTATCGCCATCCTGGTGCTCGCGTTGCTGATGGACGCTCTGCTCGTGGTGCTGGAGAGGATCCTGACGCCCTGGACCCGGGCCGCGGGCGGCAGCGGACAGGCCAGCGCCACGGCGATCATCACCGAGCCCAAGTCCGGGCCGGCACCGCAGGCGACCCCACGACCGGATCCGGGGGCATCGGCATGAGCAACATCTTCACAGACACCATCGCCTGGCTTGTTGACCCTGTGCACTGGTCCGGAAGCGGTGGGATTCCAGCGCGTTTATCCGAACACTTGCAGTACAGCGGCCTCGTGCTGGTCATCGCCGCGGCGATAGCCATCCCCGTAGGACTCTATATTGGCCACACAGGTCGGGGCAGGGTGGTTGCCGTTGCCCTGGCCGGAGCCCTCCGTGCCTTGCCCACGCTCGGCCTGCTGGTCCTGTTCGCGCTGTTGGCGGGCAGCGGCCTCATGCCGCCGGTTTGGGCACTCGTGATCCTCACCGTTCCACCGCTCCTGGCAGGCACCTACGCAGGCATTTCCAGCGTCGATTCCACGGTAGTGGATGGTGCCCGGGCCATGGGCATGACCGAAATGCAGATCCTGTTCCGCGTTGAGCTGCCCAACGGGCTGCAAGTCATGTTCGGCGGAATCCGGACCGCAGTACTCCAGGTCATCGCCACAGTGTCGGTGGTTGCCTACCTGCCGCTCGGCGGGCTGGGCCGCTACCTCTTCGACGGCCTGGTCCTTCAAGACTTCCCGCGCATGCTCGGCGGCTCCCTGTTGATCGCGGCTTTGGCGATCGCCGTCGACCTTGTCCTTGCCGCCATCCAGCGCCTGGTGCTGTCACCAGGCCTTGCCCCCGACTCCCGCGGTCGCCAGAAGGCGCCCGACGGTCACCAAGCCACAGCTCCCTCCGGGGCTGCCGTTCAAGGAGGTACACCATGAAAAACCCCGTCCCCATGACCCTTACGCGCCGTGGTCTCGGCGGCCTGGCAGCCGGCCTCGGTGTGGCGCTCGCGCTGAGCGCCTGTGGTGGCAGCCCCCTGGCAACACCGTCATCGTCGGCAGCCAGCGGATCAGCCGGCGGATCGTTGGTTGTAGGTTCGGCAGACTTCCCGGAAAGCCAGGTCATCGCCGAAATTTACGCCGGTGCCCTCAACGCGGCCGGAGTCACAGCCACCACCAAGCCAAACATTGGCTCCCGCGAAATCTACTTCAAGGCGGTCCAGGACGGCTCGGTAGACCTCGTGCCGGACTACTCGGGCAACCTCCTGTCCTACCTGAACGCCGATGCCACGGAAGTCTCGGCCGATGACGTGTACAAGGCGCTGCCGGGCAAGCTGCCCGACGGCTTGGCCGTGTTGGATGCGGCCAAGGCAGAGGACAAGGATGCCATGGTGGTCACCAAAGCCACGGCAGAGAAGTACCAGCTGAAGTCCATCGAAGACCTGGCCAAGGTGTGCAAGGACTTCACCATGGCTGCCCCGGCCACCTTCGAGACCCGCTCCTACGGTTTCCCGGGCTTGAAGAAGAACTACAACTGCGAGCTCAAGGGGCTGCAGCCCTTCAGCGACGGTGGTGGCAACCTGACCCTGCAGGCCCTGCTCGAGGACAAGGTCCAGGTGGCCGATATCTACACCACCACGCCGTCCATCGTTGACAACGACCTTGTGGTCCTCGAAGACCCCAAGAACAACTTCAAGGCCCAGCAGGTCCTGCCGCTCTACAACAAGTCCAAGATGACGGACAAAGCCAAGGACGCACTCAACAACGTGTCCAAGATCCTCACCACCGAGGACCTCATCAACCTGAACCGTTCGGTGAGCGGCGACCAGAAGCAAAGTGCCAAGGACGCAGCCGCCGCCTGGCTCAAGGACAAGGGCATCGTCAAGTAACAGCTGACAAGAACCGCTGACGACGGCGGTGACGGACCCCCGCGGGCCCGTCACCGCCGTCGTTGTTTCTGTGAGGGACGTCTCAACGGAAGTCCATGACCGCTATGGCATATTTGAGGAATGGCGAATTTCAAGCAGTCCACCAAGCTTCATAATGTCCTCTACGACATCCGTGGACCGATTCTTCAGGCCGCCCAGCAGATGGAGGCGGAGGGTCACCGGATCCTCAAACTGAACATCGGAAACCCGGCACCGTTTGGTTTTGAAGCGCCTGACGCCATTTTGGTGGACATGATCCGCCACCTCCCCAACGCCCAGGGATACAGTGACTCCCGCGGCATCTTCTCGGCCCGAACGGCCGTGTCCCAGTATTACCAGACCCGCGGTATCCAGAACATCCACGTTGACGACATCTACCTTGGCAACGGCGTCAGCGAGCTCATCACCATGTCCCTCATGGCGCTGCTCGAAGACGGCGACGAGGTCCTGATTCCCACCCCGGACTACCCCCTGTGGACGGCTTCTGTTGCCCTGGCCGGCGGGCGGCCCGTCCACTACCTCACCGACGAGGAATCCGGGTGGCAGCCCGACCTTGAGGACATGGAAGCCAAGATTACGCCGCGCACCAAGGGCATCGTGGTCATTAACCCGAACAACCCCACGGGAGCGGTCTATCCGGAAGAAACGCTGAAGAAGATCGTGGCTTTGGCCGAGAAACACGGCCTGGTGATCTTCGCGGACGAGATCTACGAAAAGATCCTGTACGAAGACGCCGTCCACGTGAACCTCGCCGGCCTGACGGGCGACGACGTGCTGTGCCTGACGTTCAGCGGCCTGTCCAAGGCTTATCGCGTCTGCGGCTACCGGGCTGGCTGGATGGCCATTTCCGGGCCGAAGAAGGATGCCGCGGATTACCTCGAAGGCATCAACCTGCTGGCTAACATGCGCCTGTGCGCCAACGTGCCTGCCCAGCACGCCATCCAAACGGCACTGGGCGGCTACCAGAGCATCAACGACCTCATCCTTCCCGGCGGTCGGCTCCTGGAGCAGCGGAACAAGGCTTACGACCTCCTGAACGCCATTCCCGGCGTCAGCACCCAGCAGGCCAGGGGAGCGCTTTATCTGTTCCCCAAGTTGGATCCGGAGGTCTTCCACATCCGGGACGATGAGAAGTTCGTCCTGGATCTCCTGAGGGAGCAGAAGATTCTTGTTTCGCACGGCAGGGCCTTCAACTGGGTACGTCCGGACCACTTCCGCATGGTTACCCTGCCCAACGTCAAGGACATCGAAGAGGCGATCGGGCGCATGGCGGACTTCCTGTCGAGGTACCCGGGCAACTAGCCTGAGTTCCATGCTGCGCCGCCGGGGCGCCGCCCGGCAGGAAGGCAAGCCATGGTCGCTGCGGTTGAGTTCGCCAAGAGTCCAGCAGAAGTCTTGAGGGTGGATTCGGGATTCGCACTTGCGGGTGTGGATCCCGAATCGACGCCGGGCTATTCAGGCAACAAGGTGGACGGCAAGGCCTTGCTCGGCGCGCAGGATGCCAGGTTGACCGAACTCCAGGAGCAATTGTTTGCGTCGGGAAAGTTCGGCAGTCCCAAGCGGTTGCTGTTGATCCTCCAGGCCATGGACACAGCGGGCAAGGGCGGGGCTGTCAGCCACGTTGTGGGTGCCATGGACCCGCAAGGCGTCCACCTGACGGCCTTCAAGGCACCCACCGAGGAAGAGAAAGCCCACGATTTCCTGTGGCGGATCGAGAAGCAGGTTCCGGCTGCAGGCATGGTGGGTGTCTTCGACCGCTCCCATTACGAGGATGTCCTCATCCACCGGGTGCATGGATGGGCAGACGCCGAGGAACTGGAGCGGCGGTATTCAGCCATCAATGACTTCGAGGCGCGGCTGGCCGAGCAGGGAACCACCATTGTCAAAGTCATGCTGAACATCAGCAAGGACGAACAGAAAAGACGCCTCATCGCGAGGTTGGACGATCCGAGCAAGCACTGGAAGTACAGTCGCGGCGACCTCACCGAGCGGGCCTTCTGGGACGACTACATGGACGCCTACAGCGTCGCCTTCGAGAAAACATCCACTGACGTCGCCCCGTGGCACGTGGTTCCGGCCAACAAGAAGTGGTACGCGCGCATCGCTGTTCAGGAATTGTTGCTGGAGGCCCTCCGCGGGATGTCCCTGGACTGGCCCAAAGCGGAGTTTGACGTTGCCGCCGAACGCGCCTTGGTGGTCGAGTCCTGAGCTGTCCCTCGGTTTGCGTGCGGGTTGCCGCGTGGCGTCCGGTGAGCCGTTTCTTCCTGTCAGTAGCGGCTTAGCCGTCGGGCGCGCGCAGTAGCGGGTTGCCCGTCGGTCGAGGGGCAGCACCCGGTTACTGGCCCGCCCCGGAATCCGTATTTGCTTCGCGGGCCGTTGCGAGGCGCTTGCGGGCGCCTTCCAGCCAGTCTTCACAGCGTTTGGCAAGCGCTTCGCCGCGTTCCCACAGGGCGAGTGACTCTTCCAGGCTTGCGCCGCCGGCCTCGAGGCGGCCCACGACGGCCACCAATTGTTCTCGGGCTTCTTCATAGCTCAGGGCATCGAGCGACTCGGAGGCGAGTGCGGGGTTTTCGGTCATGGGTTTCCTTTGGCTGTCCCGGCCGCTTGGGCCGGTTGGTGGTCTGAATGACGCCGTCGTTGGTGTCCTGGGATCATCGCCCGGCGATCTGGCCTTGCCCCACGGACGTTGCCCGGAAGCGTCCTTCCGCAACCCGGATGGCCAAAGCCGTTCCTTCCGGTGTCTGTTCCGGGCTGCTGACCACGGTGTGGCCAGCCTGGTCCTCGCCCACGATCTGCACCACCGCATAGCCGCGGTCCAGTGTTTTTTGCGGGGACAAGGCACGTACTTGCGCGCGTAGGTGATGCACCTGGTCGAGGGCCCGCAGCACAGCTGTATTCACGGCAGAGTGCGACCTTTGCCGTAACCTGGCAACGTCCTCGGCGCGCACTGCCACGAGGGTGTCCGGCGTGGCCAAAACCGGCCTCGACCTCAGGGCGTGCAGCCGGTCCGTTTCCCTGTCCACCATCCTCCCTATGCTGCGGCGCAGGTGGTCACGGGCCTGCCGGACCGCCGCGAGCTCTTCGGAGACGTCCGGAACGATCCTCTTGGCTGCATCCGTTGGCGTCGAGGCGCGGAGGTCGGCAACGTCATCAAGGATCGGCCGGTCGGCTTCGTGGCCGATGGCACTGACCACCGGGGTTGTAGCGGCGGCCACGGCCCTGATCAGGTCCTCGTTGCTGAAAGGCAGGAGGTCCTCGAGGGCACCGCCGCCGCGGGCGAGGACGATGACATCCACGTGCGGATCAGCATCCAGCTTTTTGAGGGCGCCAATGATTTGCGAGACCGCGGTGTTGCCTTGGACTGCCACCTCGCGGACGTCGAATTCGACGGCGGGCCAACGCAGCGCTGCGTTGCGCAGGACGTCCTTCTTGGCGTCCGAATCGCGGCCGGTGATCAATCCAATGCGGTGGGGGAGCAGGGGCAGCTTCCGCTTTCTCGAATCGGCGAAAAGCCCTTCCGCCGCCAAGGCCTGCCGGAGCCTCTCAATCCGGGCCAGGAGGTCGCCCAAGCCCACCGGCCTGATGTCCTTCACCGACATGTTGAGGCGCCCGGTCTTCACCCAGAAATCGGCTTTCACCAGGGCCACTACGCGTGAGCCGCGTTCCAGCGGAGTCCGTTGTCGGTCCAGCACCGTGGACCACACCGAAGCTGGCAACGAGATCTCCGCGTCGACGTCACGAAGCGTCAGGAACGCGTTGCCACCGCGGCGGTTCATTTCGATGACCTGGCCCTCGATCCATGCGGCCGGTGCACGTTCGATGTGGGCCTTGAGCTTCCGCGACAACAATTGCAGGGGCCACGGGTTGTCCGGGCTGGTCTCGGCGGCTGTCGCAGGCAGTGTCGATTCAGGGCTGGCTTCAGCTGACATGGGTGATCCGTGCTTTTTCCTGCATGTGCCTGTCCTCGGTAGCCTTGCGCCCGCCGGTTACGGGGCTGCTTTCCAACTCTATCCATAGCCGCAGCCGCCGGGTCCCATATTTTCCCCTGTATGTGGACAGTCCTAGGATGGTTGGACAGCCCCCTAGCACCGAGGTAGACCTTGCGTACTTTTGTCTCAGCAGTGGGAGTGATCCTCGCTTTGCTGCTCACAGCCGTGGCCGTGCCTGCAGCATGGGTTGATGCGAATGTGGTCAAGGAAGACGGTTTTGTCCGTATGGCCGGTGCCTTGGGCAAGGACCCCGACTTTCAGAACCGCCTGACCGGCGCGGCCGTGAGTACCTTCGAGTCCTCCGTGCAACTGCCCGAGCCGGTCCGCAACCTGGCAGGCGACGCCCTCAAAGGCGCTGCGAACGGCATGCAATCGTGGAGCGACTATCCGCAGGCCTGGGAAGAAACGGTCCGGAACAGCCACCGCCTCAATTTTGGCGGCCAAACCGAAGAATCAGGTTCTCCCACTGCTTTGCTCCTGGATATTGCGCCGCTGGTCCGGCTCATCAGGGACCACTTCGCCTCGTCCACCGGCATCACCCTGGACGTCCCGGCTGAGAGCGTGGTGACGTTGGGGCAACCGTCGCAGCGGCAGATCGTGGAGCGTGTGTCCGCCTTCGTCCCGTTGTGGTGGGTTGCCGCTTTGGGCGCCGCGGTGTCGGTTCTGCTCGCGCTGGCTGCGGCACGCAGGCGCGCGCTGGTTTTCGTCTTCCTGGGACTTGGCGGGCTGGCTCTGGCTGCCCTCTGGAGCACGACGGCGGACCTCGCCGTCAATTCGGTCCAGAACCTTTCCAGCGGCAACAGTGTGGCGGAGTTGTTCAAACAGGAGTTCCTGGAGTCGTCGCGGTCCGGCTTTGGCCAATGGATAATCGTGGATGTTTGGGTCTCGGCTGCCGTCCTGGCACTGGGATTCCTTGGGTGGTTGGTATCCGGGAGACGGCGGTCACCTTCGGCAAACCGGGCCACCGCTGCCCGGTAGCATGGAAGGATGACCAGCACAGCAGTCTCCATTCCGATGCCCACGGTTCCCCGCAGACGTCGATCCCCTGAAGAGGTACTGGCGGCTGCTCCTGTGAACGGGACCAAGAAGGTCCTCCTGGCTGCCCCGCGTGGATACTGCGCCGGCGTCGACCGTGCCGTCATCGCGGTCGAAAAGGCCTTGGAGCATTACGGACCTCCGGTCTACGTCCGCAAACAGATTGTCCACAACGTCCATGTGGTCTCCTCACTTGAGGAAAAGGGCGCCATCTTCGTCGATGAGACGGACGAGGTCCCCGAGGGTGCCCTGGTGATCTTCTCTGCCCACGGAGTTTCACCTGCCGTGGTGCAGTCCGCTGAGGATCGGGGCCTGCGCACCATCGACGCCACCTGCCCGTTGGTGACCAAGGTTCACCGCGAAGCCGTGCGTTTCGCGAAGGAAGACTACGACATTCTGCTCATCGGCCACGACGGCCACGAGGAAGTAGAAGGTACGGCCGGTGAAGCCCCGGACCATATCCAGATCATTAACGGCCCGCATGAAGTGGGCAAGGTAACGGTCCGCAACCCTGAGAAGACCATCTGGCTTTCCCAGACCACCCTGAGCGTTGACGAGACCATGGAAACCGTGCGCATGCTCAAGGAACGGTTCCCCACGCTCCAGGATCCGCCCAGCGACGATATTTGCTACGCAACCACCAACCGCCAGGTAGCCATCAAGAAGATCGCTCCGCAGGCCGACCTCGTGATCGTGGTGGGATCGGCCAACTCATCGAACTCCGTCCGCTTGGTCGAAGTTGCCCTGGAATACGGTGCAAAGACGTCGTACCGCGTGGACTTCGCCAATGAGGTGGATGAAAGCTGGTTCGAAGGCGTTGCCACCGTCGGCGTCACATCCGGCGCTTCGGTGCCGGAGGTTCTCGTCCAGGAAGTGCTGCGGCTGCTCGCAGACTACGGCTACGGCGAGGTCCAGGAAGTGGTGACAGCCGAAGAGGACCTTCTCTTCTCCCTGCCGAAGGAACTCCGCGCCACCCTGAAGCAGGCCGGCGACGTGAGCCGGGCGCTTGGCGGGCGCGGAAACCGCCCTACGTCCTAGAGGGATTCAAGAACTGGTCCCGGCCGGGTAACTGTCACATGAGTGAGAGTCACCCGGCCGGGCCGTTTCTTTTGTCGGCACTATGGCTGAAGAAGGGGAATTGGCTGCATTGCCAGCCCTCCGCCCACCGCCTGGCCACGTGCTCCCTTAAGCGGCCGACTCGCGGTCGTGGTCCGTTTCGTCCCGGGACTCCACGGCCAGGAGTTCCGGTGCGGCGAGGGAGCGCGGCACGGCCTCCACCGACGGCGGGGCGACAAGTCCGGCGTCATCCATGGTGTTGAGTTTGCGGGCCGTGGGCAGAACCCGGGCCTCCAGAGTTCCCACCAGCGCGTTGTAGCGATCAACGGACGTCTTGAGGGAACTGCCCAGTTTCCCGACATTTTCACCCAGGGTGCCCATGCGTTCGTAGAGCTGCTTGGCGAGATCGAAGAGTTCGTGGGCGCTGTCCGTGAGGACGTCCTGCCGCCAGGTGAAGGCCACGGATTTCAGGACCGCGAGAAGCGTTCCCGGCGACGCCAGGACCACGTTCCTGGACAGGGCGTGCTCCAACAAGGCCGGGTCCGTTTCCAAGGCCGACGCCAGGATCGACTCGGCGGGGAGGAAGCAGATGACCAGTTCGGGGGAGTTGCCGGGGATGTCCCAGTACTTCTTCGAAGCGAGGGCATCAATGTGGGCCTTGAGTGCCTTGGCGTGCTGGGCAAGGAGCACTTTGGGATCTTGGTTGGCTGAAGGCGTGACGGACTCACCAAGGGCACCCTCGCCGTGGAGCTGCTCCTGCGCTGCCAGATATGAGGCCAAGGGCACCTTGGCATCCACCACCAACTGCTTGCCACCGGGAAGCTGGACCACAAGGTCCGGACGCAGGGTGTTGTCGCTGCGTGCGGAATGCACCTGCTCATGGAAGTCCACGTGGCGCAACATGCCCGAGGCCTCAACAACCCGGCGAAGCTGGACTTCGCCCCACTGACCGCGGGCACTGTTGGAGCGCAGTGCGGAGGCCAAGGCGTGCGTCGACCTGAGGAGCTGCTCATCGGAGAGCCGGGCGTCCTGCAGTTGCTGCGCCAATTGCCCGTACTGTTCCACGCGGTCGCGTTCCAGGAGCGAAACCTGCTGCTGGACTGCGGTCAGCTTCTCGGCGACCGGGGCAAGGGCGCGCAGGACGCTGCCGTCCGAATTCCGCGCCTCGCTCAGTTCCCGGTTCTGTGCGAACAAAAGCCGGCGTTCGGCGTCGGCGGCCGCAAACTGGGCTGTCACGTCCGAAAGGCGGGACGAAACGGCGTCGAAGTCAGCTTCCAGTCCGGCGCCCCGGCGCTGGAAGACCACGTACCCGATGCCAAGTCCGACGGCCGCTCCGATCAGCAGCATGAGCAGGGCCAGAACCAATCCAAATCCATCCATGCAGTAACCCTGTCACAGGGGTACGACAGTTTTAGCGCGGCCTCGCGTGTGACCCTTCGGTGCCGGTTTCAACAAGCAAGTCTGCGGACGTTCCGGGTAGAATCAATCCTCGTGGCTCTTACTATTGGCATCGTCGGACTGCCCAACGTCGGCAAATCAACCCTTTTCAACGCACTGACCCGCAACCAGGTGCTTGCTGCGAACTATCCCTTCGCAACCATCGAACCGAATGTCGGCGTCGTGAACCTGCCGGACCCCCGCCTTGCGAAGCTGGCCGAGATCTTCGGGTCGCAGCGGCTACTGCCGGCCCCGGTGTCCTTTGTGGACATTGCCGGAATCGTCAAGGGCGCATCCGAAGGTGAAGGCCTGGGCAACAAATTCCTTGCCAATATCCGTGAAGCCGAGGCGATCGCCCAGGTTGTGCGCGTCTTTGACGACCCCGATGTCATCCACGTTGACGGCAAAGTCGACCCGCGCTCCGACATGGAGACCATCAACACCGAACTGATCCTGGCTGACCTCCAGACGATCGAAAACGCGATCCCGCGCATCGAAAAAGAAGTCAAGATCAAGAAGCGCGAAGCCGCTGAGCTCGCAGCCATCAAGGCAGCCCAAGCCGTACTGGAGCGCGGCGACACCATCTTCTCGTCGATCAAGAGCGACAAGCTGGAGATGGGACACCTCAAAGAGCTGGGCCTCCTGACGGCCAAGCCCTTCATCTACGTCTTCAACGCCGACGAAGGTATCCTCGGCGACCCCGCCAAGCAGGATGAGCTGCGCGAACTCGTTGCCCCCGCCGATGCCGTATTCCTCGATGCCAAGCTTGAGGCCGACCTCGTCGAATTGGACGAGGAAGAGGCCCGCGAAATGCTGGAGATGAACGGGCAGAGCGAATCCGGGCTGGACCAGTTGGCCCGCGTCGGTTTCCACACCCTTGGCCTGCAGACCTACCTGACTGCCGGCCCCAAGGAAACCCGTGCCTGGACCATCCGCCAAGGTGATACCGCTCCTCAAGCAGCCGGCGTGATCCACTCCGACTTCCAGCGGGGCTTCATCAAGGCCGAAGTTGTGTCCTTCGACGACCTCATCGATGCCGGCTCCATGGCTGAGGCCAAGTCGCGCGGCAAGGTCCGCATCGAAGGCAAGGAATATGTCATGGCCGACGGCGACGTGGTGGAGTTCCGCTTCAACGTCTAGTTTCACGAGCCAACATGGCCCCGGTTCAAGCTGAGCACCTCAGCTTGGATCGGGGCTTCCTTTTTCCGGAAAGAGAATTGTTTCACTGAGTTGTCCACATAGCGCAATGGAACGCCTCTCAGCAGCCAGCTACTTGGCAATACTGGGCAAATGGGAATCAGATACTACGCATTTGCCTTCGACGGAGACATGACTGATCGGGTACTCGCCGACCCCAGAAGTGTTATGTCATCGGATCCACTCGCAGATGCTTGGGGGTTCGATTCAGGAGCCGAGGTCGGTTTTCCCACTTTCGAACAATCCATACCTGAGCGCGACATGCTCTACTTGGACAAGGCATGGAGGGAACTGCAGGCTTTCACCGCCCCCTCTACGGCAAGAGCGGATGCAAGACCGGCCTTTCGCATGTTCGAGGGCGAGGTAACCATGCATTATGACGGCTGGGATTCATGGATTCGGGTGCTGCCACCGATGGATGTGCCGGCAATCGCCCAAGACTTGGGCGACGTCACCGACGCAGAGTTTGGAAACTGGTTGCAGGGTTTCCCGCGTTTCCAGAGGGACTCGAACGTCTCCTACGCCGTTGACTACCTGCAGCGGGCTCGGGCTTTCGTCAATGATCTGGCGGCCTCCGGACGCGGCTTTGTTTACCTTATCGGTTAGCCGGGGACGACGGCATATCACGCGATATCATGGCAGTATGGGCAATGCCGTGAGGGAACTCCGGGAGGCTGCCGGTATCAGCCAGGGTGAGTTGGCCCGGCGCTCCGGAGTGGCGCAGCCAAACATTGCGGCCTACGAATCGGGCCGCCGCAAGGCATCCAGGGGGATGCTGGATCGTCTTCGTGCCGCTGCGCGGCCCTTGCCGCACGTGGTCCTTGCCTTGCGGGCACAGGAGCTACGTGAATTGGCAGGCCGTTACGGATTCAGCAACGTTCGCGTCTTTGGGTCGGCCGCACGTGGATCCGATGGTCCGGGGAGTGACCTGGACATCCTGGTGACTCGTCCGGAGGGCATCGGACTGTTGACTGTGGCCGCGTTCGCCGCCGCGGCGAGTGAATTGCTGGGAGTCGAGGTCGATGTCGTGACGGACGGCGGCCTGCGTGCAGATCACGAAATCCTGACGACGGCGGTCGCAGTGTGAATCAACGGGACGCTGCCGCGCTGAACGAGATACGTCGACTCTGCCGTGTCGGAGCCGATCTGGTTGCCCGAGGGCATCGTTGGTACACCTCCGATCCGGATAACGTTCCAGGTCTCGCGGCGGAGTCCCTGATCATCAAGATAGGGGAGAACGTGGCCCGGATCAGCGCGGAAACCGCCATGAAGCATCCCGAGGTGTCGTGGTCACTTATCAAACGCATGAGGGATAGCCTGGCCCATCACCATGAAGGAACCGACTATGAGGCCGTCTGGGACACCCTGGTGATTGACCTGCCCGCAATTGGCAGAAACCTCGAGTCTCCGGACGGCGCCTAGTGCAAGGCCCCGGTCCAGCTGAGAGATCAGCAGGACCGGGGCTCCTTTTTGCCCAAAAACAGTCCTGTCCTGCTGTCAGACAGCGAATATTACCACCGAGTAGCCTTTGACTTGAAATCCCCGGCAAATTAGGCAAGCAGAGGTTGCGGAACGGTTACAGTTTGGCCGGTTTGTTCCAACATCCGGACGCAATGTGGGTAGGCTTACACTCACATGTAGGCAACGTCACAGTAGGAATCTGTGCCCGCGCCTGGGGGAAATCACGAAACTTCCCCTGCTCAACTCCACGACTCATAGGAGGCGGAATGCGTTTCTCGCGCACTTCCAAAGCTCTAGGCGTAGCGGCGATCGTCGCCCTCGCCATGACCGCTTGCGGTGGCGGCACGGGCGGCAATACGAACAGCTCGGCCGCTGGCGACCCCAACAAGGTCATCACTGCTTACAGCAACGAACCGCAGAACCCGCTGCTCCCGGCGAACACCAATGAGGTGTACGGTGGCCGCGTCGTCGAGCTGCTGTTCGAAGGCCTGCGTTCCTACGACGCCAACGGCAAGCCGGTCAACGCGCTGGCGGAGTCCATCGATACCACGGACTCCCAGAACTGGACCATTAAGGTCAAGTCCGGCGCCAAGTTCACCAACGGCGAGCCCATCACGGCCAAGACGTTCGTTGACTCCTGGAACTTTGCTGCGCTGAGCACCAACCTCCAGAACAATGGCTTCTTCTTCGAATCCATTGAAGGCTACGCCGATGTCAGTGCCGTCAACGAGACCACGGGCGCTGATGGCAAGAAGACTTCCACCCCGGCTCCGACTGCGCAGACCATGTCCGGTCTGGCAGCCAAGGACGATCAGACCATCACGGTCAAGCTGTCCCAGCCGGAAGCTGACTGGTCGCTGCGTCTTGGTTACTCCGCGTTCTACCCCCTGCCCTCCGAGGCGCTGAAGGACTCCAAGAAATTCGGCGAGAACCCCGTAGGCAACGGCCCGTACAAGTTCGAGAAGGAAGGCGCCTGGGTCCACGACCAGTCCATCTCCCTGGTCAAGAACCCCGACTACACGGGTCCGCGCACTGCCAAGAACGGCGGCGTGACGTTCAAGTTCTACACCGACCCGGGCCCCGCATACACGGACCTTCAGGCCGACAACCTTGACGTGACCGACGTCCTGCCGTCGAACGCCCTGAAGACCTACACCACTGACTTCCAGGACCGTAACTCCACCAAGCCGGTGGCAAACAACTCCACCCTGAACATCCCGGGCTACAATCCGAACTTCCAGGGTGAAGCAGGCCTGCTCCGCCGTCAGGCCCTGTCCCACGCCATCAACCGTGACGAAATCACCAAGGTGATCTTCAACGGCACCCGCACCCCGGCCACCGAATTCACGGCTCCGGTGCTTGACGGCTACAACGACAACATCCCGGGCAGCGATGTCCTGAAGTTCGACGCCCAGAAGGCCAAGGACCTGTGGGCCCAGGCTGAAAAGATCAAGCCTTACGATGCCTCCAAGCCGCTCCAGATTGCTTCCAACACTGACGGTGGCAACAAGGAATGGATCGACGCCGTCGCCAACGGTTTCAAGAACAACCTCGGTATCCAGGCCGAAATCCAGCCGTTTGCCAAGTTTGCTGAGGTCCTCGACCTGCGCAAGTCCCAGTCCCTCCCGGGCCTGACCCGTGCCGGCTGGCAGGGCGACTACCCGTCGCTCTACAACTTCCTTGGCCCGGTTTGGGCAACCAACGCTTCCTCCAACTACGAGAAGTACTCGAACCCGGAGTTCGACAAGCTGCTCAAGGAGGGCCTGGCTGCAAAGACGCCTGAGGACGCTAACGCCAAGTTCAACCAGGCACAGGAGATCCTCTTCAAGGACCTCCCAGGCCTGCCGCTGTGGTACCAGAACCGCCCGATCGTGTGGAGCAACAACGTTGTGAAGGCCGAGACCGGCTGGAACGGCGGCATCCTCTACTACAACATCGAGGCCAAGTAATCCTCAGGATCTGAACTTGCCGTGAGGCATTGGGGGCCCGGCCATGGCGCCGGGCCCCCAATTGCTTGCCTCGGCAGGAAGGCAAACATGACACACCTACACCCGTCCAGAGAAAGGGGGGTGAACCGTGGTCCGCTACATTCTGCGTAGGCTCCTCCAGGTGATTCCCGTCTTCCTGGGAACCACACTCCTTGTCTACTACATGGTGTTCGCCCTCCCCGGCGACCCCATCGCAGCCCTTTTCGGTGAACGCCAGCCCCCACAGAGCGTCATCGACGCGCTCCGGGCACAGTACAACCTGGACCAGCCTTTCTGGGTCCAGTACGGCATCTTCCTGAAGAACCTCTTCACGTTCAACCTTGGTGTTGACTTCACCCAGCAGCCCATCGCGGCCGCACTTGCCCGCGCCTTCCCGGTGACGGCAATGCTGGCCATCGAAGCCCTCATCATCCAGGCCGTCTTCGGCATTGCGTTCGGTGTTTTCGCCGGCCTGCGCAAGGGCAAGCTCTTCGACTCCACCGTCCTGGTCATGTCCCTCGTGGTGATCGCCGTACCCACCTTCGTCCTGGGCTTCGTCTTCCAGTTGGTGTTCGGCGTCCAGCTCGGCTGGGCCAAACCGACGGTTGGAGCCAATGCCGACTGGGGCAACCTGATCCTGCCCGCGGTGGTGCTGGGCTTGGTGTCTTTCGCCTACGTACTGCGCCTCACCCGCGCATCGGTCAGCGAGAACATGAACGCCGACTACGTCCGGACCGCGACTGCCAAGGGCCTGTCCCGGCCACGCGTCGTGATGGCACACATCCTGAGGAACTCACTGATCCCGGTGGTGACCTACCTTGGTGCCAACCTGGGTGGCCTCATGGGTGGCGCTATTGTCACTGAAGGCATCTTCAACGTCCCCGGTGTAGGCAACAAACTCTTCCAGGCCATCCAGCGCAGCGAAGGTCCAACCGTCGTCGCGATTGTGAGCGTCCTTGTCCTGGTGTTTGTTGTGACCAACCTCCTGGTTGACCTCCTGTACGCCTGGCTTGACCCAAGGATCCGCTATGACCAGTAACACCGAACACTTCGTTGCACCCGTCGATGAGACACCGCTGCAGGCGACCGACAGTGTCAAGACTGAAAATGCCCCGCTGAGCCTCTGGGCCGACGCCTGGCGCAAGCTCCGCCGTCGCCCGCTCTTCATCATCTCGGCATTGCTCATCCTGTTGCTCATCACCATCGCGTTGTTCCCGGGCCTCTTCACCAATGTGGCTCCCAACAGCGACTGCCAATTGTCCAACTCCGAGGCCGGCCCGACTGCAGGTCACCCCCTGGGCTTCACGCTGCAGGGCTGCGATGTGTACTCACGCGTTATCCACGGCACGCAGGCCTCCTTGTCCGTGGGTATCCTGTCCGTCCTTTGCGTGATCATCATTGGCGTCACGCTCGGTGCGCTGGCCGGCTACTACGGCGGCTGGCTGGACGCGGTCCTGGCACGGTTGGGTGACATTTTCTTCGCCCTGCCGATCATCCTCGGCGCCTTGGTCATCACCCAGTTGCCGCTGTTCCGTGAGAACAGGAGCGTCTGGACCGTGGTGCTCACCATATCCCTGTTGGCGTGGCCGCAGATGGCACGTATCACCCGCGGCGCGGTGATCGAGGTGCGCAATGCCGACTTCGTAACGGCGGCCCGCTCCCTGGGTGTGTCCAAGTTCGGCGCCTTGGTGAAACACGCACTTCCCAACGCCCTTGCGCCCGTCATCGTGCTGGCAACGCTGGAACTCGGCGTGTTCATCGTCCTCGAGGCAACGCTGTCCTTCCTGGGTGTTGGCCTGCCGACGAGCGTCATGTCCTGGGGTAATGACATCTCTGCGGCCAACGCGTCCATCCGCACCAACCCGGGCATCCTGCTCTACCCGGCAGCCGCTTTGTCCATCACCGTCCTGAGCTTCATCATGCTTGGCGACGCCGTCCGCGATGCTCTTGATCCCAAGAGCCGTCAGCGCTAAGGAGGCGAACATGACTTCAGCCAACATCAGCATCGATGAAGCCACGTCAACGGCCAGGCCAATTCTGGAAATCAAGGACCTCGCCATTACCTTCAAGACCGGTTCCGGTGAGGTAAAGGCCGTCAAGAATGCCCACCTGACCATCATGCCGGGCGAAACGGTCGCCATCGTGGGGGAGTCCGGTTCGGGCAAATCGACGACGGCGCTCGCCGCCATTGGTCTGCTGCCGAACAACGGCCGGGTCTCGGGCGGACAAATCCTGCTCGACGGTGAGGACATCGCCCATGCGCCTGAGAAGCGGATGATCGAACTTCGCGGCAGCCACATCGGCATGGTTCCACAGGATCCCATGTCCAACCTGAACCCTGTGTGGAAGATTGGCTACCAGGTACGTGAGACGCTCAAGGCCAACGGGCGTCCCGACGGTCCGGAGGACGTGGCCCGTGCACTCGCCGAGGCCGGCCTTCCGGACGCTGCCCGTCGGGCAAAGCAGTATCCGCACGAGTTCTCCGGTGGCATGCGCCAACGTGCCCTGATCGCGATCGGCCTGAGCTGCCAGCCGAAGCTGCTCATCGCCGACGAGCCGACGTCCGCGTTGGATGTCACGGTCCAGAGGAAGATCCTGGACCACCTGGACACCATGACCACGGAGCTCGGAACGTCCGTACTGCTCATTACCCACGACCTCGGCCTTGCCGCCGAACGCGCGGACAAAGTAGTGGTCATGTACCAGGGCAACGTGGTGGAGGCCGGTCCGTCGCTTGAACTGCTCCGGAACCCGCAGCACCCGTACACCAGGCGACTGGTGGAATCTGCGCCTTCTCTGGCCTCCCGCCGCATTCAGGTGGCCAAGGAACAAGGTGTCGAAGCCGAGGACCTGCTGGCACCCACCGTTGCGGCAGAAAGCCGTGCCGCGGACGATGTCCTGCAGATCAGGGACCTTCGCAAGGTCTATAAGCTGCGCCAAGGGTTGGGCCAGGCGACGGACTTCGCGGCCGTCGATGGTGTCAGTTTCAACGTCAAGCGCGGCACCACCACTGCGATTGTGGGTGAGTCGGGTTCCGGCAAATCCACGGTCGCCAAAATGGTGCTCCAGTTGGAGAGCCCCACGGAGGGCCAGATTGTGTTCGACGGCGTCGACACGGCGGGCCTGAAGGGCAAGGAACTGTTCAAGTTCCGGCGTCGCGTGCAACCGATCTTCCAGGATCCTTATGGCTCCCTGGACCCGATGTACAACATCTTCCGAACCATCGAAGAACCGCTCAGGGTCCACAAGATCGGCAACGCGGCCAGTCGGGAAAAGAAGGTCCGGGAGTTGCTGGACCAGGTTGCCTTGCCGCAGACCACCATGCAGCGGTACCCGAACGAACTCTCGGGTGGCCAAAGGCAACGCATTGCCATCGCGCGTGCTTTGGCACTCGACCCCGAAGTCATCATCTGTGATGAGGCCGTCTCCGCTCTGGATGTCCTGGTCCAGGCCCAGGTGCTCAACCTCCTGGCGGAACTGCAGGATAACCTCGGCTTGACCTACTTGTTCATCACCCACGACCTCGCGGTGGTCCGGCAGATCGCCGATCACGTGTGCGTCATGGAGAAGGGCAAGCTCGTGGAAACCGGGAGCACCGACGAGGTGTTCGACAACCCGAAGCAGGCCTACACCCAGGCTCTGCTGGATGCCATCCCGGGTGGCTCCTTGCTGCTGCCCCCGGCGGTGGCATAACCGCCGTCGTACTCCACGGCAGTCGCACTAAAGCGAAGAGCCGGTGGTCCCCGAAAGGGAACCACCGGCTCTTGCCGTTAAGGAGTTGCTGGGCCCGCTCTGCGCGGCCCAGCAACAGAAATGACTACTGGCTTGGTGCCGGGCTGTCCGTCTCCGGCCGCGGCTGCAAGCCCAGGGAAGCCAGCTGGCCGGCGAGGACTTTACCCAGCTTTTCATGGCCGGAGGGCTTCATGTGTACACCGTCCTGGAGGTCCTTGACGGCGTCGTACCGGGTCAGCCAGTCTCCGGCGCTGACGAACGGGATGTTGTTCTTGGCCGCAACCCGGCTCAGCAAGGCATCCACTTCGGTACGCCGTCCGCCACCGTTATCAGCCCCCTTGGCCAAGGTACCGATCATGGCCAGGCGCGAACCGGGGTAGCGCTTCTTGAGCACGGCGAGGAGGCGTTCGGCATTGGTGGAGATCTGCGCGTCGGAGGCTTTCTGGGCGGCGTCGTTGCCACCGCCCTGGACCACGATCAGCGGGGGAGCGCCATAGGGGAGTACCCAGTCGCCGCGCTGGAGGGCGTCGATGTAGTTTCCGGTCTTGGATGTCGAGGCGACAAAGCCCGTGCCACCCATTCCGGCCACGTAGAGCTTGTAGCCGAGCGCTGCGATGCCGCGCTGCGGCCATGAGTCCTTCGGCTGCGACTGCGAATCTCCGATGAGGACCGCCGTGTGCCTGATGTCGGCGAGGATGACCTCGTTGCGGTCATTCGCCGGGTTCCGGTAGAGGGACCCCACCGGAAGATCCGGAGAGGGGGACGCCGTCGGCAGCCCTTGCGGCTTCTGGGCGGCCGCAGTGGCAGCCGCGACTGGCGCGGGCGAGCCTGATGAAAGTGTGGGGGATGGCGTATTCGTCCCGCAGCCTACCGACAGAACGCCTACGGCGATCAACGGTGCGAACAAGCGGAACACGGCCGAAGCTTTTCGCATCGATTTTCTCCGAAGGGCACTGGTTCCTGCAGACATCATGGGGCATGCCAGAGGGAAAATCCAGCGTCTTGAGATGAACTTTCGCAAAACCTGAGCAAGCGTGAGGGAAGGCACATTCGCTCCCAGGGTGCCTTGCCTTTTAGGCCCACTCATGCTGGTGCGTTTAGAATAGCCATAGGTGCCCTGTGTCCCGGGGTCTTTTCGTTGTGTGTTCCGGTCCGGAAGATCAGGTATGCGCGCGGATGAAAACAGCTGACTTCACCACTGAAACGAGTCATAAACGCATGTCTGAAACTACCGTTAACACTGCGTCGCGGAGCGATCTGCGCAACGTCGCGATCGTTGCACACGTTGACCACGGCAAGACCACCCTGGTCGATGCCATGCTCAAGCAGACCAACTCCTTCGCTGCCCATGGCGAGGTTGAGGACCGCGTCATGGACTCCGGCGACCTGGAGCGCGAAAAGGGCATCACCATCCTCGCCAAGAACACGACCGTTGCCTACAACGGTCCGTCTTCCAACGGCGAGACCATCACCATCAACGTCATCGACACCCCCGGCCACGCCGACTTCGGTGGCGAGGTGGAGCGCGGCCTGTCCATGGTTGACGGCGTCGTGCTGCTGGTTGACTCCTCCGAGGGTCCTCTGCCCCAGACCCGCTTCGTCTTGCGCAAGGCCCTCGCGGCGCACCTGCCGGTGATCCTGCTGGTCAACAAGACCGACCGTCCTGACGCCCGCATCGACGAGGTTGTCCACGAGTCCATGGACCTCCTCCTTGGCCTGGCTTCGGACCTCGCAGACGAGGTTCCGGACCTTGACCTGGACAAGGTCCTTGAAGTTCCCGTGGTCTACGCCGCCGCCAAGGTTGGCCGCGCTTCCCTGGAGCAGCCGGCCAACGGCTCCGCCCCGGAGAACGAAGACCTTGAGCCGCTGTTCAAGACCATCATCGAGCACATCCCGGCACCGACGTACAACCCGGACGGTGTCCTGCAGGCACACGTGACCAACCTGGACGCTTCCCCGTTCCTCGGCCGCCTCGCCCTGCTCCGTATCTACAACGGCACGCTGCGCAAGGGCCAGCAGGTTGCCTGGGCCCGCCAGAACGGTGAACTGAAGACCGTCAAGATCACCGAACTCCTCGCCACCAAGGCGCTGGAGCGCGTTCCGGCAGAGTCCGCCGGCCCGGGTGAGATCGTGGCCGTTGCCGGTATCGAGGACATCACCATTGGTGAAACCCTGACGGACGTGGAGAACCCCGAGCCGCTGCCGCTCATCACCGTGGACGATCCCGCGATCTCCATGACCATCGGTATCAACACCTCCCCGCTGGCCGGCAAGGTCAAGGGTGCCAAGGTCACGGCCCGCCAGGTGAAGGACCGCCTGGACAAGGAACTGATCGGTAACGTCTCCATCAAGGTCCTCCCCACCGAACGTCCCGACGCCTGGGAAGTCCAGGGCCGTGGTGAGCTCGCCCTGGCCATCCTCGTGGAGCAGATGCGCCGCGAAGGCTTCGAGTTGACCGTCGGCAAGCCGCAGGTTGTTACCCGCACGGTTGACGGCAAGCTGCACGAGCCGATGGAACACATGACCATTGACGTCCCCGAAGAATACCTCGGCGCCGTTACCCAGCTCATGGCCGCCCGCAAGGGCCGCATGACCAACATGGCCAACCACGGTACCGGCTGGTGCCGCATGGAGTTCATCGTTCCCGCGCGTGGCCTGATCGGTTTCCGCACCCGCTTCCTCACGGACACCCGTGGTGCGGGTATCGCTGCCTCCATTTCCGAAGGCTACGAGCCGTGGGCCGGTCCGATCGAATACCGTACCAACGGTTCGATGGTTGCCGACCGTCCCGGCGTTGTGACGCCGTTCGCCATGATCAACCTCCAGGAGCGCGGTTCCTTCTTCGTGAAGCCCACGTCCGAGGTTTACGAAGGCATGATCGTGGGCGAGAACTCCCGCGCTGACGACATGGACGTGAACATCACCAAGGAAAAGAAGCTCACCAACATGCGTGCAGCTTCCTCGGATTCCTTCGAGAACCTGACCCCGCCGCGCGAGCTGACCCTTGAAGAGTCGCTCGAATTCGCCCGTGAGGACGAGTGCGTCGAGGTCACGCCGGAGGACATCCGTATCCGCAAGGTCATCCTGGACTCCAACGAGCGCGCCAAGGCCAACCGCGCCCGCGCCAAGGCCTGATCCCTGCCCGCAGGAACCATCAGCGTGAACAAGAGAGTCGCCAGTGCGGCCCGTGGCATCGCCATGGCCGTGCTGGCGGCTCTTTTTGTCGCCGTAGCCGGGACGGTACTGCACCGGCAAAGTGTGGTGATTTCCGGCGTCGAGCTTTATTGGGGAGCCGGCGCCGCCCTGCTCCTGCTCGCTTCGGTCCAATTGTGGTTGGTGGCGTGGTCGGCTTCGGTGATTCCGACGGCGGTAGCCGGCCTTGTTGCCTATGCCACTGTTGGGTTGTTGTCCTCTGGCGGGCCTGACAAGCGCCTGGTTCTCGGCGACCTGCCGGGAAACGTATGGGTCTTTGGCATTGCCGGTGTGACCCTGTTGATGCTTGTGGTCGCGGCCTGGCTGTTGGCCAGGTGGAAAGCGGCCCTCAGGGACGGTTAACGGGGGACCGCCGGGGTGGCGGTGGCGGAACCTGCTTGGCCGCGATCACCATGGCAAGCGGGATGTCGACGTCGGAGGTCCGGGTCCGCACGGTGCAGCTGTTTCCGTTGACCGCCACCAAGTAGCCCAGCGCGTCCGTTAGACCTTCCTCGATCCTGTACCGGACCACCACCCGGGTACCTGGTTCTGCGGTGAGGAGGAATTGTCTGGGCGGCAAATGCGGGGGAGTCACCGATTCATACTAAGACGCGGGCTAGGTTGGCGTCACAGCCCTGTTGGATAATAGGCTCGGAAGTTCAGTGCCCGGCGTGAAGCCGGCCGTATTAACCCGGCCTTCGCCGGGACAAACCGTTGAGAGGTCTGGGACGTGACGTACGTAATCGCGCAGCCGTGTGTGGATGTCAAGGACAAGGCATGTATTGAAGAATGCCCTGTCGACTGCATTTACGAAGGTGAGCGTTCCCTCTACATCCACCCCGACGAATGTGTCGACTGCGGTGCCTGCGAGCCCGTGTGCCCGGTGGAAGCTATCTACTACGAGGATGACACCCCGGAAGAGTGGGCCGACTACTACAAGGCCAATGTGGAATTCTTCGACGACCTTGGCTCGCCCGGCGGCGCTGCGAAGATCGGCAACACCGGCAAGGACCACCCGTTCATTGCCGCCCTGCCGCCGCAGAACCAAGACCACTAAGGACGGTTGCATCGTTGATTTCCGCGGCACCGGCCTTTGGCCTTAACCTGCCTGACTACCCGTGGGAAGCCATGGCGCCCTACGCTGCCACGGCTGCGAAGCACTCCGGCGGTGCAGTGAATCTGTCCATCGGCACGCCCGTGGATCCTACGCCGGGCCTCATCCGTGACGCTCTCGCTGCGGCTTCTGACGCCCACGGCTATCCCACGGTCCACGGAACCGAGCCGTTGCGGCAGGCCGTGGTGGAGTGGTTTGCCACCCGCCGGGGGGTGCCGGGGCTTGACCCCCGCGACGTCATGCCCACCGTCGGCTCCAAGGAATTGGTGGCCTGGCTCCCGTTCCTGCTCGGCCTGGGCAGTGGTGACGTCGTGGTCAGGCCTACTGTGGCCTATCCGACCTACGACATCGGGGCGATGCTCGCCGGAGCCACCGCGGTGGCCGCCGACAACCTGGATGAACTGGACGCTGCCACCCGCGCCAAGGTGCGGCTGGTGTGGATCAACTCTCCGGGCAATCCCACCGGAAGCGTGCGCAGCGTTGAGTCTTTGCGTGAAATCGTCAGCCAGGCCCGCGAGCTCGGTGCCGTCGTGGCCTCCGACGAATGCTATGCCGAACTCGGCTGGGGCGAATGGGATGCGCAGCGCGGTGGCGAAGCAGTGCCGAGCGTCCTGGATCCCCGGGTCACGGGCGGTTCCAGCGACGGGCTGTTGAGTGTCTACTCCCTCAGTAAGCAGTCAAACCTCGCCGGATACCGGGCGGCTTTCGTTGCCGGAGACTCCGCGATCATGGCCAACCTGGTCAACAGCCGCAAGCACGCAGGGATGATTGTTCCTTTCCCGGTCCAGGAGGCCATGCGTGTGGCCCTTGGGGACGCCGGGCACGTGCTGGCGCAGAAGGACCTCTACCGTAGCCGTCGCGAACGGATCGTTCCCGCGCTTGAGAAGTTCGGCCTGCAGATCCACGAGTCGAAGGCCGGGCTGTACCTCTGGTCCACGGCCGGCGAACCCACATGGGATACGGTGGCGCGCTTTGCCGATCTGGGCATCGTGGTGGGTCCCGGTGTTTTCTACGGCGACGCGGGCAACGGCTTCATCCGCGTGGCCCTGACCGGTTCCGACGAACGCATTGACGCTGCCGTGGAGAGGTTAAACTCAGCCTCATAACGATGCTGTGACTTGCAGCACAAACGTTGTGTTTCCGCCAGTAACCAGACGGCACGGATTAGTTCCGGGGGGTTACTGGCGGTAACTTTTTAACTGACTATCAATGGTGGCCTTCAATAAGAAAGCACTTCGGCCGTTGGAGCCCTGCAACAGTGGGGCCGAATGCGGCGTCACCAAGAGTTGGTTGGACAAGCGTTCTATAGAGGCCCAGAGGCCTCATGAAGGGGACTCCATGACTGAGACCACCAGCGCGACACTGCGCCATGCCGGCGGCGAACTCGAACTGCCGCGCATCAAGGTTGTAGAAGGAAACGAAGGCTACGACGTTTCCAAGCTGCTGAAGCAGACGGGCGCCGTTGCCTATGACCCCGGCTTCATGAACACAGCCGCCACCACGTCGGCCATCACCTACATCGACGGCGACGCAGGCATCCTGCGCTACCGCGGTTACCCGATCGAGCAGTTGGCCCAGCACTCAAGCTTCCTGGAAGTTTCCTACCTGCTGATCTACGGCAACCTCCCCACCCCCACCGAACTTGAAGAGTTCGATCAGCGCATCCGCCGCCACACGCTCCTCCATGAGGAACTGAAGGGCTTCTTTGGCGGTTTCCCCCGCGACGCGCACCCCATGCCCGTCCTCTCCTCGGCCGTTTCCGCGCTGTCCACCTTCTACCAGGACTCGCTGGATCCGTTCAACGCGGAGCACGTGGAGGTTTCCACCATCCGCCTCATGGCCAAGCTCCCGGTCATCGCGGCGTACGCCCACAAGAAGTCCATCGGCCAGCCCATGCTGTACCCGGACAACTCCATGAACCTGGTGGAGAACTTCCTCCGCCTGAGCTTCGGCCTCCCGGCCGAGCAGTACGAGCTTGATCCCGTTGTGGTCAAGGCGCTGGACCTCCTGCTCATCCTGCACGCGGACCACGAGCAGAACTGCTCCACCTCCACTGTGCGCCTGGTGGGTTCGTCCAACGCGAACCTCTTCGCGTCGGTATCCGCCGGCATCAACGCCCTCTTTGGACCCGCCCACGGTGGCGCCAACGAGGCCGTCCTGAAGATGCTCCGCCAGATCCAGGCCGACGGCATCAAGCCCGAGGACTACATGGAGAAGGTCAAGAACAAGGAAGACGGCGTCCGCCTCATGGGCTTCGGACACCGCGTCTACAAGAACTACGATCCCCGCGCCAAAATCATCAAGGCCACGGCCCACGAGGTCCTCGGCAAGCTCGGCGGCAACGACGAACTGCTGGACATCGCCATGCGCCTCGAAGAGAAGGCCCTCGCGGACGACTACTTCATCCAGCGCAAGCTGTACCCGAACGTCGACTTCTACACTGGCCTCATCTACAAGGCGATGGGCTTCCCGGAAAAGATGTTCACGGTGCTCTTTGCCATTGGCCGCCTTCCGGGCTGGATTGCCCAGTGGCGCGAAATGATCAACGATCCCCAGACCAAGATCGGCCGTCCGCGGCAGCTCTACACGGGGGAGCCGGAGCGCAATTACCCGGCCAACTAATACGGCATTAACGACGGCGGCCGCCCACCTCGCGCGAGGTGGGCGGCCGACGTCGTTAATCGCCTGGAGACAAGCATCGCGAGGTCACTTAGCGCCATCAGGCGGCCCGTCATGGGCTCTAAGTGACCCCGCGTTGGCTTAGGACGCGTTGTACCCGTAGGGGTTGTTCTTCTGCCAACGCCAGTGGTCCTCGCACATCTGGTCCACGGTCTTGGTGGTGGACCATCCGAGGTCGGCCAGTGCCGAGGAAGCGTCGGCCCAGAAGGCAGGGAGGTCGCCTGCCCGGCGCCCGGTGATCTCGTAGGGGATCGGCTGCCCAACGGCCTTCTCGAAGGAGCGCAGGACTTCCAGTACGGAGGAACCCTTGCCCGAACCGAGGTTCCAGCGGCGCACACCGGCGCGGGTGGCGATGTGGTTCAGCGCTGCGACGTGTCCATCCGCGAGGTCCACCACGTGGATGTAGTCGCGCTGGGCGGTGCCATCCGGGGTGTCGTAGTCGCCGCCGAAGACCATGAGTTTCTCGCGGCGACCCACGGCTACCTGGGCGATGAACGGCACAAGGTTGTTCGGGATGCCCTGGGGGTCTTCGCCGATCCGGCCGGAGGGGTGCGCGCCAACCGGGTTGAAGTAGCGCAGCAGTGCTATGTGCCAGCGGTCGTCCGCGTTGCCAAGGTCGGAGAGGATGTCTTCGATCTGTTCCTTGGTGCGCCCGTAGGGGTTGTTGGCGCCGATCTCCATTTTTTCGATGTAGGGGATCGGGTTGTGCTCGCCGTAGACGGTGGCCGAGGAGCTGAAGACGATGGAACGGACGTTGTGCTTGTCCATGGCGCGGAGCAGGTTCAGGGTGCCCACAATGTTGTTGTAGTAGTAGGCGAGCGGTTCCTGGACGGACTCACCGACGGCCTTGAGGCCGGCGAAGTGGATCACGGCGTCGATCTGGTGCTGGTCGAACACGGCCTCGACGGCGGGTTCGTCCACCAGGTCCACCTCGTGGAAGGCGGCGGTCTTGCCGGTCAACTCGGAGACCCGGCGCAGCGACTCTTCGCTGGAGTTCACGAGGTTGTCGAGGACGACGACGTCGTGGCCGGCTTCCTGGAGGGACAAAACGGTGTGCGAACCGATGTAGCCGGTGCCACCCGTGACAAGAATTTTCATGGTGTCTACGCTATCCGAAAGTAGAGGCACGCCGCTCAGTGTTGAGCGGTGTTGAAGCACGTTCGTGCTAGAAAATACTGGTGCCCAAAATTGTTGATGCCGAAGCCCGGCGCCAGGAAGTCGTCCAAGCAGTATTCCGCATCATAGCCAGCGACGGCTTGGAAAGGGCATCCCTCCGGGAAGTGGCCGACGAGGCAGGGCTGGCCGTGGGCTCCGTACGGCACTACTTTTCCAGCAGCGACGAACTCTTGGTGTTCTCTTTTGGAACCGTTATCGACCGCATCACGGCCCGCCTCGAGGCCGCGCTGGATACTGTCCGGGATCACGCCGCAGGCAGCCCGGAACGCCATGCCTCCGTACTCAATCTCTTGGGCCAGTTCCTTCCCCTGGACGAGGAATCGGCCGTCGACGCCTGTGTCTGGATGGCGTTCCGGCATGCCGCCCGCATCAACCCTGTGTTTGCCGCCGAGGCGGAACGCAGCCACCGGTCCGTCGCCGCAGTCGTGGGTCAACTCATTGTCCTCCTGAGCCCGGGGGAGGCCGGAGCGCCGCAAAACCTGGTGACCGAGGCCGAACGGCTGCTCGCCACCCTGGACGGACTGTGCATGCACGCGTTGCTGCAGCCGGAGTGGATGACGGCGGAAATGTGCAGTGACGTGTTGACGGCCCACCTGGCAGTCTTTGACGCTGTTCCCGCCGCCGGCTAGGCCAAAGCGGTTGCGCCTCCGACGTTAACGTGGCGGCGCTTCGGGAATAGACTGGGACATGTCGGGAACCTGCCCAAGGGAGGAATTCGGATGCATGAGTCAGGCGGCCCGGGATGGCGCATCACCATGGACACGTCCGGGCCGATGCTCATCGCGTTGTACTTGCGTGATGTGGCCGGACTCGACGGTGCCGGAAAACCGATGCTCTCCCATGCTTCTCCCAAGGTCCGCCACGCCGACCACAGCCACCTCACCTCGGACGTTGGCGGCATCAGTGCGTTGAAGACGGAGTGGGAGGCCTGGTGGGAGAAGCTCGTGAAGTCTTATCCCAAACCCGCACTGGAGTTGGCGCCCCCGAGCTTCAAGGCCTTCGGAAATTCCCCTGCCCTCCAGCGCGTCCTGCAAGCCCATTTCGGTTCGGCCCTGGGCTGGGCCACCGACAGGATCGATGAATACGCGGACATGGAGGCTGCCCGCGAAGCGAACGGAATCACGAGCGTCCTCAACGAGATGGTGGAGGACCGGTTGCTGGAAGTTGGCCGGAGCTCGCGCGACTTCGATCTCACCATCATCGAGTTGCCGCTCAATGAGCCGCGCGCCTGGTACCTCGAACCCAGCACCATGATCATGAGCCACCGGCTGTTGTCCCAGCCCGACGTGTTCCGGAGCTACGTCCAACCGGTGGTTGAGCTGCTCGCCTGACCAGGCGTTAGGTGGTGGGGGCCGAAACCGTGATGGTCAGCGTATCCGACGGCGCTGCCGCGTCGGTCCAGCCGTTGCCCTTCTCCCGATTCCAGGTGTGCCCGGCTACGTCCACTTGTGTGATGGACAGTTCCTTGGCATTCGCCACGGCCCAGTGCCCGATCGCCCAAGCCTGGGTCCCCGTCACGTCCACATGCACCGAGCGTCCCTCGACACTGCTCGCCTGGGCGCCGAACGCCGTCGTGAGTTCATTGACGACGGCGGCAGGGTCACCTGCCGCGTCGGGCATCCGGAGTTCGCAACTCAAAGCGGACTCGGAATGGCCCGTCAGTGCAGAGGCAAAGGCGCGGCCCATGGGCTCATGCTGCGCGTAGGCGCGGGGGAACGCGGATCGCTGGACGGCCTGGGCAGCTTGGGTTACTTCCATGCTCTCGTAGCCCGGGATCTTTGCCAGTCCGTCGTAGAAGGCGTTGGCCGCATACACAGGGTCCATGACCTGCGCCTCGGTGCCCCAGCCCTGCGATGGCCGTTGTTGGAAGAGCCCTCGGGAATCAGGGCCCGCCTCGTCACCGTAGTTGATGTTGCGCAACCGGGATTCCTGCATGGCCGTGGCGAGGGCGATGCTCGCAGCACGAGGAGGCATGCCGCGGCGGACGGAGATGGCCGCGATAAGGGATGCGTTGGCGGATTGGTCGGTAGCGAGTTCGTAACTCTCAGACCCCACCACAGCGACGCAGCGCTCCGAGACAAGGGTCTCGGAGCGCTGCAGCACTGCGACTATTGCGTAGATGGCGCCTGCCACGAGGGCCAAGGCCAACACCGCCACGATGGCGCGGCGCAAGCGGCGCATGGTTTCTCTCCCCCTAGTTGGCGTGCAGAGCCTCGTTCAGTTCCACGGTCTGGCCTGCCCGCGGCAGGACCTCAACGCCACCGGTGGTGGAGTTACGGCGGAACAGGAGGTTTGGAACGCCGGAGAGTTCGACGGCCTTGATGATCTTGCTGGTGTCCTCGCCGTTCTCGTCCTTCGGGCCCGGAACACGGACGCGGGTGCCAGCCGTGACGTACAGTCCGGCTTCGACCACGGAATCGTCGCCGATGCTGATGCCAACGCCCGAGTTGGCGCCGAGGAGGACCCGCTCGCCCAGGGCAATCTTTTCCTTGCCGCCACCGGAGAGCGTGCCCATGATGGACGCGCCACCGCCAACGTCCGTGCCGTCCCCTGCCACAACACCCGCGGAGATACGGCCTTCAACCATGGACGTGCCCAAGGTGCCGGCGTTGAAGTTCACAAAGCCCTCGTGCATCACGGTGGTGCCCTCGGCCAGGTGTGCACCCAAGCGGACGCGGTCTGCGTCGGCAATACGAACGCCGGTGGGAACCACATAGTCCACCATGCGCGGGAACTTGTCCACGCCGTAGACAACCACGTTGCCGCGCTTGCGCAGGCGGGCGCGTGTCAGTTCGAAGCCTTCCACGGCTGCAGGGCCGAAGTTGGTCCACACGACGTTGGGGAGCTTGCCGAAGACGCCGTCCAGGTTGATGCTGTTCGGCTTGACCAGGCGGTGCGAGAGCAGGTGCAGGCGGAGGTAGGCGTCGGCGGTGTCTGCCGGGGCGGCGTCCAGATCGATCTGAGCAAAGACAACCTTCTGCTCCGTGCCCCGGTCGGCATCCTTGCCTTCTTCGGCAAGGGCGGTAAGGGAGGGGTCGGCGTTTTCAACGTCGCGAAGGGTTTCGGCGGCTACGCCCAGCGACGGGGCCGGGTACCAGACGTCCAGAACGGTGGCTTCCCCGGAGGCCGAGGTAGCGATCGTGGCGAGGCCGAATCCGTAGGCCGATCGGTCGTTAACGGGCGCGCTTGCGGGCACAGCAGAAGAAGCAGTTTCAGTCATGGGGCCAAGTGTATCGATCACGTGCAGCGCGGCTGAAACCCGTTCCACGGACTGGGAGGTCGCATTTCCCGTCGAAGGGGCGAACGCCATGGCGTTAAGGTGGAAGGGTGACCCTGAACCCTGCACCTGCCCTCCTTGACCTGCGCCAGGATGTCGCTTTGCTGACGGCCGCGCTCATCGACGTGAACAGCGTCTCCGGGAACGAAACCGAGCTCGCCGACGCCGTGGAATCCGCCCTGCGTGCGATTCCCCAGTACACCGTGGTGCGCGACGGCGACGCGATCATTGCCCGGACTGAACTGGGCCGCTCTGAGCGGGTCATCCTGGCTGGCCATCTGGACACGGTTCCGCTGCCCACCGTACCGGGCTCGTTGGGGACCGTTCCCGCCACGTGGGAATCGGGCGTCCCGGGCGAGGGCGTGCTCTACGGCCGCGGGACCACGGACATGAAGGGTGGCGTCGCCGTGCAGCTTGCGCTGGCTGCGACACTGTTCGACGGCGGCACGCAACCGGACAAGGATGTCACCTTTGTCTTTTACGACCACGAGGAAGTGGAAGCGGTGAAGAGCGGTTTGGGCCGCTTGGTCCGCAACCATGGGGACCTGCTGGACGGAGATTTCGCAATCCTCCTGGAACCGACGCACGGAACCGTGGAGGGAGGCTGCAACGGAACCAGCCGTTTCGAGGCCACCACGGTGGGCGAGACGGCACACTCCGCCCGCGCCTGGATGGGCAGCAACGCGATCCACGCCGCGGCGCCCATTCTCGCCAGGCTCGCCGCGTATGAGCCACGGACCATCAACGTTGACGGCCTGGACTACCGGGAAAGCCTCAACGCCGTGAAGATCAACGGCGGTACTGCCGGGAACGTGATCCCAGACCGCTGCGTAGTGGAGATCAATTACCGCTTCGCCCCGGACAAGACACCTGACCAGGCCGAAGCCCACGTCCGCGAACTCCTTGAGGGCTTCGACGTCGTCCGCACCGACGCCGCAGCCGGGGCGCGCCCTGGACTGAACCACCCTGCCGCGGCGTCCTTCGTTGCCGCAGTGGGAGCCGAGCCCAAGCCCAAATACGGCTGGACCGACGTCGCGCGTTTCAGCGAGTTGGGCATCCCGGCAGTGAACTTCGGGCCCGGCGATCCACTGTTGGCGCACAAAGACAACGAACACGTCGACGCCGACGCCATCCGTGAGTGCCTGCGTGCACTGCGGACGTGGCTGGGACAGTAGATACCGAACGGCTGAAAGACGAGGAGGGGTCCCCAGCCATGCGGCTGGGGACCCCTCCTGTAGCCCGAGTGGCTGCTACTTACTTGGGCCTGAAGTATCTTTGTGCTCCGGCGCCGGAACCACATTCTGGGCAACGGGATCGTTGCCGGTGCCTTCAAGGCCTGTGCGGATTGTTGCTGGGGCAACCCCTCCCGCCGCTTTCCTGGACCCGCGGCGTTCAATCCAGATGGCAATCCGGGACACCGTGAGGTTGATCAGGATGTAGATGGCGGCACCCACGAAGAACGCGGGGAACAGGAAATCGGGGCCAAGGAAGTCGGCCATGATCTGGATCTTGCGGAGCAGTTCCTCGTAGCCGACGATGTAGCCCAGTGAGGTGTCCTTGAGGAGCACCACGAGCTGGGCCACCAGGGACGGAAGCATCCGCCGGGTAGCCTGCGGGAACTCGATGATCATCCGCGACTGGAAGCTCCGCAGGCCGATCGCCAAACCGGCCTCGCGCTGTCCCTTGGGAAGCGACTGGATACCGGCCCGGAGGATCTCCGCGAAGATGGCCGCGTTGTAAAGGACCAGGCCCGCGACGACTGCGACGAACTGGCCGGTGGCGAAAACCAGCAGCACGAACAACATCATGAGGACTACGGGCATGCCGCGGAGGAACTCCAGGACAACCTGCGTTGGAACCCGGATCCAGGAAATGAGCGAAATCCGGAGCAAGCAGAGGGCAATCCCGAGGGGGAACGCGATGACGGCGGCCACTGCGGCTGCCACCAGCGTGGACACGATGCCCTGGCCGATCAGGTTCCAGACGTCCGGAGCCATGGGGCCGTAGAAGATTTCCCAACGGTCGGCGTCGAAAATTCCCTGCTGCGCAAGAGTCGTGACCGCCAGGGCAAGGACGCCCAGGATGATCAGGATGCCGGCAGCGGATCCGAGCAGCGAATAGAGGCGGGCCTTGGGGCCGGGGACGTCGTACAGGACCGATGTCATCGGGCAATCGCCACCTTTCGTTCGACGAAGTGCGCAAGGAGACCAAGTGGCACGGTGATCAGCAGGTAGAAGAACGCGACGCCGAGCAGGATCCACAGGACCTGGTCGCCGTAGTCATTGGAGAGCTTGCGGCCGTAGCCGAAGAGTTCAAGGACAAAGAAGGCGCCGGCTACCGATGAGTTCTTCACCAGGGCGATCACAATGTTGATCAACGGCGGAACCACCGTCCTGAGGGCCTGCGGGAGGACGATGAAACCCAGGACCTGGGTGAAGGTCATTCCGATGCTTCGTGCCGCTTCGGCCTGGCCCACGGGAACGCTGTTCACACCGGAGCGGACGGCTTCGGCGACGAACGCTGCGGTGTACGAGCTCAGGGCAATGATGGCCGCGACCTCGAACTGGTCGAATTTGATGCCAAGCCGGGGAAGGACAATGGCGGAGAAGAAGAAGATGATCGTCAGCGGAGTGTTTCGGGCGACTTCCACGTAGAACATGCTGAAGCCGCGCAATGCAGCAACAGGCGAAACCCTCATGGCGGCGAGGATGGTGCCCACGATGAGGGCGATGACTCCGGAAATGACGGAGAGATAGAGGGTGCGGAGAAATCCGTCCCAGTATTGGGGGAGGCTTGCTATGACGGCGTCCATGGCTTCCTTTGGCTGCAGCTAATCACGGAACAGGGTCCTTGGTTTCAGTAACTGCCGCCGCCCTGTGAGGAGCGGCGGCAGTTACCGGACACCGACTAGTAGCGGTTGATGGCAGGAAGTTCAGGTGTGGTCTTGATGACCTTGCCTGCCGTTGCTTCCCAGGCCTTCTTGTAGTCGCCATCCTTCTGGAGGGCTTCCAGCTGGTCGTTGATCCAGTTGCGGAAGGTGGTGTCGTCCTTCTTCAGGCCGATGCCGTAGGGCTCCTTGGTGAAGGTCTCGTCCGAGGCGAGCTTGAAGGCGTCCGGTTCCTTGTCCACGTAACCGGCCAGGATCACGTTGTCCGTGGTCACTGCGACAACCTGCTTGTTGCGCAGCGGCTCCAGGCATGCGGTGTAAGTAGCGGCCGGAACAACTTCAGCACCGTACTTTTCGGCGATGGTCTTGGCAGGGGTGGAGCCGGTCACGGAGCATACCTTCTTGCCCTTGACGTCCTCCGGCTTGGTGATGGAGTTGTCATCCTTGTTCACCAGCAGCGCCTGGCCTGCCTCGTAGTACGGTCCGGCGAAGGAGACCTTTTCCTTGCGGGCGTCGTTGATGGTGTACGTGGCGATGACCAGATCCACACGGCCCTGCTCGATGAACGATTCGCGGTTCTGCGAAACGGTCTCGACCCATTCGATCTTGTCCGCGGGGATGCCCAGCTTGGCTGCAATGGCCTTGCCGATTTCAACGTCGAAACCAACAGGCTTGCCGTCCAGGCCCTTCTGGCCGAAGAGCGGCTGGTCGAACTTGGTGCCGATGGTGATCTTCTGGGCCTTGTTGAGCTTCTCCATGGTGGTGCCGGCTTCAAAGCTCGCCGAGGCAACCGGGGGAGTGGTGGAGCTCCCGCCACCACCGCAGGCGCTGAGCGAGAGGGCCAGCGCAGCTGATGCGGCGACCAGGAGGGACTTCCTCCGGGTGAACAGAGACTTCATGACGTTCCTTTCATTGATAGGCCGCTTTACGGCCGGGTGCGTTTCCTTGCGGCCTGGGTGCGGGCCGGCAGGGAGCTAGTGGGTCAGGAGTTTGGACAGGAAGTCCTTGGCGCGGCTGCTCTTCGGATTCGTGAAGAATTCCTCGGGCGCCGCGTCCTCGACGATTTGGCCGTCTGCCATGAACACCACGCGGTCAGCCGCTTTCCGGGCAAATCCCATCTCGTGGGTGACCACGATCATGGTCATGCCTTCCTTGGCGAGCTGGATCATGACGTCCAGGACCTCGTTGATCATTTCGGGGTCCAAGGCCGAGGTGGGTTCGTCGAAAAGCATCACCTTGGGCTTCATGGCCAGCGCGCGGGCGATTGCGACACGTTGCTGCTGGCCGCCTGAGAGCTGCGCGGGAAGCTTCGGTGCCTGATGCCCAACGCCTACGCGCTCCAGGAGCGCCATGGCCTCGCGCTCCGCGGTGCCTTTGGCTACGCCCTTGACCTTGATGGGGCCCAGGGTGACGTTCTCCAGGATCGTCTTGTGGGCGAACAGGTTGAAGGACTGAAAGACCATTCCGACGTCGGCTCGCAGGTGGGCGAGTTCCTTGCCTTCTTCGGGAAGCTTCTTTCCGTCGATCGAGATGTCGCCGTCGTCGATCGTTTCCAAACGGTTGATGGCACGGCACAAAGTGGACTTACCGGAACCGGAGGGTCCGATGACCACTACAACCTCACCCTTCTTGACCTGAAGGTTGATGTCTTTGAGGACGTGCAATTGACCGTAGTGTTTGTTGACGCTGTTCAGGGAGACGAGCGCATCGCCGGACACTTGAGTAGTCATAGCTCGAATCTAGCGAACAAGTAAGTAAATATGACCACGGTCACGGCAAGTTCTTTCAGATCGTGACTGAACAGAAACCTGCTTTCCAGCGATATATCAGACTGCAATGCAAACACACGGGTCAACGGGCAGTGCACCCCTGCAATAGCGCTAGCCTTGGGCAATGAGTATCAGCCAGCACCCAGTTCCCAGCCCCGACGCGAACGGTCGCGTGGGGAGCAGCGCGCCACTTCCATCACCGGTTGCGCCAGCTAAACACAAAGGCCCACTGGAACTGCGTCGGAAACAGGCTGACACCGGTATGTCCGACCAGCATTTGCTGGACACCAGCGGCGCCGGACAGTTCATTCATACGGACCCGTGGCGCGTGTTGCGCATTCAAAGCGAATTCGTCGAGGGCTTCGGTGCGTTGGCAGACATTGGTCCCGCGGTGAGCGTTTTTGGCTCTGCCCGGACACGCCCCGGAACCGAGTACTACGAAATGGCCGTGGATGTAGGCCGGAAATTGGCCGAAGCCGGGGTGGCTGTCATCACCGGTGGCGGACCGGGCTCCATGGAAGCGGCCAACAAGGGCGCCGTCGAAGGCAATGGCGTCTCAGTGGGCCTCGGCATTGAGCTGCCCTTCGAACAGGGACTCAACCAATGGGTGGACCTGGGTATCAACTTCCGTTACTTCTTCGCCCGCAAGACGATGTTCGTGAAGTACGCGCAAGGCTTCGTGGTTCTCCCCGGCGGACTCGGCACCCTCGACGAGCTCTTCGAGGCCATGGTCCTGGTCCAGACGCGGAAGGTCACCTCGTTCCCGATCGTGCTCCTGGGGGTCCGCTTCTGGGGTCCGATGATCGAATGGATCCGGGACACGCTGGTTGCCGAAGGCATGGTGTCCGAGAAGGACCTGGACCTCATACAGCTCGTGGACGATCCCGCGGACGCCGTGCATCGGGTGCTTCACGGGACTCCTTTGCCGACGCCCACGGGGGAACAACGCCCGGAGTAGGGATTCCTTTCTGGCACGATGGTCCCTGTGAGCTTTTTCCTCGTGTTTCTCGCAATCGTCCTCGTCGGGGCGGCGTTGTTCTTTGGCGCAGGGATTGTCCGCGGCCGTTCCTTGGGAGCGGGCCTGGACGATCCCACGCCCAATCTGCCCCCGGTCCTCCTTCCGGGCCAGGCCGACGCCACCGACGTTGACGACCTGCGTTTTGCCCTTGGGCTGCGGGGCTACCGCATGGACCAAGTGGACCAGGTACTCGACGAGCTCCGTGACCAGTTGCTCGCCAAGGACCGTGAGATTGAGCGGCTCAAAGGCCTCCTGCCCACGGATCCGGAAGGCGATGGATCTGTGCGGGCAGCGCAATGAGTGTTCCCCTTCCGCCTGCGCCCGCCGCGGAGGGTGCCACAGCCCGTCTCGGCAAGGTCGTGTTGCGGGCCGGCAACCGGGTTGCCGGCTGGCCGTGGTGGGTCCAGGTGGCCTTGGTGTATCTGGCCGCAAGGCTGGTCAGCGCAGCGATCTTTGCGGCCGCCGCCATTCATCAAGGGACCAATCCGTGGTTCCCGCCGGCGCCGGATTACTGGAAATTCATCACCATCTGGGATGGTCGCTGGTACCAGCAGGCCGCCGACAACGGCTACCCCTCGGAGCTGCCCGTTGACCAGAACGGCGTGGTCAAGGAAAACGCCTGGGCGTTCTACGCACTGTTCCCTTTCCTGGCGCGGGGTGTTGGCGCCATCACCGGACTTGGCACACTGCAGTCCCTGACCGCGATCGCAATGGTTGCGGGGTTGTTCGCCGCTTTGGTGATCTTTAAGCTGTTCCGGGAAGTGACGGGCCGGCGTGCCGCCATGTGGGGTGTGGTTTTCGTTTCCACGTTTCCCATCTCTCCGATCCTCCAGGTCCCCTACGCGGAGTCGTTGAACCTGCTCTTGCTGGCCGCTTCGCTTTTGTTGGTGGTGCGGCGCCGCTACGTTGCGGCCATCCCGGTGGTAGTCCTCATGTGCTTTTCGCGGCCAACGGGTGTTCCCTTTGCTGCAATGCTTGGGCTCCTCCTGGTGTGGCGGCTATGGCAGCGATTCGGTCCAGCGCGGCAAAGCGACGCGGCCACGTCGAAAGGATCGCTGTGGTCCCTGGCTGTCCTGGTGTTCATCACCGGTGCTGCCGCGCTGGCCTGGCCGGTGATTGCCTGGGCCGTGACGGGTGATCCCGCGGCTTATACGCGTACTGAGACCGCCTGGCGGGGCGATGAGCTGGTCCCCTTCAAGCCGTGGTTTGATACGGGACGCATGCTCTTCGGCCCTGTCCTGGGAGTCCTCGCCCCGTTCGTCTTTGCCGGCCTCTTTGTGTTGGCCATGGTGTCCAAGCCCGTCCGGGCCTTGGGAATGGAACTGCGGCTTTGGTGCGCGTGCTACATGGGCTACCTGTTGGTATTCCTGCATCCGCAGACCAGCACGTTCCGGATGCTGCTGCCCCTTTTTCCGTTGGCCCTGGGTGCCGCACTGCTTTCGAAATCAAAGGCATACCGCGGCGCCGTGGTGGTCATGTTCCTGCTCCTCCAGATCGTCTGGGTGGTGTGGCTTTGGGCCTGGGCGCAATTGCCCGGAGGCGGGGACTACCCGCCGTGAATTAGTCCATTGATTCGCTACGGGCGGGTAAGTACGGGATAATGAAATACGAGCAAGGACAAAAGCACCGAAAAGTGCCCGGCCAAGGCGGCCTCCCAAGCGTTGCCGCCGGCTGCAATTGCGACGCGGATCCAGCCCGGCCGGGTTGGGCGTGACTTGGGACAAATGGAGGGGATTTTCCTAATGGCGGCTATGAAACCACGTACTGGCGACGGCCCTATGGAAGTGACCAAAGAGGGACGCAGCCTGATTATGCGTGTGCCGCTCGAAGGCGGTGGGCGGCTTGTCGTCGAGCTCAATGCCGCAGAAGCGGAGAACCTCAAGGAATGCCTGGTGGGCGTTACCGAATAGATGCACAAAAACATGGCCCGGCGCATGCCGGGCCTTGTTTTTGTTTAAGCATGGTCAGTTTGTTTTTGCCGGGCGGTAATCAACGCCCGGAAAGCCGAATTGCTATTTCTTGACCGCTACCAGCAGGCCGTCGCCGGTGGGAAGCATTGACGAGACCAGGCGGTCGTCATCGCGAATGGTCTTCCCAACCTGTCGCAGGACTGCAGTGGTGGCCTCCCGCGCAGCGGGATTGGAGACCCTGTCCTTGTCCAGGGCATCGTTGATCACCAGGGTGCCCCGCGACTTGAGGAGCCGCACGGCTTGGTCCACGTAGCGCGGAAAATTCGGCTTGTCGGCATCGATGAAGACCAGGTCATAGGCGTTGTCGGTCAGTCGGGGGAGGACATCGGCGGCCCGGCCGGAGATGGTGCGGATCCGGTTTGCGGGGGATCCGGACTCCAGGAAGGCCTCACGGGCGGCCTTGAGGTGTTCGACGTCGACGTCGATGGTGGTCAGCACAGCTTGCGGCCCCAGCCCGCGCAGGAGGCAAACACCGGAAACGCCGGCGCCCGAGCCAACTTCCACCACTGTCTGCGCTTTTGATGCCGCGGCCAGGACCGTGAGGACGGCGCCCACGCCCGGACTGACCGGGCTGACGCCCAGTTCAAAGGACCGTTCGCGGGCACGCAGCAAGACCTCGTCCTCAGCAGGCAGGTTTTCTGCATAGGACCAGCTGGTTGACTTGTCGGCACTCATGAAGGGATCCGCTTTCCGCGTGGAGGGGGTTTTCCCTACCAGACTACTGTGTTCCGGCCTGCAAACCGGGCGGTCGTGGTCCGGCGGAGGCTGTGTCCGCGCAGGAGGACGGGCCCCGGATTGCGCTGTGCGGGGAATGTGCAGCCCGATCAGGAAATTCCCAGACAACCCTGACATGATATTTATCCGTTCACCCACGCGTTGAGCGGCACCGGACTCCGGTGAACCACAGTTTGAGGGGAGTGGACGATGCCGGCATCGCATGCTGCGCCAGTCCAAACATCGGAAAGCCACGAGGCCGCTGCTGAATGGGTTATGCCCAGCTGGGAGGAAGTGGTCACGAACCACTCCGCCAAGGTGTACCGCCTCGCCTATCGCCTGACCGGCAACAAGTTCGACGCCGAAGACCTCACCCAGGAAGTCTTCGTCAGGGTGTTCCGCTCGCTGGAGAACTTCAAGCCCGGAACCCTGGACGGTTGGCTGCACCGCATCACCACCAACCTGTTCCTCGACCAGGCCCGCCGCAAGAGCCGCATCCGCTTCGATGCCCTTGCCGAAGACGCTGAGTCACGGCTTCCCGGCCGCGAGCCGGGACCGGAACAGAGCTTCGAACACAACAACCTGGACCTTGATGTCCAGCGCGCCCTGGAGGAATTGCCGCCGGACTTCCGCGCCGCCGTCGTTCTTTGCGATCTTGAGGGTCTGTCCTACGACGAGGTGGCCGAGGCGCTGGGCGTGAAGCTGGGCACCGTCAGGTCGCGGATCCACCGCGGACGTACCATGCTCCGCGAGAAGCTCGCCCACCGCGACCCGAGGTCGGCAGGGGCGCGCAAGCCGCGCTTGAAGATGCCCCGCATCGCCGGCATCCTCTAGGCAGTCGATGCCGGAACGCCACTCGGTACCGGGACCTCCGCCCCGGCGCAAAATCGCTGACCTTCGCCATTCCCGGAACCCCGGGCACCTGGACCAATGCACGGATTGCCGCCTGGCCCTCAGGCGTGAGCAACAGTATCTGGAGCGCCTGAGGGACTCCGCTGTGCCCCAGGCCAGCGAGGACCTGACGCAGCGGCTCCTGCAGCGGACGCAGCACTTGGCCGGCGAGTCCGATTCACCTTTCGATGACCTGCGGTCGGCCTCCACCAGCTGGAGGGGTCTGCGCCTTGCCGGCGTCGCGGCCGGCACGCTGGCGGTGAGCGCTGGTGCGTTGGCAATGTCCGCCTACGCGGTGGCCGGGGATCCCGTGCCGGAGGCACGCGCCGCGGCCAGCGGCAGCGTCGCTTCGGTGGCAGGGGCCGTGACGGGTGGTCCCGCGGAACTCATGGTCGAGCAAGGGACCAAGACGGTCCGGGCCGTCAGCCTCGGGCCGGAGCACCTCTCCTCGCTTCGTGAACAAGGATGGGCTTGCCCGGAGCTGTCCGCGATGGGCTTCCACGTGATATCCGCGGAGGCGACACTCCACAACGGGCACCCAGCGGTGGAGCTCAAGCTGGAAAGCAACGGACATCACGCCACCGTCCTGGAAGAGCACTTGCCCACGGCATCCCAGCCAACAACGGCGCAGCTCACCCTGACCCAGGGAAGTCCCTGGGGTGCCGTGTACCGGACTCCCTCGGGGATCCTCAGCTATTCCTCGGACCTGCCCGCGGAGAAGGCCGATGACGCCGTCCCCGAACTGGTCCGTGCCGCCGATGCCATGGCGGCCAGTTCGGAAGTGCCAGCCGCAGAGACGTGGTCCGACAGGCTGCTGCGCGGCCTCAGGACCTTGCTGCGCCCTGCTGGTTTATGAGCGGCTTCACAGACAAGGTAATCTTCGTAGCGTGTTTGGAATCAACGGTCCGGAGTTCATAGTCCTCCTCATTATCGGCGTACTCGTCATCGGTCCCAGCCGTTTGCCCGAATACACTCAGAAGCTCGCCAACCTGGTGAAGGAAGTACGCCGGATGGCCTCCGGGGCCAGGGAGCAAATCAAGGAAGAAGTCGGCATCGACATCGATGAAGTCGACTGGAAGAAATACGACCCCCGCCAGTACGATCCCCGCAGGATCATCAAGGACGCGCTCTTCGAAGAGGATTCCAAGCCCTTGAGCGCAGGTGCTCCCGCAGCCACTGCCGCAGTAGCGGCCGCGACTGCGGAAACAAGGCCCCAAGCGCCGGCCCGCGTCATCGAGCGCCTGGCCGAGGGCGAGGCCGCCCCGTTCGACACCGAGGCCACCTGACCACTAAAGCGTCAGCGGGGCTGGATCCCGAGCGACATCCCCGAGAGTCCACGTGGACGGGCTGCGAGCTTGCCAGCAATGTCCTGCAAGGCTTTGGCAGCAGCGGTCTGCGCTTCAGCGAGGACTACCGGCTTGCCCTCGTCGCCGCCTTCCCGGAGCCGGATGTCCAAGGGTATCTGGCCAAGCAGGGGAACGTCGGCGCCGACGGCAGAACTCAGCCGCTCAGCGAGTGCAGCGCCACCGCCGCTTCCGAACAGTTCCATGCGGCCGCCGTCGGGCATGTCCAGGAAGGACATGTTCTCGATGACGCCGGCCACTTTCTGCCCCGTCTGGGTGGCGATGGTGCCGGCCCGTTCAGCGACGTCGGCCGCGGCTGCCTGCGGTGTGGTGACCACGAGGATTTCCGCGTTCGGCAGGAGCTGTGCCACGGAGATCGCGATGTCGCCGGTTCCCGGAGGCAAATCCAGGAACAAGGCGTCGAGGTCGCCAAAGTAGACATCCGTGAGGAATTGTTCCAGGGCGCGGTGCAGCATCGGCCCCCGCCAGGCGACGGGCTGGTTGCCTGCCACGAACATGCCGATGGAGATGACCTTCACGCCGAAAGCCACCGGGGGAAGGATCATGTCGTCCACCTGCGTGGGCTTCTGGGTGATGCCCATCAGGGCCGGCACGGAGAAACCATGGACGTCAGCGTCCACGATGCCCACGCGGAGGCCTTGCGCGGCCAGCGCGCTGGCCAGGTTGACCGTGACGGAGGACTTGCCCACGCCGCCCTTGCCGCTGGCCACGGCGTAGACCTTGGTGAGAGACTCCGGTTTGGTGAAAGGAATGCCGCGCTGCCCACCGGGCCCGCGGAGCTGCTCCTTGAGGGCATCCCGCTGTTCCGGCGTCATGACCTTGAGCTCCACCTCGACGCCGGTGACTCCCTCCACGCTGGAGAGGGCCGCAGTGGCATCGCCGGTAATGGTTTCCCGCAGCGGGCAGCCGGCGATCGTCAGCAGGACCACCACGTGGACCACGCCGTCGCCGCCGGCAGAGACGGACTCGACCATTCCCAATTCGGTGATGGGGCGCCGGAGTTCGGGGTCGATGACGGTCGCCAGGGCAGCATGAAGCGACTCGGTGGATGCGGTACTCATGGGGTCAGGCTCGGCTCTCGGGGTGTTCAGGTGCTGATTTGCTGCTGGAGTGCTGTGGGCCGGTCCGTTGCGGGCGGACCTTGGGGATTTGCTGGGTCCGGGGCCCGCGCGACTTGTCACGCTTTTCCTTCAGCTTCTCTTTCACCCGTTCCCGTGGTGACTCGCCGTCCTCAGCGGCCGCTTCGCCTTCCCGCAGTTCCTCCTGGGCATCGATGATGTCCTCGAGGAGGCTGCGGAGCTCGGCGCGGACATAATCGCGAGTGGCTACCTCGCGCAGCGCGATGCGCAGCGAAGCGAGTTCGCGGGTGAGGTACTCGGTGTCGGACAGGTTCCGTTCTGCCCGCTGGCGGTCCTGCTGCAGCGAGACGCGGTCCCGGTCATCCTGCCGGTTCTGGGCGAGGAGCAAGAGGGGAGCTGCGTAGGACGCCTGCAGGGAAAGCATGAGCGTCAGCAGCGTGAAGCCCAACTCCATGCGGTCGAACTGCCAGTCCGTGGGTGCGAACGTGTTCCAGGCCAGCCAAAACACACAGAAGATGGTCATGTAGACCAGGAATTGCGGCGTTCCCATGAAACGGGCGAAACCCTCTGTGGCGTTGCCGAACGCATCCGGATTGGGAGAGAACTTGGGCAGGATCCGCTGACGGCCGCTCAGGGGTGTGTCCAGGCTGCTTTCCGAACGTCCCGATGACTTGGTTGAACGGGTGGCGTTGTTATCAGCCAATGCGGCCTCCGAGTTTCCTTATAGGGGCGTCGTCCTCGTGGGCGCGCCAGTCATCCGGCAACAGGTGATCCAGCACGTCATCAACAGTCACCGCCCCCACAAGACGGCCGTCGTCGTCGACGACGGGAAGCGAGTTGAGGTTGTACGTGGCCAGGGTCCGGGCTACTTCGCTGATGTGGGCCTGGTCCGAGAGTGGTTCCAGGTTCTTGTCCACCAGGTTGCCCAGGGGCTCCGGGGGAGGGAAACGCAGGAGTTGCTGGATGTGCACGACGCCCAGGAAACGGCCGGTGGGCGTCTCCAATGGCGGACGGGCAATGAAGATGGAGGACGCCAGGGCGGGAGAGAGTTCCTCCCGGCGGACGTGCGCCAAGGCTTCGGCCACGGTTGCCTCAGGTGGAAGGATGACCGGAACGGGCGTCATCAGGCCACCGGCTGTGTCCTCGTCGTATTCCAGGAGGCGGCGGACGTCCTCGGCTTCTTGGGGCTCCATGAGCTGAAGCAGTTCCTCGGCCTGGGCGGAGGGAAGCTCGGCCAGAAGGTCGGCGGCGTCATCCGGGTCCATTTCTTCCAGGACATCGGCGGCACGCTCAACGTCCAGGGCGGAAAGGATCTCCACCTGGTCGTCTTCCGGGAGTTCCTGGAGGACGTCGGCAAGGCGTTCGTCCTGCAGTTCGCTGGCCACCTCGAAGCGGCGCTTGTCGCTCATTTCCTGCAGCGCTTCCGCGAAGTCGGCCGGCTTGAGGTCCTCGTGGGTGGCAACGAACTGGGTTGCGGCCTGGGGTTCGTTGCGGGCACCCGTCTGCGCGTCGGCCCAGTCGATGATGAGGGTTTCATTGCGGCGCAACCTGCTCAACGGCGACAGTGAGTGGCCGCGGCGAACGAAGAGCTTGCTCACGAACCAGTCCTTGGAACGGTGCTGGTCCATGGCGATGTCTTCGATGGTGGCGTCTCCGCTGCCATCGGCCAAGGTCACGCGGCGGTCGAACATTTCCGCCACCACCAAGGTTTCGGCGCCGCGTTGCTCGAAACGCCGAAGGTTCACCAGGCCCGTGCAGATGATCTGGGTCTGGTCGATCGAGGTAATGCGGGTCATGGGTACGAAAACGCGCTTCTTGCCCGGAACTTCAACCACGATGCCCACCACATGGGGTGCTCCGCGTGTTCCCCTCGCGAGCACCACCACATCACGCAATCGGCCCAGACGGTCGCCCAAGGGGTCGAAGACGTCCAAACCGAGCAGGCGCGCGACAAAGACGCGTGAGGGATGTGTGCTCATGTTTACAGGCTACCGAGTCTGCTCTCTTTTAGCTGAATTCCAGCCTCCGCACATGTCCATGCGACACAATGGGGCTATGTCAAACATTTTTGGTGGTCCAAAAGCCGTTGAGGAATCCCGGAGCGTCCCCCAAGGAGACACCGTGGGCTCATACACCTCCTACCTGGATGCCCAGAAGGCGGTGGACTATCTGGCCGACCAGCAGTTCCCTGTGCAGCTGGTGTCCATTGTTGGCAACGACCTCAAGATGGTGGAGCGGGTCACCGGCCGCCTGAGCTATCCAAGGGTTGCCCTTTCGGGTGCTTTGAGCGGCATGTGGTTTGGCTTGTTCGTTGGCGTCATGCTCTCTTTCTTCACGCCTGGGGGCGGTCCGTTCTCCATCATCACCTCGGTGCTGATGGGTGCGGCTTTCTTCATGCTGTTCGGCATCGTCACCTACGCCACGCAACGTGGAAAGCGCGACTTCACCTCGACCAGCCAGGTGGTGGCCACCAACTATGACGTGATCGTCGCCTTCGAAGCGGCCCACGAGGCACGGCGCCTCCTCCAGCAGCTGCCCATGAACCCGTCCCAGGCAGCCACCGGACAGGCCCGCAACTACAACCCCCAGAACACACCGTTCCAGCAGCCCGGGCAGGAGCCCGAGCGTCCGTCCACCTGGAACGACCCCTATGGCCAGCGTGCGCCGCAGCCGGGCGAACAGGAACCGCGTCCTGCGCAACCCGCGCAGAACCCTGCGCCTTCACCCATGCGCTACCCGGACCTTCCCGACGGCCGTCCGCAGTACGGCGTACGGGTCACGGAGGGGCAGAACGCGCCGGAACAGGGAGCGCAGCAGAACGACGACGGCGATTCCGCCAAGCAGTAGCAGCCAAATACACAAGAAAAGGCCACCGGATCTCCGGTGGCCTTTTCTTGTGTGCAGCGGCGTTCCTAGCTTTCGGTCTCCTGGTAGATACCGGCCATCCAGGACTCGACGTCGTCGGCCTTGCGGGGCAGCGCGGCGCTCAGGTTCACGGGCCCATCTGCGGTCATGAGGATGTCGTCCTCGATCCGGACGCCGATGCCGCGGTATTCGGCAGGGATGGCCAGGTCCTCTTCCTTGAAGTAGAGGCCCGGTTCAATGGTGAACACCATGCCTTCGGCCAGCACGCCGTCCAGGTAGAGTTCGCGCTTTGCCTGGGCGCAGTCGTGGACATCCAGGCCGAGGTGGTGGCTGGTGCCGTGCGGCATCCACCGGCGGTGCTGCTGGCCCTCCGGGCTGATGGCCTCTTCGACCGATACGGGCAGCAGGCCCCACTCAGCAAGCCGCTCGGCCAGGACCGTGGTGGCCGCCGTGTGGATCTCGCGGAACTTCACACCCGGCCGGGCCGCTGCGAACCCGGCATCGGCGGCATCGAGCACGGCTTCATAGACCTTGCGCTGGATGTCGGAGAATGTGCCGTTGGCCGGCAAGGTGCGCGTGACGTCAGCGGTGTAGAGGGAATCGGCCTCCACGCCGGCGTCGAGCAGGAGGAGGTCCCCGGCGTCGACCGTTCCGGTATTGCGGTTCCAGTGCAGGACTGTTGCGTTGTTGCCTGACGCGGCGATGGTGTCGTAGCCGAGTTCGTTGCCCTCTTCGCGGGCGCGGGCGAAGAAGGCGCCTTCCACCACGCGTTCGCCGCGCTTGTGGGTCAACGCGCGGGGGAGGGCCCGGACGACGTCGGTAAAGCCCTCAACCGTGGCGGCCACAGCGATCCGCATCTGCTCGATCTCCCACTCGTCCTTGACCAGGCGGAGTTCGGAGAGGGCTTCGCTGAGCTTCTCGTCCAGGGCATCGAGTTCGCCCAGGTCCAGGTTCTCCGGATCCTTGGCGGTGTTGTAGCGGGCGGTGTCCACCAGGGCGTCGATGTTCTCATCCACCTTGCGGACCAGCCGGATGGAGATGCCGCCGATTTCGGGTGCACCGACGTTCTTGGTGATGGCCATTTCCAGTTCGGAGATATGGGCCGTGGGCAGGCCGAGACGTGCCTGGAACTCGGCAAGGGTGGGACGGGCTCCAATCCAGAACTCGCCCGCGCGTGAGTCGGCGTAGAACTGTTCGGTGTCCCGGCCCGCGAGGGGACGGAAGTAGAGCGTGGCTGCGTGGTGTCCACCGTCGTCGCCCTTGCCCTCGGCCACAGGCTCAAGGATCAGGACAGCGTCCGGCTCGTGGTCCAGTCCCAGGCCGGTCAGGTGCGCGAATCCGGAGTGCGGGCGGAAGCGGTAATCGCAGTCGTTGGAGCGGACCTTCAATGGTCCGGCCGGGACTACGAGCCGTTCGCCCTTGAACAGTTCGGAAATGGCACGACGGCGGCGCGCGGCGTGGTCGGCAACGGCGTCGCGTGCAGGGGTCACCTGCGGGGCGGGTGCCCAGTTGCTGGCCATGAACGCCTTGAAGGCATCGGAAGTGGGCCGTTGGGAGCGGTTGTTGACGCGCTCCTGCAACGGCTGGGACACAGAGTTCTGGGTGTTTTCGGCATCGTTCACCGTTACATCGTCCCACCAGTTCCGTGAGGAGGCCAACGGCGCAACCGGCCAAGCAAGCCCGCATCCCATAGGCTGGGAAAGTGAGGATAGACCTGCATGCGCACTCGAATGTTTCAGATGGAACAGAGACTCCGGCCGGGGTCATGGAATCGGCCGCGGAGGCGGGCCTCGACGCGGTGGCGTTGACGGACCACGACTCCACCGATGGCTGGGCGCAGGCGGCGGCCGCGGCCCGGGCGAAGGGTGTGGCGTTCGTTCCCGGCATGGAGATCTCGTGCCGGACTGAACTGGGCATCAGCGTGCACTTGCTGAGCTACTTGCACGATCCCGCACATCCCGGTCTCCTGGAGGAGATCACCAAGTCCCGCGATGCCAGGCTCACCCGTGCCGAGCGCATGGTGACGTTGTTGTCCGAGGACTATCCGCTCACGTGGGACGACGTGATCCACCACGTGGCACCGGGAGCCACTGTGGGCCGTCCGCACATCGCCGACGCCCTGGTGGCCGCCGGCGTGGTGGCAGACCGGTCGGAAGCCTTCGCCTCCATCCTCACCTCGCATTCGCGCTACTTCGTCCAGCACTACGCACCCGACCCGGCCATCGCCGTCGAACTTGTCAGGGCGGCAGGAGGCGTTCCTGTCTTTGCGCATCCCGTAGCGGCGGCACGCGGCCGCATCGTGGGGGAGCAGACATACCGGGAAATGATCGACGCCGGGCTGCTGGGCCTCGAGATCGACCACCGGGACAACCCGGAGGAGGGACGGGCCTTCCTCCGCCGGCTGGCGGCACGGCATGACCTGCTCATCACGGGTTCCTCCGACTACCACGGCACGGGCAAACCAAACCTGTTGGGCGAGAATGTCACGGACCCGGGCGTTCTGGCACGGATCGAGGAGCTGGCCACGGGCTGCGCGGTGGTCCGCTGACGGACCTTTGGTTGCTCTCGTCCGTGGTGGGGACGGGACTGCGGGCCTGCTGCTGTCAGCCCTTGCCGTGCAGATGATCGCCGACGCTGTGCAGGCCTTCGCCAAGGTGGCCGCCTGAACCCTCCGGAAACAGGGCTTTGCTGCCCAGTCGCTTGCGCATGACCTCGATCGCCTGCTCGTTCTGGTCCACGCACACGAACTTGCGCCCCATCTTGGCGGCTACGGCGCCAAGGGTTCCGGAGCCGGCAAAGAAATCCAGGCACCAGTCACCCTTGCGGCTGGAGGCGGCAACGACGCGGCGGACCAAGCCCTCCGGCTTCTGGGTGGGGTAACCGGTCTTTTCGCGGCCGGTGGGGGAAACGATGGTGTGCCACCAGACGTCAGTGGGAAGCTTGCCGCGCTCGCGCTTGGCCGGAGTGACCAGTCCGGGAGCCATGTACGGTTCACGGTCCACTTCTTCGTTGTCGAAGTGGTACTTCGTGGGGTTCTTGACGTACACCAGGATGTTGTCGTGCTTGGTGGGCCAGCGGTTCTTGGCCCGTGCGCCGTAGTCATAGGCCCAAATGATTTCGTTCAGGAAGCATTCGCGGCCGAAGATCGCATCCAGCATCACCTTGGCGTAGTGCACCTCGCGGTAGTCCAGGTGGAGGTACAGCGTGCCGTCATCGGCAAGGAGCCGCCACGCCTCCACGAGCTTGGGTTCCAGGAAGGACCAGTAGTCGCTGAAGGCGTCGTCGTAGCTGTGCAGGGCGCCCTTGATGGTGTCGTAGGAGCGGCCCTTGAAGCCCACCCGGTCGCCGTCGCCGTCGGCGTTGCGCACCATGCGGGTTTCCTGGCGGCGCTGGACCCTGCCGGTGTTGAACGGCGGGTCCACATAGATCAGTGTGAAGGCGCCGTCCGGCAGCGTGGGGAGGAAGTCCGCGTTATCCGCGTGCACCACCAGGTTGCTGCCGTCCGGCGCCCAAACAGTTCCAGCCATCTGCCGTGTCAGGCCTCGGTGTTGGCGGGCGTGGTGCCGGACGCGTCGCCGGACACCACTTCGCCGTTGCGGCGGCGCGTGCGCGTACGGCGCGTCCGTGCGGGCTTCTCCGAGGTGCTGTCTGCTTCGTTGCCTGCCGGGGCGCTGGTGGACGTGTCGCCGTTTGAGGTACGACGGCGGCGGGTGCGGTTGCGTCCGCCCTCGCCCTTGGTTTCGGCCGACGCGGCATCGCCGGACTTGCCTTCGCCGGACTTGCCGGAGCGGCTGCGGTCCCGGCCACCTTCGCGGCCTTGGCCGCGGGAACGGGAGTTCTTCTTGCCGGTCTCGCCGAGGTCCTCCAGGACTTCAGCGTCGACGCCGGCCAGCGTCCGCTTGGCGCGGGGCAAGCGGCCCTTGGTGCCCTCGGGAATGTCCAGGTCCGTGTACAGGTGCGGCGAGGAGGAGTAGGTTTCCACCGGCTCGGGAACGTTCAGTCCCAGTGCCTTGTTGATCAATGCCCAGCGGGGTACGTCATCCCAGTCCACGAAGGTCACGGCGGTGCCCTTGTTGCCTGCGCGGCCGGTGCGGCCAACGCGGTGGAGGTAGATCTTCTCGTCTTCAACGCACTGGTAGTTGATCACGTGGGTGACGTCTTCCACGTCGATGCCACGGGCGGCAACGTCCGTTGCCACGAGGACGTCCACTTTGTTGTTGCGGAAGGCTCGCAGAGCCTGTTCGCGGGCGCCCTGTCCGAGGTCACCGTGGATGGCGGCGGCGGCGAAACCACGGTCGACGAGTTCCTCGGCAACCTTCGCGGCGGTGCGCTTGGTCTTGGTGAAGATGACCGTTCGGCCGCGCCCCTTGGCCTGGAGGATGCGGGCTACCACCTCGGTCTTGTCCATGCTGTGCGCACGGTAGATCAGTTGGCGGATGTCCCGCTTGGTCAGGCCCTCATCGTTGGGATCCGCTGCCCGGATGTGCGTAGGCTGCGTCATGTAGCGGCGCGCCATGGCGATCACGGGGCCAGGCATCGTTGCGGAGAACAGCAGGGTCTGTCGTACTGCCGGAGTGCCGGCGATGATCGTTTCAACGTCCGGCAGGAAGCCGAGGTCCAGCATCTCGTCGGCCTCGTCCAGGACCACCATCTTGACGTTCTTCAGGCTGAGGTGGCGCTGCTTGTAGAGGTCGATCAGGCGGCCGGGGGTACCAACGACGACCTCGACGCCCTTCTGCAAGGCTTCGATCTGGGGCTCATAGGCACGGCCGCCATAGATGGTGGCGATGCGGGCGTTGCGCTTCCGGGAAGCCGTCTGGAGATCGTTGGCCACCTGGACCGCGAGTTCACGCGTCGGCACGATGACCAGGGCCTGGGGTGCGCCCGGAACTGCCAGCTTGGCGTATCCGGGATCTTCCTTGCCTTCGATCCGCTGCAGGACCGGGATGCCGAAGCCGAGGGTCTTGCCCGTACCGGTCTTTGCCTGGCCGATGATGTCGTGGCCCCCCAGCGCCACAGGCAGCGTCATGGCCTGGATGGGGAAGGGGTGGGTAATCCCGGCATCGGAGAGGGACTCCACAATGTCCGCACGCACATTGAAGTCGGCGAACGATTTTTCTTCGATCTCGTGGGGCGTCTCATCCGAGGTGATCGTTTCCTCGGGTTCGATTGATTCGGTTCCGGTGGAGTCCGTCAGGACTTCATGGGTGTGCAATTCACTCACAGGGAGTTTCCTTATTCATTTGGGCATTGGCGCTGCATGCTCAACGGCGGCGGCGAAGCCGTACCGGAGCACGAACGGGCGCGCAAGCAATTCCAGTGGAAGCCGATCGCGGGCTATCTAAGTACTGGCACTGGTGACCAGCGGGCACATCTCAAGATCGCGTAGGGGCGGGCTTGTTGAGTTCAAAAATTAACTGAATCAACGACCGGGCATCCATTACTACAGGCCAAGTCTATCCTCTGGCCGTCCCAAACCCCGGATCGGCACCGTGGCGGCTTCACGCGACCAGGGCGAAACGGATTTCCCTGCTGGCAATATCGGCCTTCACCAGCCTCACCCTGACCTGGGTGCCGGACTCAAGCTCACCGTCGCACCGGGCCGTGATGGCCGGTTCCTGGATCTGGATGGTGCCGTACGGTCCGTTGCCGTTCCCGTTGCCGTTTCCGTTGGATGGTTTGGATCCGGAGATCACCACGGCATCGAATTCTTCACCGATGTGGTTGGCCACCAGGGCAGCCTCCACCGTGTCCAGGGCCAGGCGTTCCAGCTTCCCGGCCAGTTGGTCCGAGGACGCCATGATCTCCGGGAGCGTAGGAAGTGCTTCGCGGGCCCATTGAGGGATGTCGTGTCCGCCGCTCAGCGCTTCGCAGATCACCAGGACAAAGCGGTCGATCAGGCGGCGAAGCGGAGCGGTGGTGTGTGCATACGGCGCCCCGATGGCCGATTGGATGACATCCTCCGGGACCTCGCCATCGAATGGCGTGTACCCGGCGCCCCGGAACAGCGTGCCTGCGGAGTGCAGGATGGCCAGTTGCTTGGGATCGGAAGCATCAAGGGTACGCAGGTACTCGCCATAGGTGATGTCGCCGTCCCACGGTTTGCCCAAGGCCTGGGTTTGCCGCTTGAAATGAAGCAAGGAGCGCTCGTCCGGCGCGGGCATGGTGCGCAGGATCCCTACCTTGCCGTCGAGCATCATGCGGGCCGCGGCCATGCCCGTCATGAGGGAGATCTGGGCGTTCCAATCCTCCACGGGAAGCGAAGGGGCAGCCACAATCCGGTACCCGCCGCCACCAGTCGCCTGGACGATCTCCTGCTCAGGCATGTTGAGGCTGGCACCACCACGCTTGCGTTCCAGCTCCACTCGTTTCAGTCCGACCTCCTTCAGCAGTTGGAGGACAGGAAGGGCCGAGCCGGAATCTATCTGCTCCTGGGCACCCTTGTAGCTCAGCTTCGCGCGGCTCCGGACCTTGGCGCGCGCGACGGAGACGGACACGACGTCCGCTTTTGCATCAAGGTCGAAGTCCCACACGAACGCCCCGCAATCCTGCCCGGCCAGCAGGCTGCCGGCATGCTCGCTGATCACCTCCGGGTGGAGGGGAATCCGGCCGTCGGGAGCGTAGTAGGTCTGGCCGCGCTGCCTGGTTTCCGCGTCCAAGGCTCCATCGGGCACAACAAAAGAGGGGACGTCCGCAATGGCGTAAAGGACTTTGTAGCCTTCGCCTGAATGGTCGATGAAAAGGGCCTGGTCCAAGTCGGTGGAAGTGGCGGGATCAATGGTGACGAAAGGAACGTCGAGCAAATCCCGGGCGGGGAGTTGATGGTGTTCAACGGCCGCGCGAGCCTCAGCCAACGCATCGCCGGGGTACTCGCCGGGCAGTTCCAGCTCGGTCCTGAGCGCAGCCAGGGACTCCGCGAGCTGGTCGGAAGAATCGTCGACGTTGGGCGCTATCCGATGATGTGACACGAAAGTCAGACTAGCCCGAATTCGACGGATAGTCTTGGAACATGGGCACCTCCACAGGCCGCAACGACTCCCCGGGACAGCTCGCCGCCGGGCTGCTGGGTGCCATGGCCTACGGGGAGTTGTCCGCCTTTGGCCGGTTGTCCTCCGACTCCCGGTTGGCACCGACGCTTCGCGAACGGGCCATGCTGGCGAAGATCGCTGTTGGCGCCTTCGGAAACTATGCCGTGATCAGTGGCAGGCTCACCGAAATGGGGAACGACCCTGAGGACGCCATGCTCCCGTTCCAGGGTTCGTTCGACCATTTCCACGAGCGGACCCCGCCGGGAGACTGGTTCGAGTCGGTGACGAAGGCTTATGTCATCGACACCGTATCGGCGGACTTTTACCGAACGGTCGCCGGGTTCCTCGATTCCGGGATCCAGCATTTCGTCCAGCAGGTTTGCTCGGCCGATCAAGCTACCGAAGCCCTGCGGATCCTGCTGCGCCGGGCCCTGCGGGATGACCCCCGGCTGGCTTCGCGGCTCTCGCTCTGGGGCCGCCGGATTGTGGGGGAGGCCCTCACCCAGGCCCAGCGGGTGGGCTTGGAGCACCCGGACCTGGGACCACTGTTGCGCGATGGACACGGATCCCGTGCCGCAGTCCATCAGCTCACCGCAGAGCTGGCCGAACGGCACGGGCGCCGCATGACGGGGCTTGGGCTGACGGCCTAGGCCGCGTCGAGCGCCGAAAGCAGCGCCCGCGCGGCCGCCGTCGGGTCCTCCGCCTCGGTGATGGCGCGGACCACCACGATGCGGCTGGCACCGGCGGCAACTACTTGCTCCACATTTCCAAGGTCAACCCCACCAATGGCGAACCAGGGCAGGTCCACCCCGGCTTGTTTTACGGCCTCCGCGGCATATGTGACCAAGTCCAGCCCCACAGCAGCGCGGCCCGGTTTGGTGGGTGTCGCCCAGAGCGGGCCTACGCAGAAGTAGTCCAGGCCACCAGGTCCCTGGGAAGCGGCCACAGCCGCGTCCACCTGCTCGGGCGAGTGGGTGGAGAGGCCGATTGTTTCCTCGACCGGGAGCAGCTCCCGGGCCGCCCCCAAAGGGATGTCCTTTTGGCCGATGTGGAACACCGGAGCCCCGGAAATACGGGCAACATCGGCGCGGTCGTTGACGGCCCAAAGGCGTCCGTGGCGGCTGGCAACCTTGTTCAGGACCTCCAGCAGTTCCAGTTCTTCGGCAGCCTCGAGCGTCTTGTCGCGGAGCTGGATAATGTCCACTCCGCCCTCGAACGCGGCGTCCACAAAGTCTTCGAAGTCGTCCTGCCGCCGGCGGGCGTCGGTGCACAAATACAGGCGGGCAGGGGAAAGGAGATCAGGCTGGGTCATGCAAACCAGAGTAGTTCCTCTAAACTGGGCACGTACTGCGGGAGCCGCGACGATCGTCTTTATGACTGTCCGGCTGAGAGGGCTTCAGCGCCGACCGCTTGACCTGATCCGGCTAGTACCGGCGTAGGGAAGGGAATCCATGGCACAAGCCATTCACGCAGACGTCGCCGTCATCGGCGGCGGCGTCATTGGACTCGGAATCGCGCATGAGGCGCGACGCCTGGGCCGTTCGGTGGTCCTCATCGATCCGGCACCGGCAAGTGGAGCAACCTTTGCCGCTGCCGGCATGCTGGCTCCCGTCAGCGAGCTCCATTACCAGGAGGAAGATCTCCTGGAACTCATGCTGGAATCGTCGCGGCGCTGGCCCGCCTTCGTGGACAGCCTCGCCGGGTCGAGGGAAGCCGCCGGATACCGCACGACGGCGACCATCGCCGTGGGTGCCGACGCCGCCGACCGCCGTGCGCTCGCGGACCTCCGGGCAGTCCAGGTGGCTGCGGGACTCCAGGTGGAGCCACTCCTGCTGAGGGATGCCCGTGGGCGGGAGCCGTTGTTGAGTCCGCAGGTATCCTGCGCGTTCCACATACCGGCGGACCATCAAGTGGATCCCCGCAAGCTGGCGGCGAGGCTTCTGGCCGGTTTGGCTGCCCACTGTCCCGCCGATACCAGTTGGATCGAGGGGACCGATTCCGGCTTCCACCTCCGGGAAACGGCCGTCCGCCTGCTCTGGGACGAAGGACGCGTAGCCGGCGTTGAATCCAGCAGCGGCAGGCGGGTCTCGGCCAAGGAAACAGTCCTTGCCAATGGCCTGGACGCTGCAACCGTCAACGGCCTCCCGGAGCAGCTCCATCTCCCGTTGCGGCCGGTCTACGGGGACATCCTCCGGCTCCGTGTCCCGGAATCCCTGCAGCCCCTTGTCACGTCGACCATCCGCGGAATGGTGCGGGGTGTGCCCGTCTACATCGTTCCCAGGGAGGACGGGACCGTGGTAGTCGGGGCCACCCAACGCGAAGACGGATTGTCTGCCAGTTCCAACGCCGTCTCGGCCGGCGGCGTCTACCAACTCCTGCGCGATGCCCAGGTCCTTGTGCCCGCCGTCGCAGAACTGGAACTCCTCGAAGCGACAGCCCGCGCCAGGCCGGGAACTCCGGACAATGCACCGTTGCTGGGACGGGTGGCCGGTGCCGGGGGGGAGGTCCAGGGCCTGATTGTCGCCACGGGCTTCTTCCGGCACGGAGTTCTCCTGACGCCCGTGGCTGCGGCCATCGTGGGCGGTTTGATGACCGGCCCGGCCGATCCCAGGTGGTCACGCTTCAGGCCGGACCGCTTTGCCCCGCAGGGAAGTGCACCCGCCATCCATACCTCCGCTCATACCGGACCATTCACCAAGGAATCAGCATGAACATCAAACTCAACGGAGCAGACCACGCAGTAGTGGACGGCGCCTCCGTCAGCACCCTCGTGACGTCCGTCACCGGCCGCGCACTGGACCACCGCGGACAGGCGGCCGACGGCGGCAAGTTGGGCGTCGCCGTCGCACGCAACTCGGAAGTGGTGCCGCGCAGCCAATGGGCCGCCACGGACCTCGCCGAAGGCGATGAACTGGAACTCGTTACCGCAGTCCAAGGAGGCTGAACCATGACCACAACAAGCACTGAAACCCGGATTGACCCGTTGGTCATTGACGGTGTTGAGCTTTCGTCCCGTCTCATCATGGGAACGGGAGGCGCTCCCAGCCTTGAAGGCCTCGGAGCCGCACTCCTGGCATCCGGGACGGAACTGACCACCGTGGCCATGCGGCGCTACTCTCCAGCGGAGGCAGGGTCGCTCTTCCAGCTCCTGGTGGACAACAACATCCGGGTGCTCCCCAACACTGCAGGCTGCTTTACGGCCAAGGACGCGGTGCTGACGGCCGAACTGGCCCGCGAGGCATTGGAGACCGACTGGGTCAAGCTTGAGGTCATCGCGGACGAACACACGCTCCTTCCCGACGCGGTGGAACTCGTGGAGGCCACGGAACAGTTGGTGAACCGGGGCTTCAAGGTCTTCGCGTACACCAACGACGATCCGGTGCTGGCCCTGCGCCTGGAGAACCTTGGTGCCACCGCCGTCATGCCGCTTGGCGCGCCGATCGGAACAGGCCTGGGTATCCTCAACCCGCACAACATTGAGGTCATCGTCTCCCGCGCTTCTGTTCCGGTGGTCCTGGACGCGGGCATCGGCACGGCCTCCGACGCGGCGCTTGCCATGGAGTTGGGGTGCGACGCCGTCCTCCTGGCCACCGCCGTGACCCGGGCCCAGAACCCGGCCCTGATGGGTGAGGCTTTCAAACACGCCGTCCTGTCCGGCCGGTTCGCCCGTCAGGCCGGACGGATTCCCCGGCGGGAGCATGCCCTGGCGTCCTCTGCCATGGAGGGCCGCGCAGAGTTCCTCTGACGTGGAAACACGTGTGGCCACCGCCCAACGGCGGTGGCCACACGAGTTTAAGGAACCGGAACTTTATGGGACCGGAACGTCCGGGACTGCCTAGAGGCGCAGGGCCTTGGTCAGGGCCGTAGTATCCCGCGAGGTGCGCGTACGGCCCAGGTAGACCACGGCGCCTGCCGCGGCAGCTGTACCCAGCACGATGGGCAGCACATAGGGAATCCACGTCAGCCCAGGCTGGTAGCCCAGGCCGGCCGCGATGAAAGCCACCCAGGCCAGTGCGCCGATGCCCAACGAAACTCCGGCCGGCAGGGCAATGCCGTACTTGCCGTGCCGTTTGTCATTTGCCCACACCAGGAAGCCGGTGGCGACAGTCGCAAACGCAACAACGACGAGTGAAAGCATGGGGACTCCTTAGCGGCAGTAGTCAGGGCAAAGTGTCAGAGGGCGCCGAAGCCCACGCGCCGGACTTCTTCGGCGCCGATTTCGACGTAGCCCAGGACGCTGCCGGGAACGATCACCTGGCGGCCCTTGTCGTCCGTCAGCCGCAACTCGGAACCCTTGGAGAGGGCGTCCGCAACGAGCTTGGCGACCGCGTCAGCGTCCAATGCGGATTCGAGCACAATTTCACGGCCGACGTTCTGAATGCCGATCTTTACTTCCACAGCAAGGCCTCCAAGCCAATCAAGAATTAGGTCAGTCCTTTATTTGTAGCCTAGGACTCTTTGGGGAATCGACTGATTCCGCGCCAAGCTAAACGATAGATCAGATCGCTGGCCACATCGAGATCCAGATTTCCGTCCGTTTCAAGCCAGTAACGCGCGCTGACCTGGGCCATTCCGGCCAGCCCCCGGCCCAGGAGCTGGGCCTCGAGCGGGGGTAGCTTGGTGTCCTCGGCAATGACATGGGCTACGGCATCGGCGAAGGTCTTGTTGAACGTTTCCAGTCGGGAACTCACATCGGGATCGTTAATGAGGTCCGATTCAAAGACCAGCCGGTGCGCTTGGTCGTCGTCCGCGATGAACTTGTAGTACGCGCGCATCACGGCCTTGACGCGCTCCTTGTTGTCCGAGGTGGAATTCAAGGCGGTGAGCATCAGTTCGGTCAGCGCGGCGAGGTGGCTGTCCAGGAGCGCCATGTACAGCTCCCGCTTGGAGGGGAAGTGCTGGTAGAGCACCGGCTTGCTCACATGGGCGGTCTCAGCGATCTCATCCATGGCGGCACCGTGAAAGCCGTTGGACACGAAAACTTCCAGGGCAGCGTTGAGCAATTGCGCGCGGCGTTCGTCCCGCGGCAACCTTGCTGAGCGCGGTGAACCAGTCCGTTCCTGCTTTGCTGCTGCCCCATCGTTTGCCCGTGCGCCGTCAGCCACAGTCTGCCGCCTTTCCTTTGCAGTTATGACCACTGTACCGGTGGGTAATATGACCGGGCGGCATCGGCAGGCATACATTGGGGTATGGCCTCAATTCTTGCCGCCCACACTGCGCCCGCGGTCCTGCCGCCCCTCGTTGAACCTGCCGCCGGACTGTCGCCGGCCGAGGTGGAACGGTACTCCCGGCATCTCATCATTCCGGAAATTGGAGCCCTGGGCCAACGCAGGCTTAAGAATGCGAAAGTTCTTGTCATAGGCGCCGGTGGGCTCGGTTCGCCGGCCCTCCTGTATTTGGCCGCAGCGGGCGTCGGTACGTTGGGAATTATCGACGACGACGTGGTGGACCTCAGCAATTTGCAACGCCAGGTGATCCACGGAGTCAAGGACGTTGGCATCCCCAAAATAGAATCGGCGCGCAACGCCATTGCCGAACTCAATCCGCTGGTCAAGGTAGTGCTGCACAATGACCGCCTTGATTCCTCGAATGCGTTGGACCTCTTTGCGCAATACGACCTCATCCTGGATGGCGCGGACAATTTCGCAACCAGGTACCTCGTTAATGACGCCGCCGCGATCCTGGGCAAGCCCTATGTTTGGGGTTCCATTTTCCGGTTCGACGGACAGGTAAGCGTCTTTTGGGGCGAGCACGGCCCTACCTACCGCGACCTGTACCCTGAAGCGCCGCCAGCGGGCTCCGTGCCGTCCTGCGGCGAAGGCGGTGTCTTCGGCATGCTCTGTGCAGCCGTTGGCTCCCTTATGGTCACCGAGGCAGTCAAGCTGATCACCGGCGTCGGGCGTTCCCTTCTGGGCCGCGTGGCGCTCTTTGACGCCCTGGGTGGCAGCTGGCGCGAAATCAAAGTGTCCAAGGACCCGGAAGCCGAGCCGATCACCGAACTGACCGACTACGAGGCTTTCTGCGGTGTTACCCCTCCGGCGCCCGCCGACCAGGCGCACACGGTGACGGCCACGGAATTGGCGCAGATGCTGGCCGACCGCGAGGTAGGTAAACGGGACTTCGACCTGGTGGATGTCCGGGAGTCCGGCGAATACAGCATCGTCAACATCGACGGCGCCGTACTGATCCCGCAGGGCCGCATCCTCTCGGGCGAAGCCTGGGTGGACCTGCCGCAGAACCGGGACATCGTGTTCCACTGCAAGGCAGGAACACGCTCCGCAACAGTCCTGGAGGCTGCCCGCAAGGCCGGGTACGACCGCGTCAGCCATCTCGACGGCGGTATCCTCGCCTGGGTTCGGGACGTCGAGCCGGAGAAGCCCGTCTACTGAGCATTGCCGGAGCGCTCCCATGTCTGGGAAGCTCAAGCATGGGCGAAGAAGCGACGCAGACGCAGCAACACCACCTCGGCTCGGCTTTCGGCCACTACTCCACCGCGGCAGAGGTGATTTCAGGGATCGACCTCTCGGGTAAGTCCGCCATCGTTACGGGAGGATACTCGGGACTCGGTCTGGAAACCGTACGGGCCCTGGTTTCGGCCGGCGCACAGGTCACGGTCCCTGCCCGGCGCGTGGAACACGCCCGGTCGGTGCTCGCCGAGGCCGGCCTGGATGGCGTGTCCGTTGCCCCTCTGGACCTTGCTGACCAAGAGAGCGTCAAGGCCTTCGCCAAGCACTACCTGGCAGATCACCACACTCTCGACATCCTCATCAACAACGCCGCGATCATGGCCAGCCCGGAACAGCGCGTGGGACCCGGGTGGGAGGCGCAGTTCGCCACCAACCACTTGGGGCACTACACCCTGGTGAACCTCCTATGGCCGGCTCTGGCGGCAGCAGGATCTGCGCGGGTTGTCTCCTTGTCCTCAACGGGCCACAAGCTATCCCCTATCCGCTTCGATGACATGGACTTCGCCGGAGGCTATGACAAATGGAAGGCGTATGGCCAGGCGAAGACCGCGAACGCCCTCTTTGCCGTGGAACTGGACCGCCTGGGCCGGGCGTTCGGGGTGCGCGCGTTCGCTGTGCATCCGGGCGGGATCATGACAGAACTCCAGCGCCACTTGCCCAGGGAAGAAATGGTGGCGGCGGGCTGGATGGACGCCGAGGGAAACCTGCGCGAGGGATTCAAGACCCCGGAACAAGGCGCCGCCACCTCGGTGTGGGCAGCCACCTCACCCTTGCTGGCTGGGAAGGGTGGCGTGTACTGCGAGGACTGCGATGTGGCCGAGCCCACCGACCACCACTCGCCGCTGGCCCGGTACCAAGGTGTTGACGCGCATGCCGTTGACCGGGAAGCTGCGCGGAAGCTGTGGGAGAGGTCGGCCGGGTTGACCGGAGTCAACGCCTTCGCCTGATTCCGGAGAACCCGGGTGCGGCGGACTTTGTTCAGGCGCTTTCGGAGCGCAGTTGCTGGTGATCCACGGGGCACTCGGCCGCGGCCGGGGCGGCCTGCGGCTGCTCCACCTGGATGCCGTACAGGGCCTCCAGTGCGGCCACGTAATTATCCTGCTGGCCGTTGGCTGCCAATTCGCGGGCGCGGACCGTGGGAACGTGCAGCAGTTGCTTGACCATCCGACGGAGGGCGAACTCCACCTCCTCGGCTGCGGCTGTGCAACCGTGCCGGGCACGGACTTTCTCCATCTCGGAGTCGAGCACGTTCATGGTGTGGCGGCGGAGGGCGACAATGGCCGAATCGATGGAACGCGATTCACGTTCGGCTTCGAAAGCCTTGGCCGCTCCGCTGACAATCGCACTTGCCTGGGTCAGGGATTCGGCCTGTTCCTGGGGTGCTGCGAGACGGACCGATTCAAGCGTCAGGAGTTCCACGCCGTCGAGTTCACCCACAGCGGGATCGAAGTCATGGGTGAGGGCGAGGTCGATGGCGATCAAGGTTTTGCCGGAAGAGGCGCGGACCCTGGCGAGGTCGGCGGCCTCCACGCGGGTGTCCGAGCCGCTGCAGCCGATCATGACGTCAGCCGCCGCGACAGCAGCGGGGAGGGTGTCGGCGTCGAGCGCTGTTCCACCCCGGGTTGCCACGAAGCCCTCGGCTCGGCCGGAGGATGAGTAGACCGAAACGTCGGTACAACCACGTTCGCGAAGCAGGGACATGGTGGCGCCCGCGTAGGCTCCGGTACCGAAGACCACCACCTTCTTGGCTGTCCAGTCGTCGGTGTCGGAGAGATCAGTTGCGAGATCGAGGGCCACGGAGACGATCGAGAGCCCACGCGAGCCAAGGGCAGTCTGCGCTCCGACGTCCTTGGCGGTCTTGGAGGCGGCCTGGAACAGGCGGACAAGGCCGGAACTTGCGGTGCCTTCCTGCTGGGCGGTGATCAGGGCGCGGCGGACCTGCCCGGCGATCTCGCGCTCGCCCACCACTGCCGAGTCAAGGCCCGCGCTCACTGCGAACAGGTGGCGCGTGACGTCAGGGCCGGCGTGGGTGCTGAAAGAACGGGAGACGAGTTGCTCGTTGAGGCCACTGAGTTCGCTGATCTGCGAGACGAGGGCCGAGCGTGCGGCTTCGACGTCAGCACCATGGCTGGTTTCGCCGTAAATCTCGTAGCGGTTGCAGGTAGCCAGGACTACGGCGCCGGACACAACGGGGGATCCGGTGAGCGCAGCGGAGGCAAGACCGGATGAACCGTTGCTCAACTGAGCGACGGTCTCAAGATCGATGTCGGCGTGTGTAGCCACCAATGAGAAAAGAACCACAGCAACCCAATCATAGCTTTTTCGTAGCCCGGTAGAACAATGTACCGCCGTGGCGATCCACACCATCAGGGGTGACTCCCACCACTGTGGGGCGCAACGCTTGGGACATGACAGCCTGTCGTTATCTTTTGCCCCGGATTTTCGGCACAATCGAAGGCATGACTTCTAGCGCGGCAGCATCCAACAATACGGCCCTCAATGCTCCTGCGGGCAACCTCGGCCCCGGGCACCCGTTGAATGACGGCCGTACCTCAGACTCGCCGCTCATCACCGCCTACCGCGGCGGCACGCCGTCCCGCAGGCCGGTGTGGTTCATGCGCCAAGCCGGCCGATCGCTGCCCGAGTACCTGAAGGTCCGCGAAGGCGTGGCCATGCTGGACTCGTGCCTGCGACCGGAACTCGCCGCCGAGATCACCCTGCAGCCCGTCCGCCGCCACGACGTGGACGCCGGCATCTTCTTCTCGGACATCGTGATTCCGCTCAAGCTCGCCGGCGTTGGCGTGGACATTGTTCCCGGCGTGGGTCCGGTCCTGGACAAGCCGGTCCGGACCGCTGAGGACGTCGCGGCCCTCCCGGAGCTGACATGGGAGGCCCTGGAGCCCATCCGCGAAGCCGTCCGCCTGACGGTCGCCGAACTGGGCAAGACCCCGTTGATCGGTTTTGCCGGCGCGCCGTTCACCCTTGCCGCCTACATGGTTGAAGGCCGCCCGTCCCGCGACCACCTCGGCCCGCGGACCATGATGCACGCGGACCCCGAGACCTGGCAGGCCTTGGCGAATTGGGCCGCCGACGCCTCGGGCCTGTTCCTCCAGGCCCAGCTCGAAGCCGGCGCTTCCGCCGGACAGCTGTTCGATTCCTGGGCCGGCTCCTTGGGCTTGGCCGATTATTCCAAATTCGTTGCTCCGGCATCCGCCCGGGCGCTGGACCACGTCCGGGGACTGGGTGCGCCGCTGGTGCACTTCGGAACGGGAACATCGGAACTCCTGGTGGCCATGCGGGACGTTGGCGTGGACGTGGTTGGCGTGGACTACCGCCTGCCGCTCGACGAGGCCAACCGCCGCCTCGGTGGCACGATTCCCTTGCAGGGCAACATTGATCCCGCCCTTCTCTCCGCGCCGTGGGAGATCCTGGAAGCCCACGTCCGCGAGGTCATCGAGGCGGGCTCGCATGCGCCTGGCCATGTGCTGAACCTGGGCCACGGTGTTCCGCCCGAAACCGACCCCACCGTTCTGACGCGGGTGGTGGAACTCATCCACTCCATCCCGGCCAAGTAGCACCTTATGCGCGGGGGACACGCTAAATCCCTGGGCCCGTCCGCCGTCGTCGTTGGCGGCGGAATCTCAGGGCTGGTGGCCGCGAGGGAACTCGCCGTGGCGGGGACTGCGGTCACCGTTCTTGAAGCTACTGGGTCGTGGGGTGGCTGCGTTGGCGGGCACACGGTGGCTGGCCTGTCGTTGGACAGCGGAGCCGAGTCCTTCGCCACACGCTCCACGGCCGTGGCGGATCTTGCGCGGGAGCTTGGCCTGGAATCGCGGATAGTCGCTCCCCATCCCGGGGGAGCCTGGGTGCAACTGCCCGAGGGTGCCCGTGAACTCCCCAAGACCGGTGTGCTGGGAATTCCCGCGAATCCGTGGGATCCCGAGGTCAGGCGTTCCCTTGGTTTCGCAGGGGCGCTCCGTGCCTCCCTTGACCGGTGGATGCCCGCCTCGGTGGGAACTTCTTCCGATGTCACCAGCGTTTCGGAGTTGGTCCGTGCCCGCATGGGCAAGACGGTCCTCGAACGGCTGGTAGCGCCGGTGGTGGGTGGCGTGCACTCGGCAGACCCCGCGCTGCTGGACGTGGACATGGTGGCCCCGGGCCTGCGCGCCGGACTCCGGAAGCATGGTTCGTTGGCCGCCGCCGTGGCCAGCCAGCGCCAAGCCGCCCGTGGGACCGGTTCCGTGCCCGCCAAGGCGGGTTCCGCCGTCGGAGGCCTGACCGGTGGGATGCACACGTTGGTGACCGCGCTGGTCAAGGACCTCCGGGGCCGTGGCGTGGACTTGCTTACGGACAAGCGCGTGGCCTCCGCCCGAAAAACCTCCCACGGTTGGCAGGTCACCGCGGGCGGGGAGGCGTACGACGCCGATCGGCTGGTGGTCGCCCTCGATGGTCCGGCCGCCGTCGGGCTGCTGGAGGATTCATTGCCCGGCCTGACCGCCCTGCGCCCTGGGCCCGGGCCGTTGGTCAGCCTGGTGACGCTCGTGGTGGATCTCCCGGAACTGGATGGGCGGCCCAGGGGCACGGGAATCCTGGTGGCACCGCAGACCGCGGGAATCCGTGCGAAAGCCCTCACCCATGCCACGGCGAAATGGGACTGGCTGGCTGAGGAGGCCGGCCCTGGAACCCACGTGGTGCGTCTCTCTTACGGCCGGATGGAGGATTCCGGAGCGCCGGAGGCGGCGCTGGATGACGAGAACCTGTTGTCGGCGGCCCTGGAGGATGCCTCAGCACTTCTCACGGTTCCGGTGTCCCGGACGGACATCCTCGATTGGGATGTAGTGCGCTGGGCGGGCGCGCTGCCGTTTGCCGCCGTCGGTCATAAACAGCGCGTAGCCCAGGTGCGCAAAGTGGTTGGCTCTGTCGACGGATTGACGGTGGTCGGCGGCTGGCTGGCTGGCAACGGCCTCGCCGCGGTGGTCGCGGACACGCGCGCGCAGGTGGCGCCGCCGCGGGCCGAGGATCCCACTATTACGTGATTTATGTCACTTCTACGCCTTGTAGAACAAATCCATTTCGACTTAGCGGCCCGCGCGGGGCAAACTTGAAACCATGAGCCACACTTCTGCCGAATCTGTCACTAAAACTTCTGAAAACGAAGAACAGTTCTTCACGCTCTGGACCGTCTTCAAGCGCTCAGCCGACGTCCTGCGCAGCGGCGATGCCGCGCAGAAATTCGACACACTGGTCGAAAAGCTCGCCGCGAACGGCGTGGTCCTGCGGGGCAGCTACGACGTCTCCGCCATGCGCTCGGATGCGGACATCATGGTGTGGCTCCACGGCGCCAAGCCCGAAGACCTCCAGGCCGCCGTCCGTTCCATCCGCCGCAGCACGCTGTTCGCCGGTACCGAGATCGTTTGGTCGGCAATGGGCGTGCACCGCGAGGCCGAGTTCGCCAAGAGCCACGTTCCTGCCTATGCCCGTGGCGTCGAACCCAGCACCTGGCTCTGCGTCTACCCGTTCGTCCGCTCCTACGAGTGGTACCTCCTGCCCGCCGAAGAGCGGGGCAAGATGCTCCGCGACCACGGCCTCCTGGGCCGTGAATTCCCGCAGGTCATTTCCAACACCGTGTCCTCGTTCGCGCTGGGGGACTGGGAGTGGATCCTCGGCCTTGAGGCGCCCGAACTGGTTGACTTGGTGGACCTGATGCGCCACCTGCGCGCCACCGACGCCCGTAACCACGTGCGCGAAGAGATTCCCTTCTACACCGGCCGCCGCGTCACGGCTGCCGAGATCGCCGAGGTCCTCGCATGAGCGGGCTGTCCGTCTCCACCGAACTGAACCAGGTCACCGAACGCGGCCGCCAGGAAGCGAAGCACTACGACGCCGTCCTGCTCGCATCCTTCGGTGGGCCCGAAGGCCAGGAAGACGTCATTCCCTTCCTGCGCAACGTCACCCGCGGGCGCGGCATCCCCGACGAGCGCCTGGAAGAGGTGTCGCACCACTACCGGGCCTTCGGCGGCATCAGCCCCATCAACCAGCAGAACCGCGAGTTGAAGGCAGCCATTGAAGCCGAACTCGCCAAGCGCGGCATCGAGCTGCCGGTTCTGTGGGGCAACCGGAACTGGGACCCGTACATCGCGCCGGTTTTGCAGGACGCCTACGACGCCGGCCACCGCCGGATCCTGATGCTCACTACCAGCATCTACTCCTGTTACTCCAGCTGCCGCCAGTACCGCGAAGATATCGGCATCGCCCTGACGGAAACAGGCCTGGACGGAAAACTGGAAGTGGACAAGATCCGCCAGTACTTCGACCACCCCGGAGTGGTGCAGCCATTCCTGGAGGGGACGGCCGCCGGCCTCGAGGAGATCCGTGCCAAGCTTTCCGCTGCAGGCGTTGCCGATCCCGACTCCGGCATCCGTGTCCTGTTCGCCACGCACTCCATTCCTACCAGGGACGCGGAGGCCGCAGGCCGCTCCGAGGACGAGCCCCGCGACTTCGCGGAAGGTTCCGCCTATGCCGCCCAGCACCTGGCCAACGCCAAGGCCATCATGGACACCGTGGCTCCGAACGTCGCTTGGGACCTCGTTTACCAGTCGCGTTCGGGTGCACCCCACATCCCTTGGCTCGAACCGGACATCAATGACCACCTTGAGGAAATCGCGCCCGAGGGTGTTCGCGGCGTGGTCATTGTTCCCCTTGGTTTTGTCAGCGACCACATGGAAGTTGCGTGGGACCTGGACACGGAAGCCTTGGAAACCTGCAAGAACCTGGGCATCGAAGCCACCCGCGTTCCCACACCGGGAACGCACGCAGCCTTTGTGTCAGGACTCGTGGACCTGATCTGCGAACGCACCCTTGAGAACAACATCGCCGACCGACCGCACGTGACGGATCTCGGACCCTGGTACGACGTGTGCCGTCCCAACTGCTGCGAAAACTTCCGCGGGGCCAAGCCGGTCATCGCCGAGGTCGGCTCCAGCATTGGGATCGGACATGAGGCCTACCCCGCCCCGGAGGCCAGCAAGTGACTGTTCGCATCGGCACCAGAGCCAGCAAGCTGGCCCTGACGCAGACCCAGCAGACGGCGGACCAGCTGGCCGCCGTCGGGGGCTTCCCCGTGGAGCTGGTCCACATCCGGACCGAAGGCGACGTCAGGACCGGATCGCTGTCCCAGATGGGTGGCACCGGGGTCTTCGTTGCCGCGTTGCGCGATGCCTTGCTCATTGAGAGCTGCGACGTAGCCGTGCATTCCCTCAAGGACCTCCCCACCGGGGCAGCCGTTGGATTGAGCATCGCCGCTACGCCGCCGCGCGTGGATGTGCGGGACGTCCTGTGCGCCCGGGACGGATTGACGCTGGCGGAACTTCCCGGTGGCGCCAAAGTGGGCACTGGATCGCCGCGGCGCGCAGCGCAGCTTCGTGCCGCCCGTCCGGACATCGAGGTGCTGGATATCCGCGGAAACGTGGACACCCGCCTCAACCGGGTACCCGGGCTGCCCGGCAATGCCGTGGACGAGGTGGTGGAGGGCAAATCGAACGACCTTGACGCAGTAGTCCTCGCCGCCGCCGGACTCGAACGCATGGGGCGGCTGGATACGGTGTCCGAATTCTTCGATACCTCCGTGATGCTGCCTGCCCCAGGCCAGGGTGCCCTTGCCATTGAGTGCCGCACGCCCGACGCGCCACAGCGTGACGCCTCCGTGGACGGTGGCAATGTGGTGCTGGCCCAGGCCCTGGCGGCGTTGAACGACGACGACACCCGGCTTGCGGTCACGGCCGAACGTGCCGTACTGGCCAGGCTCGAGGCCGGATGTGCCGCCCCCGTGGGTGCCTATGCGTACCGCAAGGGCAGCATGTTGCACTTGGAAGCCGTGGTCTGCGCCGTGGACGGGACCCGTACTGTGCGCGAAAAGAAGGCCACCGATGGCCTGACCGAGGTAGGCGCCACGTTGCTGGGCATCGAGGTTGCCGAACAACTGCTCGCGGCCGGTGCCGCTGAAATTGCGGACCTTGCTGCCTCCTGAACCCATGGCTGCCGCGGGCTTGCGGGGTCGGCGTGTCCTGATCACCAGGAGCGCCGACCGTGCCCGCACGCTTGCTGCCCTGCTGAGGAGCAAAGGGGCCATACCGTTGGTCCTTCCCCTGATCGACTTTGAGCAGGCCACCGACCAGGCCTCCTTGGATTCTGCCTTGGACACGCTCGCCGCCGGCGGCTACGAGTGGCTGGTGGTCAGCAGTACCACCACGCTGCGTGTCCTGATCGGGAAGGCAGCCGAGCGCGGCACCACGGCTTCGCAACTGGTGCCTGCCGGCACGAAAGTGGCCACCGTTGGTTTGTCATCACGGCGGGCACTCGAAGCCGCTGGGCTTCCCGTTGACCTTTGCCCCACCGGAGAACAGTCCGCCGAAGGCCTTCTCGAGGTGTGGGACTCGCCAAATGCGCGGATCTTCCTGCCCCAAGCGGATATCGCCTCGCCACGCCTGCGGGAGGGACTGGCAATGAAGGGTGCCTCCGTTGACGCAGTTACTGCCTATCACACGGTCGAGTACCCGGCCCATGATTCGCGGCGGCTGACAGCGGAACTGCCTGCCGCCGTCGGACTTTCCGGTGACGGTCTGCCGCCGCAACTGACGGCTGAAGCCGTGAAGGCGCGGCTCGGCGCCGGGGCACTGGACGCGATCGTCGTTGCCTCCCCGAGCGCGGTGCGCCGGATCGCCCAAGCCCTGCTGCCGCTTGGGGCCTGCCGCCTGGTTGCGATCGGCCGCCCCACCGCCGCCGAGGCCGCCCGGGTTGGCCTGCCGGTGGCAGCAACCGCCAACGAACCCACGCCGGCGGGCATTGCGACCGCCCTGGAAACCATCTTCGCCAACGAAGGGAACCCCCAATGAGTTTTCCAAACCACCGCCCCCGCCGCTTGCGCACCACCCCCGCCATGCGACGCCTCACCGCCGAGAACCGTCTGGCGCCTGCAGACCTCATCCTGCCCGCCTTCATCCGGGAGGGCCTGACAGAGCCCAGCCCCATCACCTCGATGCCCGGGGTCGTCCAGCACACCACCGACACCCTCAAGCGGGCGGCAGCAGAGGCCGTGGAATTGGGCGTTGGCGGCATCATGCTGTTCGGAGTCCCAGCCGTGCGCGATGCCAGGGGAACTGCTTCGCTGGATCCCGAAGGCGTGCTGAACAAGGCCATCCGGGACGTCAAAGCCGAGGTGGGCGATGCTTTGGTGATCATGGGCGATGTGTGCCTGGACGAGTTCACCGATCACGGCCACTGCGGAGTCCTGGACGCCAACGGTTACGTGGACAACGATGCCACGTTGGAGATTTACGGACAGATGGCCGTTGCGCAGGCGGAGGCCGGCGCACACGTGCTGGGCCCTTCCGGAATGATGGACGGCCAGATCGCCGTGATCCGCCAGGCGCTCGAGGAATCCGGCCACAAGAACACTGCCATCCTGGCCTACGCCGCCAAGTACGCGTCCGCCTTCTACGGCCCCTTCCGGGAAGCCGTCGACTCCCAGCTTAAGGGCGACCGCCGCACCTACCAGATGGACGCCGCGAACCGACGCGAAGCGATTCTCGAAGTGGAGTTGGATCTCGAAGAAGGAGCCGACATGGTCATGGTGAAGCCTGCCATGAGCTACCTCGACATCCTTGCCGACGTAGCGGCCATGAGCCCGGTGCCTGTCTCGGCCTACCAAATCTCCGGCGAGTACGCCATGATCGAAGCGGCCGCCGCGAACGGCTGGATCGACCGGCGTGGGGCCATCACGGAATCCGTGCTCGGCATCAAGCGGGCCGGTGCCGATACCGTGCTGACCTACTGGGCCTCCGAACTGGCAGGCTGGCTGAAGGAGTCCTGATGACCCTCACACCGTCCGATCCCACGGCGCCGGTGGGTGCTGGACGCATCCTCCTGGGCCTGAACACTTTTGGCGACGCTGGGCTTGATGCCGAGGGAAATCCCAAGGAACACGCCCAGGTGCTGCGCGAGCTTCTGGAAGAAGCCAAGCTGGCGGACGCCGTCGGAATCCATGCGTTTGGCGTGGGAGAGCACCACCGCCGCGATTTCGCGGTGTCAGCACCTGAAGTCTTCCTGGCGGCGGCCGCCGCGGTGACGTCGAGGATCCGGCTGGGAACCGCCGTGACGGTCCTGAGCTCCGACGATCCCATCCGGGTGTTCCAGCGCTTTGCCACGGTTGATGCCCTTTCCAACGGACGCGCCGAAGTGATGCTCGGCAGGGGATCGTTCGTCGAATCGTTCCCCCTGTTCGGGCTCGATCTGGCCGATTACGAGGTCCTGTTCGAGGAAAAGCTGGACTTGTTCCACAAAGTCCGCGCGCAGAAGCCCGTGCACTGGGAAGGTCGCACCCGGCCCAACGTCAATGGACTCCAGGTTTATCCCCGCCTGCAGCACCATCTGTTGCCGGCCTGGATCGGGGTGGGCGGGACTCCCGAATCCGTGGTGCGGTGCGCCGAATACGGCTACCCGATCATCTTTGCCATCATTGGCGGAGAGCCGCGGCGATTCGCGCCACTGGTGAACCTCTACCGGGACGCCATGGCCCGATACGGCCACCCCATGCGGCAGATCGCGACGCATTCGCCTGGTTTCATCGCCGACACCGATGAAGCCGCCCGCGAGGAGTTGTTTCCGCACTGGCTCGAACAACGCAACCGGATCGGCGCCGAGCGAGGCTGGGGACCGGGAAACCGGGGGGAGTTCGACGCCATGTGCGGCCCGGAAGGCGCACTGTACGTGGGTTCCCCCGAAACTGTGGCCCGGAAGATCGCCTTGCTCAAGAGCAACCTCGGCGTGGACCGGTTCGACCTCAAGTACAGCAACGGAACACTGCCGCACCAGTCCATGCTGCGCTGCATCGAGTTGTACGGGACGGAAGTTGCGCCCCGCGTCGCCGAACTCCTGGACGAAGCGGAAGCAGACGCGGGCTGAAGCCTGGCGCCGATCCAGCAGGCAGCTCCATCATCACTGAAAGAATAGGAACCATGACTTCAAACACCCCTGTGTCCGACCAGCTGTTCGACCGCGCCCAGTCGCTGATGCCCGGCGGGGTCAACTCGCCGGTCCGTGCTTTTGGCTCTGTGGGCGGAACACCGAAGTTCATGGTCTCGGCCAAGGGCGCCTACCTTACGGACGCCGATGGCAAGGAATACGTGGACCTGGTCTGCTCGTGGGGTCCTGCCCTCCTCGGCCATGCGCACCCGGCTGTGCTGGATGCCGTGCACGCGGCCGTGGACCGTGGCCTCTCTTTCGGCGCTTCCACTCCGGACGAGGCCAACCTGGCGGCCCTCGTCAAGGAACGGGTATCCGCCGTCGAGCGTCTCCGCATGGTTTCCACCGGTACCGAGGCGACCATGACGGCCGTCCGCCTGGCCCGCGGTTTCACCGGCCGCAACCTCATCATCAAGTTCGCCGGCTGCTACCACGGCCACTTGGACGGCCTCCTGGCATCCGCCGGTTCAGGGGTGGCCACTCTTGCCCTGCCCGGCTCTGCCGGCGTCACGGCCGCGGCCGCCGCGGAGACCCTGGTGCTGCCCTACAACGATCTCGCCGCAGTTGAGGAGGCATTCGCAGCGCACGGCAGCCACATCGCCGCTGTGATCACCGAGGCAGCGCCGGCCAACATGGGCGTCGTTACTCCGGCCGAAGGCTTCAACGCAGGACTGTCCCGGATTACCAAGGAACACGGGGCCCTCCTGATCCTGGACGAAGTCCTGACGGGCTTCCGCACTGGCTACGCCGGCTACTGGGGCCTGACCGGTCGCCAGGAGGGTTGGGCACCGGACCTGCTCACCTTTGGCAAGGTGATTGGTGGCGGCATGCCGACGGCGGCTCTTGGCGGCCGCGCGGATGTCATGGACTACCTGGCACCGTTGGGTCCCGTTTACCAAGCCGGAACGTTGTCCGGGAACCCTGTTGCCATGGCAGCCGGTGTCGCCACGTTGACCCACGCAACACCCGAGGTCTATGCCCACGTTGATGCGCGCTCCCTGGAACTCTCGGCGGCCCTTTCGTCTGCGTTGGACGCCGCCGGAGTCGACCATTCCATCCAGCGGGCAGGAAACCTGTTCTCTGTCTCCTTCGGCACCTCGGCCAACGGAGTCCACAATTACGCGGACGCGCAGGCCCAGGAAGTCTTCCGCTACGCGCCGTTCTTCCACTCCATGCTGGAATCCGGCGTGTACCTGCCGCCATCCGTCTTTGAGGCCTGGTTCCTGTCCGCGGCACACGACGATGCTGCGATGAACCGTATTTTTGACGCGCTTCCGGCTGCAGCCAAGGCTGCTGCCTCCGCCCAAGCCTAGGCTGGGACTTCGGCGCCTTCGAAAGTTGCAGGCAGCAGCTTTCGAAGGCGCCGTTTGCGTAGGCGGGGTAGGCTCGTAAGGGAAACCCAACCCCAACGAATCAACGGTTTACCATGCGTACCACCAAGACCATTGCATCGCTCAGCTCTATCCTTGCGGCGGCAGGAGTGGTCGCGGTATTGGCCTCGGGATGCACCGTCAGTGGGGGCAGTCCCGCTCCATCGGAATCACCTGGTCCCTCATCGACGTCTTCGGCCCCGCCCACTGGTTCAGCCGCTGCACCGTCCGGCACGGCGCCGTCCCCGCAGCCGACCCCCTCCGTGTCGGCCGTATCGCCTCCGGGAACCCAGGATGCAGCTACCCGGCAGCTCTCTTCCCTGAGCCTCGAGCAGCGGGTAGGGCAGCTGTTCATGGTCGCGGCCAAAGCCACGGGTCCCGAGCCTGCGACCATGGAGGCATTGGCCAAGTACCACGTGGGCAACGTCTACCTCAGCGGACGCAGCAAAGCCGGAGCAGCCGCGACGGCCGCTGTGGTGGCTTCCTTGAACGCCACGGTCTCGCCGGCCACCACCGGAAACCTGCCCTTGTTCGTAGCCACGGACCAGGAGGGCGGAAACGTGCAGGTTCTCTCCGGTCCCGGGTTCTCCGCCATACCGTCGGCCGTGGCCCAGGCCGGACTCGGGCCGGACAAGCTGCGTTCCAGCGCGGCCCAGTGGGGGAGGGAACTTCGAAGCGCCGGGGTCAACGTGGACCTGGCACCTGTCCTTGACACGGTGAAGAGCGCGGAGTTTGCACCATCCAACGGTCCGATCGGCCGCTTCCAGCGCCAGTACGGCTACACGCCTGACCAAGTGTCGGTGCTCGGGAACGCCTTTGCCCAAGGCTTGGCCGATGCCGGGGTGGCCCCCGTCGTGAAGCACTATCCTGGACTGGGCCGGGTGGTTTCCAACACGGACGTCAGCAAGGACGTGCGCGATACCGAAACGACCCGTACGGACCCCGCCTTGGCGCCCTTCAATGCAGCCATCCGTGGCGGTGCCCAGTGGGTCATGTTGTCCAACGCCTACTACGACCGCATTGACCCTGCCAATATTGCGCCGTTTTCACCGGTGGTGATGGAAACGATGCTCCGGACGGACGCAGGGTTCAAAGGAATCATCCTTTCCGATGACATGTGCAGTGCCGCGCAGCTGGAACCATGGACCAGCGCAGAGCGGGCCACCGCCTTCTTTGGTGCCGGTGGGACCATGATGGTCTGTGCTGACCCTGCGCGGATCCCCGCGATGCATGAGGCTGTGGTCCGCAGGGCTCAGGCGGATCCTGCGTTCGGGGCCAAGGTGGATGCCGCAGCCCTGGCTGTGCTGCAGGTCAAGGCCGCGGCCAGGCCTTAAACGGCAAATCCCCGGCCTCCGCTGGTCCGTGGGGGACCGCCGCGGAGGACGGGGATTTCGCTGTGTGTGCGCCGGCTGCGTTTAGAGCACGTCCGAGAGGAAGCCCTGCAGGCGTTCCGTCCGTGGATCAGTGAAGAGCTGTTCCGGTGGACCAGACTCAACGACAACGCCGGCATCCATGAAGGTCACCACATCCGAGACGTTCCGGGAGAACCCCATTTCGTGGGTCACCACCACCATGGTCATGCCGCCCTGGGCCAGGTCCGTCATGAGTGCCAGGACGCCCTTCACGAGCTCCGGGTCCAAGGCGGACGTGGCCTCGTCGAAGAACATGACCTCGGGCTTCATGGCCAGTGCACGGGCTATGGCCACGCGCTGTTGTTGCCCACCTGAAAGGTTGGCAGGACGGGAGTCGGCTTTATGCTTCAAACCCACAAGGTCCAGTTGGCTCAAGGCCTCCACGCGAGCTTGGTCCTTGGACATGCCGCGGAGCTTGCGCAGAGCCAACGTGATGTTCTCCGCGACGGTCTTGTGCGGGAAAAGGTTGAACTGCTGGAACACCATGCCGATGCGGCGGCGCAGCTCGTCAGGGTTGTCCTTCAGCACGGACTTCCCGTCAAGCAGGATGTCTCCCTGATCGGGTTCGATCAGTCGGTTCATCACCCGCAGCAGCGTGGACTTACCGGAGCCGGATGGTCCAATGACCGAGGCCGTGGTGCCCTTTTCGACGTGGAGGTCGATTCCCCGCAGGACGTGGTTGCTGCCGAAGGAAAGGTGGATGTTCTTCGCGGTCAGTGACCCCGAGGTGAACTCGCTCATGCGTGGGCTCCCTTCCCGACGACGGCGGCTGCGTCGTCCGGTTCTTTCTTCTCAGGCCGGCCTGAACGCAGGCGGGCGTCAATCCAGTTCACCAGGTGCGTGAGCGGAATGGTCATGGCCAGGTAGAAGATGGCTGCGGCCACGTAGGGAGACAGGTTGCCGCTGTTGGCTGCCAGGTCCTTGCCGATCTGGAAGATTTCCCGCTCGCTGGCCAGCAGGCCCAGCATGAACACCAAGGACGATTCCTTGATCAGGGAGATGAATTGGTTGACCAGGGCCGGGAGTACCCTGCGGATGCCTTGTGGGACCACCACCAGGCGCATGGATGCGCCGTAGCCGAATCCCAGGGCACGGGAGGCTTCCAACTGTCCCTTGTCCACGCTCTGGATGCCGGAGCGGAAGATTTCGCCAATGTAGGCGCCGGACATCAGCGACAACGCGGCGATGGCCATGGGATAAGGACTGGTGGAGCCCGTCAGTTGCCGGATGATGGGTCCGAAACCAAAACCGATCACCAGGATGGTCAGTACCGGCGGGAGCCCGCGGAGAATGTCCGTGTAGATGCGGGCAACCCACCGGGCTGCTGCGTTCCGGGAAATCCCCATGAGGGCAAGCAGCATCCCGATCGCTGTCCCGATGATTCCGGAGACGACGGCCAAAACGATCGTGTTGGGCAGGCCAACGGCGAACATCTTGGGGATGACTTCGCCCATCAACTGCCAGTTGAAAAAGGTGTCAGCTAATTGCTTGAGGATATCCATGGAACGTCCGGTTTACTTGGCGGGGAGCTGGACGGCCTTGCTGCCCGGCTTCCAGCCCTGCGGGGTTTGCTCGGCAGCCGTCGGACGGTCCTTGTACCACTCAGCAGTCAGCTTGGTCCAGGTGCCGTCGGCGATCACGGCGTCCAAACCGGCGTTAAGCGCGTCCATGAGGGCCTTGTTGTCCTTGTTCACTGCGTAGGCGGTGAAGTTCTGGGTATTGACAACCTTTTCGGCGATCTTGGTGTTGTCGCCTTCCTTGACCTGGCCGTCGGCCTGCTGCGAGGGAGCAACCCAGGCGTCGATCTGGCCGTTCTTCACGTTGCCGTAAACGGTGTTGTAGTCCGGGAAGCGGACCGGCTCGATCTTCAGGGTGTTGGTGACGTAGTCATCCTGCACCGTGCCCTGGACGACACCAATGCGAAGGCCTTCCTTGAGGTCGGCGAAGCCGGTGACCTTCGCGTCGTTCTTGGTGACAACTGCCATGTAGCCGAAGTCGTAGCCGTTGGTGAAACCAACCGTCTTACGGCGTGCGTCGGTGGTGGAGATCGAGGAGGATCCGACGTCGAACTGCTTGTTTGCCACCTGGGAGAGGAGCGCGGAGAAGTCGGTGGACGCGAACTCGACCTTGAGGCCCAGCTTGTCACCGATGGCGCGCAGGAGCTCGTTGTCGTAGCCGGTGAACTTACCGGACGGGTCGATGAAGATGTTCGGCGGAGCGTCGGAGAGAGTGCCCACGCGGAGCGTTCCGTCGGTGATGAGGCCGAGCTTGGACTTGTCGATCTTATCGATCGGGGTAACGTCCGCAGTGGTGTACTTGTCCAGCGTCTGCTGGTCGCTGCCCGCAAGGGCGTCCGTAGCTGAGCTGCTGGGCTGGGAAGAACCTCCGCCACAGGCTGCGAGGGAGATCACCAGGGCTGCTGCGACGGGGGCGGCAGCCAGCCACTTGGGGGCTTTGAATTTCATGAAGAAATCACTTTCATCGATGGTCACGGAGACGTTACGCGGTGGGCGGGGAACGTGGCAGCGTCTGGATGTTGGCTGCCCTAGCAGACTTCAACCCGCCAAACTTAATTATGTCACCACGCCGCTAGGAGGCCGTGAATCGAACAAGTGATTGCTCCAATTCACTTGTGCCGAATATAAGCATCGATGATTGCAGTGTTGGCCCTGGTGTGTTCACACTGTTGGCCAGTCTGGGAAATCGGCGCCGGTTCGCTGCGTGTTCCGGAGTTCCCGAAAATCATGTGACTTGCGTCGCAAGTCTTAACCTGCCCGCTGGGCTCCGGTTTAGAACCCGCCGCGGCTGGCGTCCTCCGGCGGCAGGACCGGCCACTCGCCTTCGATGACCGCAGTGGGCTTGCTCCGCCGAAGGTACTGCTGGAAGTCCGCTGCTTGCGACGCAGCCCAGTCCACTTGCAAATGGTGCAGCTTCGACGCAGGCATGTGCAACTTGGGGAACTTCCCGGCCATGGCATCCAGGACCCGGAGGGTGGCCAGGGCATCCGCGGCAGAGGTATGGGCGTTGTCCAGGTCGATGCCATATTCCTCGCACAGAGCAGTCAGCGTCCGCTTGCCTTTCCTGAAGCGGTCCACTTGCTTGTTCATGACGTACGGATCCAGCACCGGGAAGCGGCTCAATTGGGGCACGCCGTGGCGTGCCGACTCCGCCGCGAGGACCGTGAAGTCGTAGCTGGCGTTGAAGGCGATGACCGGGGTGCCGGCGTCGAAAAGTTCCTGGAGGACGGTGGCGACTTCCCGGGTGACGTCTGCTGCGGGGCGCCCCTCCGCGCGCGCTTTGGCAGTGGTGATCCCGTGCACTTCGCTGGCCTCCACCGGGATTTCCACGCCGGGATCGGCCAACCATTCGTGTTCCTTGACCAGCCCGCCATGTTCGTCAACAACGGTGATGGATGCTGTGACAATGCGGGCGGAACGGGAATTCTTCCCTGTGGTCTCGAGATCGAATGCTGCACGGGGGAGGGTATTCCAGGAACTCATGGTTTCAAGCTACCGGCTGGCTCCGACACTATTGGGGACGACACTCCTGCAGCTAGGCTGATCACATGCGGATGGAGTACGTGACGGCGGTTCTCGCCGTGGTGGACCTCATTCCGCCGGGTGCCGCGGTTTCCTACGGCGACGTCGCAGAGCTCCTCGGATCGGGTGGTCCGCGGCAGGTTGGAGCCGTGATGAGCCATTACGGCAGCTCCGTTTGCTGGTGGCGGGTCCTGCGGGCCAGCGGCGATGCTCCGCCCGGGCATGAGTCGGAAGCGTTGCGGCACTACCTTGAGGAGTCCACTCCGCTGCACGGTGCGCACGGGGAATTCCTGCGGACCGGTGAGGGGCGCTGGCGGGTAGACCTCGCCTCTGCAAGGTGGTCGCCCACGGAGTCCGATTTCGACCATCTGGATGTGATCTCGGACCAGTTGGAGCGTCAGCTCCATATTTTGTCGGTGCCCGATGATGAAATGACTGTGTGACCGCAACAGCTTCCAAGAACCGGGGGAACCCGTCCGCACTGCGCCTGCTTCCGCCGCGCGAAGTCCACTTTGAGGCACCGGCATTGTCCGCGGACCAGCAAGCTGTCGTGTCGTTGGCCAGGGGAAGCGGCCCGGTCCTGGTGCCCGGTGGGCCCGGGACGGGCAAGTCCACCGTGCTCGTCGAGGCGGCGGTGCGGCGTGTCATTGAGGATGGCCTGGATCCGGAAAACATCCTCATCCTTGCTCCCGGAAGGCATGCTGCCGCGGCGCTGCGGGACACCTTCACGGGACGGCTCGCCCGCAGTTTGAGTACGACGCCGGCACGCACCTGGGCGTCGTACGCGTTCGATGTCATCCGGCGCGCCAAGGCGGAGGGCATCCTGCCCCTGCCGCGGCAACCAAAGCTGCTGTCCGGTCCGGAGCAGGACCTCATTATCAAGGAGTTGCTGGAAGGGCACCTCCGGCCCGGCTTCGAGCTGCCCTGGCCGGACGATTTGTCGGCTGCCCTTCCCACCCGGGGATTCCGGCACGAGATCCGGCAGTTGTTCGATCGCATCATCGAGTCCGGCAGAACAGCGGAGGACCTGGCGGCACTTGCCTACGACTGCGGACGGCCGGACTGGATTGCCGCCGCCGAACTCTACCGCGAGTACAGGGACGTGCTGGATTTGCGCATGCCCGAGGCCTTCGACCCCGCGGGAATCATCACCACCGCGCGCCAGATCTTCCAGGATTCGCCGGCCTTCCTCGCCGCCGAGCGTGACCGCCTCCACCTGATCCTGGTGGACGACGCCCAGGAGTCCAACCCGGCTGTATTCGAACTCCTCGCCGATATCGGTGAAAACAAGGACATCGTGGTGACGTACTCGCCGGATACCGTCGTGCAGGGTTTCCGTGGGGCGCGTCCGGACCTCGTGGCTGATCTTCCGTCACTCGTGGGCGGTCCCCTCGAAAGTGTCCGGGTTCGCCCGCTCGGGATCACCCACCGGCATTCCGTCCATGTGGCGGAGGCTTGGAACCGTGTCGCTTCGCGGATTTCGCAGCGCTCCGGCGGCCGGCTGGCGCGCCGCCTGGACCAGCCCCCAACCGCCGGACCCACCGCGTCCATGGCAGGAGACCGTCCGGGCGCTGGAGGAACCGGCACAGTGGAAGGCCACATACTCCCGTCGGCCGTCCACGAACTCCGGTATGTCGCCCAGCGCATCCTGGAAGCCCAGTTGCGGGACGGCAGGGAGTTCAGCCACATCGCGGTGATCGTCCGCAATGGCGGACAGATTTCGCAACTGCAGCGGTACCTGAGCGGCCAAGGGATTCCCGTGCGGGTGCCGGTAGCTGATTCCGCCGTGCGGGACGAGGTTGCGGTGCGCCCACTCCTGCAGGCCTTTGCGGTGGTCCTCGATCCGGCCACGCTTACCCCTGAGTCTGCTGTATCCCTCCTGACCTCCCGTCTTGGCGGCGCCTCCGCCATCGAGCTGCGGCGGCTTCGTCAATCCCTGCGACGCGAAGAGCTGCAGGGTGGCGGGGGGCGTTCCAGCGATGCCCTTTTGGTGGAAGCCTTGCTGCAGCCGGGCTCGCTCGCAACCTTGGGCGTCGAGGCCAGCGCGGCCCGTCGCCTGGCCCGGATGCTGGCAGCAGGAACCGCTGCTGTCAAAGAACCCGGCGCGAATGCCGAATCCGTCCTGTGGGCGTTGTGGCACGCCACAGGCCTCGCCTCGCGGTGGTCGGAAGCAGCGCTTGAGGGCGGCAACGCCGGAGCCCGGGCAGACCGGGACCTCGACGCCATGATGGCCTTGTTCCATACAGCGGAGCGGTTCGTTGACCAGCTGCCTGGGTCCGGTCCCGAACAATTCCTGGAGTACTTAATGAACCAGGAGCTGCCTATGGATACACTCGCTGCCCGTGCCCAGCTTGAAGAATGTGTTGAGTTGTTGACGCCGGCCAGCGCTGCCGGTCGCGAATGGCCCGTGGTCATCGTCGCCGGGCTCCAGGAGGGTGTCTGGCCCAACACGCGCCTCCGCGGCGAGCTGCTGGGCAGCACACTTTATGCGGATGCCGTGGAGCACGGCGTGGAGTACGCCCTGGGACGAGGGCCCTTGAGCAGGCTCCGCGATATCCGTTACGACGAACTCCGGTCCTTCTCCACTGCGGTATCCCGTGCCCGCGAAGTCCTCATCTGCACGGCTGTCTCGTCGGAAGACGAGCAGCCTTCAGCGTTTTTGGACTACGCAGCACCGCTGCCGTCCGGGGAATTCCAGCGGGAGTACACGCCCGTGGACCGGCCCATGACGCTTCGGGCGCTCGTGGCCGAACTCCGGCAGCATGCGCAGGCCGCGGAACCTGGGGTGGGCGAACCGCACCCGGCACAGGACGCCGCGCGCGTCCTGGCGCAACTCGCGGCGGCCCAACCGCCTGCTCCGGGGGCGCATCCGGATTCGTGGTGGGGGCTCGCCCCCTTGAGTTCGGAGGAGGCCATCGTTCCGGTCGGCGGGACCGTCAGTGTCTCGCCGTCAAAGGTCGAAGCTGTCCACAAGTCGCCCCTCGACTGGTTTGTCCAGGCTGCCGGCGGGGAAGCTGCCACCGACTTCGCACGCAGCCTCGGAACACTGGTCCACGGCATCGCGCAGGAGTTCCCGGAGGCATCGGGTGCCGAATATGTCGCTGAGCTTGTCCGCCGGTGGCCAACCTTGGGCATGAAGGACAACTGGGAGGGAAAGCTCGACTTCCAGAGAGCCGAACTCATGGTCCGGAAGTTGGCGCAGTACGTGCTGGTCATGAGGAGCGAAGGCCGGTCCTTGGCAGGTGTTGAGCACGACTTCGAAGTTCGGCTTCCGGATCTCACCCTGCCAGTCGAGGAGACAGATTCCGAGGAGCCGGCTGTTCGTCATGCCGTCCTGCGGGGGCAGGTGGACCGCTTGGAGATTGACGCCGAGGGCCGCCTGGTCATCGTCGATTTGAAGACCGGCAAACGTCAGCCTGGCAAGGCAGAGGTGGCCCGTCACCCGCAACTCGGGGCCTATCAGGCTGCGGTGCTGATGGGGGCCTTCCAAGACCGGGAGGAAATGGCCGCTGACGGGTCGAACGCACCCGGCGGAGCAGTACTCGCACAACTCGGCACCAAAACAAAGACGCCGGTGGTCCAGCAACAGGAGGCGTTGGACAGTGAGGACAATTGGGCTGAGCCCATGGTCACCGGTGCCGCGCACCTGATGGCGGGGGCTACGTTCGAGGCCAGGCACGATCCCGGCAAGAGTGGACATGGCGGACACGGCTGCCGATTGCCCGATGTGTGCCCACTGTGCGCCCGAGGAAAGCAGGTAACGGAATGACGCTCGACCTCCTGGACGGAGCAGGTCCTTCCAAGGCCGGCGGTATCGATAACCCCGGCGAACAACTTCCGGTTCTTTTTTCGCCGGACGAACTCGCCGGAATCCTCGGTGAAAAGAACCGGCCTACGGCGGAGCAAGCTGGCATCATCGAGTCCCCGCTGGCCCCCCGATTGGTGATTGCCGGCGCCGGTTCCGGCAAAACCGCCACCATGGCCGACCGCGTGGTGTGGCTCGTGGCCAACGGCTGGGTTCGTCCGGAGGAAGTTCTTGGCGTTACGTTCACCCGGAAGGCTGCCGGGGAGTTGGCCAGCCGGATCCGTGCCAGGCTCGCCACACTCCAGCGCATTGCGGCGGCAGACGACGGCCGGATCGGCTTTCCACCCGGCCTCGCCGAGGCCGACGATCTTGAGCCGAAGGTCTCCACTTACCACTCGTACGCCAGCGGAATCGTGTCCGATCATGGCCTGCGACTCGGGATCGAACGCGACGTCGTGCTGCTGGGCGGAGCACAGTCGTGGCAGTTGGCCAGCGAGGTGGTGGAAGCCTACGACGGCGACTTCGAGCACTTTACGGCAGCCAAGTCCACGCTGGTCAACGCCGTTATCCAGTTGGCCGGGGAATGCGCCGAACACTTGCAGGAACCCGGCGTGGTCCGCGAGTGGATTTTGGACCGCGTGTCCGGTTTTGAGCACCTTCCGTATGTTGCCGGCGCGGCTAAGAATCCAACGCAGGGGGCCAGGGAGCTTTCGTCGATGCTCCGTACCCGCGCGAGCGTGGCCGACATGGTGGTCCGTTACCAGCAGGCCAAACGGCAACGCGGCGTCCTGGACTTTGGCGACCTCGTTGCGCTGGCGGCGCGGATCGCTACTGACATTCCACTGGCAGCCGCAACGGAGCGGGCCCGCTACAAGGTGGTGTTGCTGGACGAGTTCCAGGACACCTCGCACGCACAGCTTGTCCTTTTTTCCCGCCTTTTCGGCAAGGGCCACGCGGTGACCGCGGTGGGAGACCCCAACCAGTCAATTTATGGCTTCCGGGGTGCCTCGGCCGGGCAGCTGTTCCACTTCGTGCAGGAATTCCCGGTGCGGACCACGGATCCCGTGTCCGGTGCCGCGTCATTTACCGTCGCTCCCACGTCCTTCCTGACTACGGCATGGCGCAATGGCCGCACCATCCTGGAGGCAGCAAACACCATCGCCGCGCCGTTGAACAAGGCTGCGGTTACGGGAGGTCCGGCGGGCGATCGGGAGACCTCCGCCGTCGTTCGGGTTCCTTCGCTGGTCCCCAGCCCTCTCGCTGCCGAAGGCAGCGTGGTGGTTGGCCGCTTTGGGACCGACGAGGACGAGGCCGCAACGATCGCGAGGGATATCCGACGCTATCAGCGGACCGTGTTCGAAGAGGAAAAGGACGGTACCCCTGTCAAGCCCACCATGGCTGTCCTGTGCCGGCGGCGTGCCCAAATGGAGCCCCTTCGCCGTGAGTTCGAACTCCAGGGGATTGACTACCAGATTGTGGGCCTGGGCGGTCTCCTTGATACCCCTGAAATCGTGGACCTGGTGGCCACACTCAGAGTCCTGGCGGATCCGGGTCGCTCCGACTCCTTGATGCGCCTGCTGGCCGGCGCCCGCTGGCGGATTGGCCCGGCTGACCTCATGGCACTGGGGGATTGGTCCAAATACCTTGCCCGCAGGCGCTCCAACCCGGACATCCACACGGCCTATCCGGACGATGACGAAGACCCGACTGCTGTCGTAGTGGAGAGCGACATTACCGACGCCGCCAGTTTGGTGGAAGCCTTGGACTTCCTGCCGCGGCCGGGGTGGACGTCGGGGCACGGCCGCTCGCTGACTGACGTGGCCTTGCACCGCTTGCAAAAATTGTCCGCGGAATTGCGCTCGTTGCGCAGCTACATCGGTGACGACCTCACCACGCTCCTGGGCGAAGTGGAACGTGCAATGCTCCTTGATATCGAGGTCGCCGCCAAACCCGGAACCAGCATCCATCAGGCACGCCGCAACCTGGACGCCTTCCAGGATGCGGCCGCCGGTTTCCTGCAGACCTCACAGCGCATCGACCTCCTGGCGTTCCTGTCCTGGCTGGAGGCCGCTGCCTCGGAGGAAGGGGGCCTGGATGTCGCTCCCGTGGAGGCCAACCGGGAGGCTGTCCAATTGTTGACGGTCCACGCTTCGAAAGGGCTGGAATGGGACGTGGTGTTTGTTCCCGGCCTCAACGCCGGGGCTTTCCCCAGCAACAGGGACTCGCGGTGGAGCAGCGGGGCGGCCGCGTTGCCCTGGCCGCTCAGGGGCGACCACGCCGACCTTCCGCAGTGGGACCTGGACCAGCCCGACCAAAAGGGCTGGCTGGACGCTGAAAAGGTGTTCAAATCGGAGGTCCAGCACCATGGTGAGGCCGAGGAACGCAGGCTGGCGTATGTGGCATACACCCGTGCAAAGTTCGTCCTGTGGGTCTCGAGCGCCGCGTGGAACGGCTCCAGGGCAGGAATTGCGGAGATGTCCGCGTTCCTTTCCGAGCTCGGGCCGCTGGCCGGGGACAACGGCCCGGCCAGCATTCACCCTGAGTCCGTTGCGGAGGAGTCCCTGCCGGATTCGAGCCCGCTGACTGCAACGGTTGAGGTGGCGCTCTATCCCTACGATCCCCTTGAGGGGCCGTCGGACCCGCGTACGGGGAAGAGGCTGCGGTTGGTTCCCGGTCGGCGTGCCGGCATGGATCTCGCTGCCTCGGCTGTCCGCGCCCACCTGGACCAACCCGAAACGGCCTCACCCACCGTGGACCCCGGCAGCAGGGCCGCCCGCTGGGTCCATGAGGCGCAACTCCTCATGGACCGGCAACGGCAATCCAGCACCCATCGCGACGTTCATCTGCCGAGCCATATTTCAGCCTCGCTCTTTGTCGATCTGGGAGCAGACCCTGCTGCCGTCCTTGCCCAGCTCCGCAGGCCGGTTCCCCGTGAACCGGGCATCTCGGCCCGGAAGGGGACTGCCTTCCATGCATGGGTCGAGGAGTATTTTGGCACCACCGGCATGCTTGATCTCGATGAGGCTCCCGGGTCGGACGCGCATATCGATGAAGCCTACGGACTTGATCAGATGGTTGAAGCCTTCAAGCAGTCCGAGTGGGCCCACCGGGCGCCGGCGTTCGTGGAAGTACCTGTCGAGACAAAAATCGGTGACGTGGTGGTCCGTGGACGGATTGACGCTGTGTTCCGTGACGCCGATGGTCGGTGGCAACTGATCGACTGGAAAACCGGCCGTCAGCCCGCCGGCAAGCAATTGGCTACCCGGGCCGTGCAGTTGGCCGTTTACCGGCTGGCCTGGTCACGGCTCAAGGGCGTGCCGCTGGAAGATGTCAGTGCAGCCTTCTACTACGTCGCGGAAGATGCCGTGGTACGTCCACATGACCTTGGGCAGGCAGCCGACCTTGAAGGAATCATCGCGCGCGCACTCAACCATCATGGCCCGGGTCATCCAGCAGGGCAGACCCAGTAGCGGAGGCCCACTAGGCGGAGGCCGGGCAGTTCTGCCGGGGCCTCCTGAACCAGTTGGCAAGTGACGTGGGTTTCAGCCCCTCAGTGGGGTCACGTTCACTACGCTAATGGCGGCCGTGGACGTGTCTTCCGGACCAGCACCATCATCCGGGTCCCCGACTGCTGAGTGGCCGGACGTTGCGTCGGCCTTGGCTGGCTGTTCCCCTTCCGGGACCGGAGCCACGGACACCGAGGCGGAACCGTCATCGGGAATGGCTGCGACGCTGACCGCCGGCAGAACGCCGTCGGATGATCCCACGGGCATGGCCTCTTCGGCAGACGCGCGCTCTGCGCGTTCGGCTTCGTCCAGCCTTGCCTGTTCTTCGATGTCGTCGGCAAGGGACTGGAGCATTGACTTAGCCTCCGCGGTCATCTCCTCGTGCCCGGCGGCCATGGCCTTGACCAGGTATTGGGCCAGGGCGAACTCGGCGAGCAAGGCCGCCCGCCGCAGCAGATGGCCGTCCGGCGTCTCGCGTCGGACCTGGGTGTACCGTGCCAGGACCGCGTCGATGAACGGCGCTTCGTTGGAGGCCACCAGCCAGGCGAAGTCGTCGGCGGGGTCTCCGATCCGGAGATCCGTCCAGCCGGTGACAGCGGTCACGGCGTCGTGTTGAACCATCAGGTTGTCTTCGTGCAGATCTCCATGGACCACCGAGGGATTGAAGCGCCACAGCGCCACGTCCTCCAGGGCGTGCTCCCAGCGCCGAAGCAGCGCCGCCGGGATCTTGCCGGTGGTTGCGGCCTGGTCCAACTCGTTGAGCTTGCGTTGACGGAACTCGTTGGCCGAGTAGCTGGGCAGATCGGCGCTTGTGACCAGCGCCAGCGGCAGGTCATGGATCGCTGCCAGGGCAGAACCGATGTCCCGGGCGAGGTCCGCGTTGCCGGCGGACAGTTCCTCAATGGAGAGCGTGGCACCCTGCAAATGGGCATAGACGAACGTCGTCAGGTCCCCTTGCCGCACGGTCCCGGCGATGGTGGGCACGTGGAACGGCAGTTCAGCCCTGATGGCCGGGGCGAACGCACGGAGGATCATGAATTCAGATTCCAGCCGGGTGCTTGCCTCGGGATGGCGGGGAGATCGGACACGCCACCGCTTGCCTTCCGCGTCAAGCAACAGCGCCGAGTCGAAGTCGGCGTCGTCATCGGAAGAATGAGCCGTAGCCGTCGGCGCCAATCCAGGCACCGCCGCAGTTGCTACAGCGGCCAGTTCAAGCGGTGTTCTTCTCACGTCTCCAACGGTAGATTGAGCGGAGCCGATGGCCATGATGCAGTGCGGCGAGTCTCCAGATCCGTAGCAAAACAGGACTTCAGGCCACCTCGAAGCGACTGTCCGGCCGTATCCACATCAAGGGCCCGCCAAATGTTCTTTGTCGGCATGAGTCAGTACGGTAGATACATGAGCTACACGGAGTCTCCTGCGCCGGCCAATCACCTCATGGACACTGTCCTTCCAGTGCGTCCTGCCGTGGTGGACCGTGGCTCGGGTGCCCGCCTCAAGCCTGGCATGGTGGAGGACCTGATCGCCTCGGGAACAGCCCAGGCCATGGTCATTTCGCAACGCAAGGCCCTTGTGACGGAGCAGGGGCTCTGGTTCGGTGATGCGCTCCGCCTGTGGGAGGCCCTGAACCTGGCGGAAGACAACCCGGCGACTGCAATCTACCTGGGCACCACCTTGGGTCCGTCCTCCCTTCCGGAAGGCAGCGCAGTGCTGCTGTTCACGGTCGCTCAACCCCCGGCGCCCGGCACGTCGCTCATACCGGCTGACGCTCAGTGGGCGGGCTTCCGCGAAGTCGCCGGAAGGCTCGACGCCAGCGATACTGCTTTGTTCATCGAAGCCAGCGCCATCAGCAACTGGCATGCAACACATACACACTGCCCGCAGTGCGGTACTCCTACGGACCTGGAAGCAGGCGGGTGGGTGAGGCGCTGCCCCAGGGACAACTCCGAGCACTATCCCCGGACGGACCCGGCCATTATTGTCACGGTGGTGGGCCCGGACGGCCGTCTGCTCTTGGGCGGCGGCGGTCCCACGGACGCGAAGAACTACTCCACCCTGGCAGGATTCGTCGAGCCGGGCGAATCCCTGGAGCAGGCCGTGGTCCGGGAAATCGGGGAGGAAGTCGGTGTCCGCGTGACCGCGTGCCAGTATCTGGGCTCGCAGTCCTGGCCGTTCCCGGCTTCGCTCATGTTGGGTTTTACGGCCACCACCAGCGATTCCGTCGCCAAGCCCGACGGCGTCGAGGTCACCCGTGCGCGGTGGTTCAGCCGCGAGGAACTGCAGGCCGCCGTGCTGAGCGGTGAAATCACCATTTCCACCAGGCTGTCCATCGCACGGTCCCTGATTGAGCATTGGTACGGCGGCGTCATCGAAGACCTCCAGCCGTGACCCAAGGCATGGTTGACACCGACGGTTCGCTGGAAGAACGAATACTCGGTGGTTTGGACGAGGAACAGCGGGAAGTCGCCGGCACCTTGACGGGCCCCCTCTGTGTCCTTGCCGGTGCGGGCACGGGCAAGACGCGGGCCATTACCCACCGGATCGCCTATGGGGTGCACTCGGGGGTGTACTCCCCGCAAAGGCTGCTGGCCGTTACGTTTACGGCACGGGCGGCGGCCGAGATGCGCAGCAGGCTACGGGATCTCGGCGTTCCCAACGTCCAGGCGCGGACCTTCCACGCCGCGGCGCTGCGGCAGTTGCAGTTTTTCTGGCCGCAGGCAATTGGCGGAACCTTGCCTAACCTGTTGGACCACAAAGCCACCATGATCGCCGAGGCCTCGCGGAGGCTCCGGCTCAGCACGGACCGTGCTTCCATCCGGGATCTTGCCGCAGAGATTGAATGGGCCAAGGTTTCCATGCTGACCCCGGCGAACTACCTTGAGAACGCAAAGGACAGGGGCGCCCCCGGCGGATTCGACCTGACGGCCGTTTCCCGGGTGTTCCAGGCTTACGAGGACATCAAGACGGACCGCAACGTCATCGACTTTGAAGATGTGCTGCTCATTACCGTGGGCATCCTGCAAGAGGATCCGAAGGTGGCGGCCACGGTCCGGGAACAATACCGGCATTTCGTCGTGGATGAATACCAGGACGTTTCACCGCTCCAACAGCGGCTTCTGGATCTTTGGCTGGGGGGCCGTGACGAGCTGTGCGTGGTGGGTGATGCCAGCCAGACCATCTATTCATTCACGGGTGCTTCCCCGAAGCATCTCCTCGGATTCAAGGCGCAGTATCCACAAGCCACAGTGGTCAAGCTCGTCCGCGATTACCGTTCAACCCCCCAGGTGGTGAAACTGGCAAACGACCTCCTCGGTTCCCGGCGCAGCGGCGGGCCGGTGGCAGATGCCGCGTGGGCCCCGCCGCTCAAGCTTGTCGCGCAGCGGCCTTCCGGACCCGAGCCACGTTTCCTTGAATGCCCGGACGACGAAGCCGAAGCTGCTGTGGTTGCCGGCAAGATCCAGGAGTTGCTGGATGCCGGTGTCAAGGCAAGCGAGATTGCCATTCTCTTCCGTACCAACGGCCAGTCAGAAGCCTATGAACAGGCCTTGGCATCGGCCGGCATCGGGTACCAGCTCCGCGGCGGCGAGAGGTTCTTCGCCCGAAAGGAGGTCCGCGATGCCATCCTGCAGTTGCGGGCCGCTACCCGGGCCGTCCAGGAAGGAACCCCGGAACCCCTGGGCCAGCTGGTCAGGGACATCATTGCCTCCCTTGGTTACACGGACACAGCCCCGCATAGCGGTGGGGCCCTCCGGGAGCGCTGGGAATCGTTGGCTGCCTTGGTGGCCTTGGCTGACGAACTTGCTGTCAGCCGGGGGGAGTCCTTCAGCTTGGCGGAGTTCGTCAATGAGCTGCAGGAACGCTCCGTTGCCCAGCATGCTCCCACCGTCCAAGGAGTCACTCTTGCCTCCTTGCATGCCGCGAAGGGCCTGGAATGGGATGCCGTTTTCCTGGTTGGCCTCAGCGAAGGACTCATGCCCATATCCTTCGCGGATTCTCCCGAAGACGTGGATGAGGAACGCCGGCTGCTGTATGTCGGAATCACCCGCGCGCGGGAACACCTCAATCTGTCGTGGTCTGCGGCCCGGACACCGGGTGGCCGGGCCAACCGCAAGCCGTCTCGGTTCCTTGACGGCCTTCGCCCTGATTCTGTCGCATCGGCGAACGCCAGGAGCCGCGCGGGTGCGCCTCGTCGAAAAGCCGCTGCACCGGCGTCGTGCCGTGTCTGCGGGAGCATGCTCGCCACCGGAGCCGAACGCAAAGTGGGGCGCTGCAAGCAATGTCCCCCCAGCTATCAGGAACAGACCTTCGAAGCGCTCCGCCAGTGGCGTCGCGAGGAGGCCCAATCGGCAGACGTGCCCGCTTACGTGGTTTTCACCGACGCCACTTTGACGGCCATAGCGGAGGCGCGGCCGGAAACCCTGGAGCAATTGGCGGGACTCGCCGGAGTGGGGCCGTCAAAGCTGGAGCGCTATGGGGAGGCCGTGTTGGAGGTACTCACTGAAAGCGCAGAGACCTGATGGCGGACGAGATTCCCCTTCGCACCGATGACGGGGCTCCCGTCATAGTGCGCCGTTCCGCGCGCCGTCGGCGCACGGTCGCAGCTTTTTGGGAGGACGGCAATGCCGTTGTGGCCATCCCCGCCAGTTTCACCAAGGCGCAGGAACGCGAATGGGTTCGCCGGATGTTGGCCAAGCTCAAGGCCAAGGGCGAACGCCGGGGGAGCGGCGACGGGAGAAGGCGTCCGTCGTCGGACTCTGCTTTGGCGCAGCACGCTGCCCTGTTGTCCCGCACCTACCTCGGTGGCCGCGCTGTTCCGACGTCGGTCCGCTGGGTGACCAACCAGAACTCACGCTGGGGCTCGGCTACCCCGTCCGAGGGCACCATCCGGCTCTCGCACAAGCTGCAGCCCATGCCCCAGTGGGTTGTCGACTATGTCCTGCTGCATGAACTGGCGCATCTTCTGGTGGCCGGGCACAACGCTGCGTTTTGGCGTCTGCTGGAGGCCTACCCGGAAACGGAAAGGGCGAAGGCGTTCCTCGAAGGCGTGAGCTTTGCCACCTCCCGCGGCTTGGGCGAAGGCCCCGCCTCGGTGGACACAGACGAGGATTAAGCAGCAGTGGCCGCCCGGTTTTCCGGGGCGGCCACTGTCAGGCGCTATTTGGAGGGCGCTTCAGGTTCTCCCTCATCAGGGCCGGCGCCGCCGGAAGGTTCGTCGGACGGCGAGTCACTGCCCGCTTCATCCGAAGAGTCGTATCCACCGCTCAGGAGCTTTTGCAGAGCATCGTCCACTTCACTGTCGCTCGCTTCCGCCAGGCGGCGGCGTTCCGAGAAACCCTTGGGGTCGTCCAGGTCCTCGCCCGTTGGCAGGAGGTCCGGGTGGTGCCAAATGGCGTCCCGTCCGGCAATCCCGCGTTCATCCTTGAGCGTGGCCCACAGCGTCGCAGCGTCACGGAGCCGTCGGGGCCTCAGTTCCAGTCCTACCAGGGAAGAGAACGCGTGCTCCGCAGGTCCGCCGGTAGCGCGCCGGCGCCGCACCATCTCGCGCAGTGCAGAAGCGGACGGCAACAACTTTTCGGTGGCTTCCGCGGTGAGCTCGTCAACCCAGCCTTCCACCAGTGCCAGCGCCGTTTCGAGCTTTTCGAGGGCGGCCGTCTGGACCGGGGTGCGTTCGGGCGTGAAGACACCCTGGGACAGGGCTTCCTGGATACCCTCGGGGTTGCTGGGGTCCAGGTCACGGGCCAGGTCTTCGATCCGGGACATATCGATGTGGATACCGCGGGCGTAGGCTTCGATGGCGCCCAGCAAATGTCCGCGGAGCCAGGGAACCTGGACGAACAACCGGGCGTGGGCGGCTTCGCGGACGGCCAGGAACAGCCGGACATCGTTCTCGGGCAGGCTGAGTCCTTCGCCGAATTTCGCAACGTTGGCAGGCAGCAAGGCCATTTCCAGGTCGGCGAGCGGGACCCCGATGTCCGTTGAGCTGACCACTTCGGCAGACAGGGCTCCGATCGCCTGGCCCAGTTGCATGCCGAAGATGGCTCCGCCCATGTTTTGCAGCATGGATGATGCGCCACCCATCATGGACTTCATTTCTTCGGGCAGTTGCTGGCTGAGGGCGCCGGAGAGGGCATTGGCGATGCTGTTGGCTACGGGTTCCGTCAGCCGCTTCCAGGTGCCCAGGGTTGCCTCGACCCATTCGGCGCGGGACCAGGCCCGGCCGATCAGGCCGGTTGAGGGGAGGTCCGTCACGGGGTCGAGCCAGAGTTCCGCCAGGCGGAGGGCTTCGTCGATCTCGCGCTTTTGCGTCGAGTTCACGGAGGGGTCGCTGCCCGCGGCGGCGACGCGTCGGGCGTTCTCGTGGGCCAGTTGCCAGTTGACGGGTCCTTCGGAGGTGGAACTCATCATGGCCTGCACCTGGGCGAACATCTGCTGCAACAGTTGCGGATCGTTGGGCAGTCCGGCGGCTTTGGCGAGTTCGGCGGGATCGATGTTGCCCATTCCCTGGCCGCCCATCAGGTTCTGCAGCATTTCTGCCAGAGGGTCCTTGGGGTTGTCATCGTCGTTTGACGGGTTGTTGGGGTTGGTAGACATGGTGCCGCCGATCGTCGAACTGGCTGGTGATCACTTTCACCGTACCGCGCAGGGGAGGGGCTGTCTGCCTGCGGGCGGCGTAGTTCGCTGTAGGCAAAGCAGCCTTGCAAGGTCCGGACCGCGTAGTGTGGATGCTTGGTATGTTCCCTGTGCCGCTGCCGGCGGCAGGAGCGAAACTGCCGTCACGCAGTGCCGGCTGAGAGAGGCCTCAATGCTTACTTCGCCCAGTCCCGAGGGCTCGGTTGACCCGCGTCAAACGCCCGACGCCGATCCCTCCTCTGCGCCAGCGTCACCGCCGGGCAGCAGCCGCTACATGATCATGATCGTGTCCGGCCTCCTTGCCTTGGGGCTCGGTGTAGGAGCCGCTGCGTTGCCTGTTCCCTACGTGGTGGAATCTGCCGGCCCCACCTTCAATACCTTGGGCCAGGACGGCGACAAGCAGGTCATCACCATCTCGGGACGCGAGTCCTTCCCGGCGAAGGGCAATCTGGACCTCACCACCGTGGTGATGACGGGAGGTCCGAAGAGCCCGGCCACCATCTTTGACGTCTTCCGTGCCTGGTTGGACAAATCCAAGGCCATCTACCCGGAGGAGCTGATCTATCCCAAGGGGACAACGGCGGAGCAGACCGTCCAACAAGGCGAGATCGCCATGGAGACGTCCCAGGAAAACGCCGTTGCTGCAGCTCTGCGGGAGTTGGACATTCCGTTCGAGCAGCGTCTTACCGTCGCGGGTCTTTCGGATGCGTCACCATCCGCCGGCAAAGTCCAGGACGGGGACCGGTTGGTCTCCATCAACGGCAAGCCGGTCACATCCATGAGCGTCATCCAGGCGGAGTTGTCAGCGGGAGCCGGGGCTCCGGCAACGGTTGTGGTTGAACGGAACGGTTCGGTTGTCACGGAAACCGTGACGCCAACCAAGAACTCCAACGACCGATACGTGCTGGGGGTCCTTCTTTCCAGTGATTTCACCTTCCCGTTCGATGTGAAGATTTCGCTGGACAACGTTGGCGGACCGAGTGCCGGGATGATGTTTGCCCTCGGGATTGTGGACAGCCTGACGCCGGGGGACATGACCGGCGGCAAGCACGTGGCCGGAACGGGAACCATCACTGCGGACGGTGCCGTGGGAGCCATTGGCGGGATCGCGCAGAAAATGATCGGTGCCAGGGACCACGGGGCCACCATGTTCCTTGCCCCTGCGGCGAATTGCGCCGACGTGGTTGGTCATGTGCCTGATGGTCTCCAAGTGGTCAAGGTGGAAACACTGGCTGATGCCACCACTGCCGTGGAACGGCTCGGCAGCGGCAAGGACACGTCAAGCCTTCCCACCTGCACAAACAACTAGACTGGCGGTGGAACTTAGCTCCACCGCCACTCGTGGCATATATGACGGCTCTGCCTGCACCCAGCGGTGAAGCTGTCAAAGCACACGCACACCGACTTTTAATTGACGACCACCAATGAGGTACAGAGTTTGTCCCGTCCCGCCAGCTCCAGCCCGCCCGGAAGATCGCCGCTGAGACGAGGTGCCCTGACTTCGACGCTGATCGTCGTAGCCGTGGCGGTCGTCGGTTTCATATTCTTCGCCAACGTGTGGACAGATGTCCTGTGGTACCAGCAGTTGGGCTTCTTCGAGGTTTATATCCGCGAGAACCTTGCCCGGATCCTGACGTTCCTGGTTGGCTTCGCCATGATGTTCGCGGCCGTCTTCTTCGCCATCCGCATCGCGTACCGCTCACGCCCAGTCTATGCCCCTGACGCGGAGTCGCGCGACAACCTCAACCGGTACCAGGCGCAGCTCGAGCCGGTACGCCGCGTGGTCATGATCGGCCTGCCCATCCTCTTCGGCCTTTTTGCCGGGAGCGCCGCAGCCAGCCAGTGGCAGAAGGTCCTCCTGTTCTTCAACCAGGAACCGTTTGGCCAAACTGACCCGCTGTTCAACATGGACATCAGTTTCTACCTCATGTCCCTGCCCTTCCTGGGCTTCATCACCGGATTCCTCATCAGTATCGCGGTGGTTGCCGGAATCGCGGGCATCCTGACGCACTACCTCTACGGCAGCATCCGCCTCATGGAGCGGGGAATCTTCACCAGCCGGGCTGCGCAGATCCACATTGCCGTAACGGGCGCGTTCTTCCTGCTGCTGCTCGGCGTCAACTTCTGGCTGGACCGTTACACGACGGTCCAGAGTGCTTCGGGACGTTGGGCTGGTGCGCTCTACACCGATGTGAACGCCGTGGTTCCCACCAAGGCGATTCTCGCAGTGGCCGCCGGCCTCGTAGCCATCCTGTTCATCGTGGCAGCGGTCATCGGCCGCTGGCGCCTTCCGGTTATCGGAACGGCCATGCTGATCATCACGGCCATCCTTGCCGGAGGCGTTTATCCATGGGTCATCCAGCAGTTCCAGGTACGCCCGTCCGAAAACACGCTGGAGCGGGAATTCATCGGCCGCAACATCAACATGACCCGGGCTGCCTATGGCTTGGACAAGATCGATGTATCGGCCTATAACGCCACCACCACTGCAACGAGCGGTGCCTTGGCCAAGGACGCGCAGACGGCCGCCAACATCCGTCTCCTGGACCCGAACCTGATCTCGTCGGCGTTCTCCCAGCTTGAGCAGTACCGCCCTTACTACCAGTTCCCGCAGACGCTCAACGTAGACCGCTACACGGTCGACGGGAAGGTGCAGGACACTGTCATCGCTGTTCGCGAACTGAACCCGGATGGCCTGAGCGCCAACCAGCAAACCTGGGTCAACCGGCACATTGTCTACACGCACGGTTACGGCGTGGTGGCCGCAAAGGGCAACAAGTTCACCGCGGACGGCAAGCCGGATTTCCTTCAATCGGGAATTCCTTCCAGCGGTGTCCTGGGTAACGACTCCAGCTACCAGCCGCGCATCTACTTCGGTGAAAACTCGCCGGAATACTCCATCGTGGGTGCTCCGGAAGGTGCCCCGCACCGTGAGCAGGACCGTCCGGCCGGCAGGGAAGGCAGCGGTGAAACCCAGTACACCTTCACCGGCAACGGCGGGCCGAACGTCGGAAACTGGCTGAACAGGATCCTGTACTCCATCAAGTTCCAGTCTTCGGACCTGCTGCTTTCCGACGGCGTTAATGAGAAGTCGCAGATCCTTTACGACCGCAACCCGCGCGACCGCGTCGAGAAGCTGGCACCGTACCTCACCGTGGATGGAAATGCCTATCCTGCCGTAGTTGACGGACGCGTCAAGTGGATCGTTGATGGCTACACCACCAGCCAGTACTTCCCGTACTCCCAGCCACAGCAGCTCCAGAACGCTACTGCCGACTCGCAGACGAGTGCCGGACGCACTGTTGCCCTGCCCAACAGTTCGGTCAACTACATCCGCAACTCGGTCAAGGCCACGGTGGATGCCTATGACGGCTCGGTGACGCTCTATGCGTGGGACGACCAGGACCCCATCCTCAAGGCCTGGCAGAAAGTCTTCCCCACCACGTTGAAGCCGTTCACTGAGATGTCCGGTGACCTTATGAGCCACGTCCGGTACCCGGAAGACCTCTTCAAGGTCCAGCGTGAACTGCTGGGACGCTACCACGTCACGGATGCGGACAGCTTCTACCAGAACAACGATGCGTGGAGCGTTCCGAACGATCCCACGGTGTCCGAAGCAGTGAAGCAGCCGCCGTTCTACATGTCCCTGCAGATGCCGGACCAGGACAAGCCTGCTTTCCAGCTGACGTCCTCCTTCATCCCGCAGACGGTGAACGGCAGTGCACGGAACATCTTGTACGGATTCCTTGCCGCTGATTCCGACGCCGGTAACGTCAAGGGGGTCAAGGCCGACAGTTATGGCCAGTTGAGGTTGCTCCAGCTGCCCACCGACACGCAGGTCCCGGGTCCGGGCCAGGCGCAGAACAAGTTCAACTCCGATCCCACAGTTTCGCAGGCCCTGAACCTGCTGCGGCAGGGTGCCTCGGATGTCTTGAACGGCAACTTGCTGACCCTGCCGGTTGGCGGCGGCTTGCTGTATGTGCAGCCGGTTTACCTGAAGTCGACCGGTGAGACCTCCTACCCAACGCTGCAGCGCGTCCTGGTGGCGTTCGGCGACAAGATCGGCTTTGCGCCGACATTGGATGAAGCCCTGGATCAGTTGTTTGGAGGCAACTCCGGTGCCACAGCCGGCGACTCGGACAACAACGGCCAGACCCCGGCCACTCCGCCGGGGACAACCACCCCGCCGGAAGGCAGCACGGATGCCAAGGCAGACCTCAAGGCAGCCCTCGATGAGGCCAACAAGGCAATCGTGGATGGCCAGGCTGCCCTCGCCAAGGGTGACTTTGCGGGCTACGGAGACCAGCAGAACAAGCTGTCCGCGGCCCTTAAGAAGGCCCTTGACGCTGAAACCCGGCTGGGTGTGACGCCCGCGCCGACGGCTACCCCCAGCGCCACTCCAAGCGCGACGCCGTCTCCCTCGCCGAGCAACTAGCCCGGCAACGATTCACTGAGGCAGGTGCCCGTTCCTCTCAGGAGCGGGCACCTGCTGCATGTGGGGGAGATGCACATCACGTAGCCAGGATTTGGTCTCCCATTCACCGGACGGTAATGTTGTTCTTGCGACGCGGGGTGGAGCAGTTCGGTAGCTCGCTGGGCTCATAACCCAGAGGTCACAGGTTCAAATCCTGTCCCCGCAACTGGAGAAAAAGTCCGGATCAGCACATGCTGATCCGGACTTTTTGTTTGCGTGGAGAATGCTCCTCGAACATCGTCGGGCTGAATGATGGTAAACGTGATCTGCGGCACGATGGCGCCGAAGTGGTCAAAACCGCAGTCGCCATAGGGTAAAGTTGTTTGAGCGACGCGGGGTGGAGCAGTTCGGTAGCTCGCTGGGCTCATAACCCAGAGGTCACAGGTTCAAATCCTGTCCCCGCAACTGGGAAAGGCCCGGATCAGTATTAACTGGTCCGGGCCTTTGTTTTATCCGCACAGTCTTGGTGCCGGCATCATGTTCCCGCCGGCAACGGGGCATGTCACGCCAGGAAGGTCCGCATGGTCAAAGAAGACTACGACGACGTACCCGAACCCCAGGTTCTGCAGAGGGACAGCCCAGTGGCCGTGTACCAGCAGGTAGCGGACGTTTTGACAGATCAAGTGAGCCGGCTGGAGCCGGGTTCGCGCATCCCTACCGAAGAGTCGTTGATGGACCAGTACGGGATCAGCAGGACCACCGTACGGAAGGCCATCGAAACCTTGGTGGCAAAGGGCCTGTTGGTCCGCCGCCAGGGTAAGGGAACCTTTGTCATGGCCCAGCGGCCCGTGCGGATGCTGAACCGTCTGGCACCCTTCATGGAGACGTTTACTGCTGCCGGAATGAAGACGGTCAAGGGCTTGATCGAATACAAGTGGATGGAAAAGGACCGGACCGTTCCAGCCAAGCTCGTATCCGACGACAACCTGGTCCTGGTTATTCGCCGATCGTACTCCAGCGCCGGATGGCCCTATGCGATTGCAGAGATCTTCATTCCATCCCACATTGGCCGCCACATCAGCCTCGCCGATGCGGAGAAGAACTCCATCTACCAGGTGATCCAGGACAGGACCCTGAAGCCGCTCCAGCGGGCCGAAATCACCGTGACCATGCATGCACCCCCTGAGCACCTTGCTGATGCCCTCAACGTGCGGGGCTTCCCCATGGTGCCGCGCCTGGAGCGGACCACGTTGGGACCCGATGGCGAAGTCCTGGAATGTACCGTGACGTACTTCCATCCCAAGGGGTTTGAGATCCGGGCTGAAGTTGCCACGGAAGCAAGCCCCGGGGCGGACAATGCAGGAGTGCCCGCGAGCTAGTCCCGGCGGTCGGTTGCAGGGCCAGCGCAGGCCTCTTAAACGGCGAATGGCCGGGTCCAACAGAACCCGGCCATACGCATGGGACTTGCGGAGTCAGAGCTTGTCGAAGTCTGCCTCGTCGATGGTGGCACCGGAGGCTGCAGGGGCCCCGGCACCGAGGGCAGGCTTGCTGCCACCGGACTTGAGCGCTGCCAGGCGGGCCTCGATTTCCGTCTGCTCACCCAGGTCTTCGAGCTGGTTGAACTGGGCGTCGAGGCTTGAAGCCGCCAGCTCCTGCTGTCCAAGGACCTTGGCTTCTTCCCGGCGGATCTTTTCTTCGAAACGGCCAACCTCGCTGGTGGGGTCCATGATGTCGATGCTCTTGAGGGCGTCGTGCACCTGGGACTGGGCAGCAGCGGTCTTGGAGCGGGCCACAAGCTCGTTGCGCTTGGCGGTGAGTTGGTTGAGCTTGTTCTTCATTTGGTCGAGGCCGCTCTTGAGCTTGTCCACAACTTCGGTCTGGGAAGCGATGCTCGGTTCGGCCGCCTTGGCTTCGGATTCAGCCGTCATCTGGCGCTGGATGGCAACCTTCGCCAGGTTGTCGAACTTCTGTGCGTCTGCGGCGTCGCCGGCCGCGCGGTACTCATCGGCTTTTCGGGAGGCTGCGAGAGCCTTGTTGCCCCAGTCCTGGGCGTTCTTGACGTCCTCGTTGTAATCGGCCTGCAGCATTCGCAGGTTGCCGATGGTCTGGGCAACGGCTGACTCGGCCTCGGCAATGTTGTTCGTGTAGTCGCGGACCATCTGGTCCAGCATCTTCTGCGGGTCCTCGGCCTGGTCAAGCAAAGAGTTGATGTTTGCCTTGGCCAGTTGTGCGATCCGACCGAAAATGGACTGCTTAACCATGGTGTTGCCTTTCGTCCTGCTCAGTGGAGCCCACTGAAATCAGTGATCAGTTGTTGTACCGCTTCTACATGGGGCGGGAACCCCACCTAGTTTGTGCTGGCCGGAACCAGTGTGGTGCCTAGAAGCTGCCGGAGTCGCCGCCGCCGAAGTCTCCTCCGCCACCGCCCCAGTCGCCTCCGCCGCCTGAGTCGCCGCCGAAGAAGCCGCCGCCTCCACCGCCGTCGCTGTGGCCACCGCCCCAGCCGCCGTGGCCGCCGTTAAGGATGGAGTTGATGAGGATACCGCCAAGGATGGCGCCGCCGAGGCCTCCGCCTCCGCCGCCTCCACCGAACATGCCGCCCCGGCCGTAGCCTTGGTCTGCATAGCCAAAGTGGTCAACGTCAGCCTGAGCCAGTTGAGCCGCCTGCGCCGCAAGCGAGTGTGCCTGCTGGGCGTAGGTCAGGGCAGTCACAGGATCGTTGCGTGAGATCGACAACGCGTAGTCGAGGTTCCGCTGGGCTTCTGCCAGACGGGTCCTGGCTTCGGTCCCCACCCCTCCGCGGCGTGCAGTGATGTAGTCCGATGTGGCACTGATCTGTGCCTGTGCTGCCATGATGGTCTGCTGCAGGGATGCCTGGGCACGACGCGCCTGCTCTTCCTGGTCCCGAATGCCGGAGAGGGACTGGTCCAACGCCTGGTGTGCTGTCTCCACGCGGTTGAGCGTTGCCAGGGGATCGATCCTGCCGCCTTGGATTTCTGTCTTGACCTGCGCCAAGGCCGCTTCGACGCCGGCTACCGGCCCGGCAAGTTCCGGGTGCTGGCCGGACTGGATCATGGCCCGCGCCTGGGCCAGGTCCTGGCTTGTTTCGGCAACGGCGCTCTCCAAGGACGTGCGGGCCTCGTCCAGGCTTCCTGCGGTCTTGGAAATGGCGTCGATCAGCACGTTGGTCTGGTGCAGGCTCTCTTCTGCGGCGCGAACCGCAACGGCGGCCAGGCTGTTCTCGCCCGAGCCAAGCTTCTCCTGCGCTGTTGCGGCTGCGTTGTTCACGAAGGCCAGGCGTTCCTTGGCCTGCATGATGTTGTCCGAGACCTGGGCGACGGCCGAGTCGGCATACTTGGCCCGGAGCGTCTCCAGCGACTGTTCCGCAGTCGCAATTTTCGCATCTGCCTCACGTGCGCCGTCCGTGACCGCGGCCAGGGCCTGGGGCGCGTTCTTTTCCAGTTCGCGCAGCGAATCGAAATCGGACTTCTGGTCCCGTAGCGACGCCAGGGCAGCTTCGGAGCGGCGGATGATTTCGCCGAGCCAGCTCCGCTGCTGTTCCTCGGTGTCCGGAATGTGGTCATCGAGCTGCTGCTGCAGCTTAAAGGACTCAGTCATGTGGCCCTTGGCTTCCTGCAGGGCCTTGGTGAAGTTGCCGATCGCGGCGTCGCCGTACTGCGCCTGCGCGAAGCCCAGCTCCTGTTCGCTGGACTTGATGGCATCGTCCGCTTCGATGAGCAGCGAGCCGCTCTTCTGCCGGAGTTCCGGGATGCTGAGGCCGGCCAGGGGATCGAGCTGTTCGCCCTGGGGTCCGTAACTGGCGCTGGAGGCCTGCCCGGACTTCTTCCGCCGGTTGCGGAGGTACAGGTACGTGCCCACGCCACCGGCCGCAACGACGCCGACACCCACCAGGACGCCTGCGCCTGCGTTGCCGCTCGGCACGGTTCCGCTGCCACCGCCGGCCGCGTCACCAATGGCAGCCGCGGTGTCGATGGCAGCCTGGGCATAGTCCTTCTTGCCGGCGCCAAGGTTCGCTGCGATGGCGTTCTGGGTGATGTTCGTCCGCTTGGAGTAGATGGAACTCGCGGAGTTGGACGCAAAGTAATATTGTCCGGCGGTCGAGATGGCCAGGATGACGTCCGCCGGTCCCATCTTCTTGTTCGATGCGACAGCCTGCCCCCACTGCGCAGGATCCGACGGGTTCTCGAAAGAGTTCACCGTCACCACATAGAGGTTGTACTTGTGGTCCTTCAGCGTCTTCTGGATGGCGTCCTGGACTTCGCCCTTCCGGCTGCCGAGGACGTTGGCATCATCGACGATGTTTTGGCCCGATGGTATGGTGACCGGATCAGCGGCCCACGCCGCGCCGGCCGGGAGGGCCAGCACTCCAGCCACGCCAATCACGGCGAGTACACGTTTCACTATTGACCGCATGTGCAACCCTTCAGCACGTCTGCGACTGGAACAGGGCGAACCAATCGTCACAGAATGCTCAGCGCCCCCACGCATGGTGTGTAAAGCCGCAGGTCGCTGTGGCAATTCCTCTTGATTCTATGGTGCACCTGATACCCCGTCCACCGGGGTGAATATGCCACCAGCGAAATGAAGGAGAAAGCCCGAAGGGTCGCGCGTTGAAGCAGGAATCCAGGTCCCAGCGACGCCCACCGCCGAACCCATCCAGGCTTTCAGGAAGCTCCCAGCGAACGTCCGAAATTGTTCCAGTAAATAGGGCCATAGTTAGGGGAGACGAGAACGAAAGGAAGTCCCATGACGGAGAACCCAGCACAGGGCGCCGCTTCGGAAAACCGCGAGCCGAACGAGCCGCGCGATCCTGCCGCCAGCACTTCGGATGCAACTCCCACACAGCAGCAGCCCGCCTGGAACTCCGATCAGCGAACGGGGTCCCAGCCCACCACGCCGATGCCGACATTCCAGCCGCCGGCTGCTGCGAAGGCCGAGGCTCAGGAACCGAACCCCAACGGCGGCCAGGAAGCCAACCGCAACCAAAATGCGGCGTCCGGGGAGCCAACTGCGTCCCACCCCCATACGAGCGCGCACCAGGGTCAGCCACAGCCGCCGTATGCAGGCCACATGTACCAAGGGGGCAGCCAGCGCCCGGACTATCCACAGCACCATCCGTTCTACGGTTCCGGTCAGAACCCAGGAACGCCCGGGCAGTCCCAGGGCGGCCAGGCTCCGGGGCCCCAGGGCCAAGCACATTTCAACAGCATCCCAGGCGGGCCATACGGAGCCCAGCAGGGACAGGGCATGCACCAGGCTCCAGGCCAGCACACAGCGGTAGCCACCAAGCGCAAGCCCGTCTTCGGCGTGGGCACCCTGGTAGCCAGCATCCTTGCGGCAGGCCTGGTGGGCGGCGGCGTCGTGGCCGGCAGCAACATGCTGTGGGATCAACCAACAACCACGTCTTCGAGCAGCGGACAGTCCAGCACGGTCATCGTCAATAACAAGGACGACGTCAACGCCATTACGGCGGCCGCTGCGAAAGCGTCGCCCAGCGTGGTGACCATCAAGGCCACCAGCGGCAACGAAGGTGGCACGGGCTCCGGCATCATCATTGACGACCAAGGCCACATCCTGACCAACACCCACGTGGTCACGCTGGACGGTGCTACGTCCAATGCAGCAATCGAGGTCCGTACCAGCGACGGCAAGGTCCTCAAGGCGACAGTGGTGGGCACCGACCCCCTGTCCGACCTCGCTGTCATCAAGGTTTCGGATGCCTCGGGACTGGTTCCTGCGACTCTGGGCGACTCTTCCAAGGTCAACGTGGGGGACACCGCAGTGGCCATCGGCGCGCCGCTCGGCCTGACGGGAACGGTGACTGACGGCATCGTTTCCACCCTCAACAGGACCATCAGCGTGGCGTCTTCCGCAGCGCCCAAGGACGGTTCGGACAACTCCCAGGGCGGTGACCAGGGCTTCCAGTTCGCTCCTCCGGGAGGCGGGCAGAGCCAGAGCACCAGCAACGAGGGGTCGATTTCCATCAACGTCATCCAGACCGATGCCGCGATCAACCCGGGCAACTCCGGTGGTGCCTTGGTGAACAGCAAGGGTGAAATCATCGGCGTCAATGTGGCCATTGCTTCGGCTGGCAGCAGCTCCGCCTCTTCGTCCAGCGGCAACATCGGTGTTGGCTTCAGCATCCCGATCAACCACGCCAAGAGGGTGGCGCAGGAAATCATCGATTCGGGCAAGGCCAGCCACGGCCAGTTCGGTGTCTCCGTCCGGGCCAAGTCCTCGACGGGAAGCGACTCTGGCTTCTCGGTTGGCGCCGAAGTTGCTTCCGTGACCAGCGGTTCCGCGGCAGCCAAGGCGGGTATCAAGGTCGGCGATGTGATCACGAAGTTCGGCGACTACGCCATCAGCGATCCCAACCAGTTGACCGCTGCCGTGCGTGAGCAGTCGGCGGGGGCAAAGGTGAAGGTCACGATCGTCCGGAACGGACAGTCGCAGGATGTCGACGTCACCCTGGATGCAGCCCAGCAATAACGGGCACCTGCGGATTCAGCCGCACCTCACGAACGAACCAACGACGGCGGGCCGCACCCCAAGAGGTGCGGCCCGCCGTCGTGCTTTACCGGCCAGTGGGCTTCCCAAGGCGACGAAACAGGCGTTAACGCCGCCATGGAATTTTGCGGGCAATATGCTTAGCTAGGGGAAGCCCACGTGTTGGGCAATTTCACGGCCACGCTTTGAAGGTTGGCCGTCCACAAGCATGGAAGGCTGCTTCGAAGACAGTGGAAGACACATTGAAGATTGTGGTCCTGGTCAAGCACGTCCCGGACGCGCAGTTCGACCGGCACATCACCGGACCAGGCAACACCACCGATCGTGACGAGAGCATCTTGTCCGAACTTGACGAGTACGCCCTGGAGGCAGCGCTGCAGCTGGCCGAAGAACGCGGCGGCGCAAAGGCGGGCAACGAGGTCATTGCCTTGAGCATGGGCCCATCCGGAGCGGTGAATGCCGTGAAGAAGTCGCTTCAAATCGGTGCCTTCTCTGGCGTCCACCTGAGCGACGAGGCCTTGGCGGGCTCAGACGCGGCCGCCACGTCGCTGGCGCTTGCCGCCGCCATCCGGCACCTGTCCGCGGACGGCCGGCCCGTTGACCTGGTTCTCACCGGCATGGCTTCCACGGACGGCGAGACGTCGCTGGTTCCGGCGCAGCTCGCTGAGCGCTTGTCCCTGCCCCAGGTGACGTTCGCCTCCAGCCTGGAGGTGAACGGCCGCACCGTGGTGGCCCGCCGCGATACCGGGCTCCACTCGGAGACCATCGAGGCACAGCTGCCCGCTGTGGTGTCCGTGACGGACCAGATCAACGAGCCGCGGTACCCGAACTTCAAGGGCATCCTGGCCGCCAAGAAGAAGAAGATCGCTTCCCTGTCGCTCGCGGACATCGGCGTCGAGGCCTCGCAGGTGGGGGCCGCGGGTTCCTGGACGGTGGTGGAATCGGCTGAGGCACGCCCGCCGCGGAGCGCCGGAACCATCATCACCGACGAAGGCGACGCCGGCATCAAGCTGGTCGACTTCCTGGCCGCACAGAAGCTGCTCTAAAGGGGACCCCAAACCATGGCAAACGCACTTGTATTCATTGACAACCCCGGAGCTGCGCTCAAGAAGAGCAGCCTGGAGCTCCTGACCCTTGCCCGGAAACTGGGGGAGACCGCCGTCGCCATCAATGGTGACGTGGCCGACGACGTCGCCGGCGCCTTGGGTGCCTACGGCGTCACCACGATCTTCCTGCCGTCGTCGGACGATCTTGGCGAGTACCTTGCCGGACCCAAGGCCGCCTACCTGGCTGCGGCAGTGGGAGCCTCCGGTGCCACCGCCGTGCTGCTTGAGAACTCGCCCGAGGCCAAGGAAATTGCCGGCCGTCTCGGCATCAAGCTCAGCGCGGGTGTCATCACGGACGTCGTGGACGTGGAAGCGGACGGCACTGCGCACAAGTCCGTCCTCGCAGGCTCCTACACCACCACGGCGAAGGCGACCACGCCTGTGTCCGTGTACTCGGTGAAGGCGAACACGGTCGAACCCGAGCCGGCGGCCGCTGCTGCAACGCCCGCCACGGCCACGGTGGAGGTACCTGGCGACGCCGCGGCAGGTTCTGCACGGATCTCGTCACGGTCGGACAAGCCTGTCAGCGGACGCCCGGAATTGAGCGAAGCCCGCATCGTGGTGGCCGGCGGCCGAGGCGTTGACGGCGACTTCGGTCCTGTCGAAGAGTTGGCTGATGCGCTCGGCGCCGCAGTCGGCGCTTCCCGCGCAGCGACCGATGCGGGCTGGATCGGCCACGACGCGCAGGTAGGCCAGACCGGTGTGACGGTCTCGCCGCAGCTTTACATTTCGGCTGGTATTTCCGGTGCCATCCAGCAAAAGGCCGGCATGCAGACGTCCAAGGTCATTGTTGCCGTCAACAAGGATGCCGAGTCTCCCGTGTTCGAGATAGCGGACTTCGGCATTATCGGGGACCTCTTCAAGGTCTTGCCGCAGGCTACGGCCGAGATCAAGAAGCGGAAAGGCTGATCCTTTGACTTCTGGCGTTTCGTCAGCACAGAGCCCGTTCAACACCTCCACGGAGCGTGTTGAGCGGGTGCTTTGTTTTACTGCCCATCCTGACGACATCGATTTTGGAGCGGCAGGGACTATCGCTGCGTGGACTGCCGCGGGAGTCCAGGTCAGCTACTGCATCATGACCGACGGCGACGCCGGTGGCTTCGATCCGGTGGACCGGGAAAGAATCATCGAGCTCCGGGCCGAAGAACAGCAGCGTGCGGCCGCGCTGGTGGGCGTGCATGACATCCACTACCTCCACGAACGTGACGGCTACCTGGAACCCACCCACGAGGTCATCAAGCAAGTGGTCAAGCTGATCCGCGAGATCCGTCCGGATATTGTGCTGACCATGCATCCGGAAAGGAACTGGGACCGGATCCAGAAGAGCCACCCGGACCACCTTGCAGCGGGAGAGGCCGTGACCCGCGCCGTCTACCCGGCCGTGGAAAACCCCTTCGCCTACCCCGAACTCGCAGAGGCCGGACTGGGGGCTTTCAAGCTGCCGTGGCTGTGGTTCATCTCCAGCCCGGAGGCCCTCGAGAATCACGCAGTAGACATCACTGAACACGTTGACGCCAAGCTGGACGCCATCAGGATCCATGCGAGCCAGCACCCGGACATCGAGGGGATGGAGCGCGTGGTCCGTGGAAACCTGCTGGCCAACGGACAACGTGCAGGGCTTCCGGAAGGACGGAGCGCGGAGAGGTTCCACGTGGTGGCGATCAACGGTTCCACCACCATCGCAGGCTTCTAGTATTGCCCTCCTGTAACCCCTGCCATATGCTTGACCTCGGTTAAATCATATTTATTTGAGGAAGGCAGACTTTGATGGCGAAGACTGCACAGCAGCCGGTCCTTGTAATCATGGGAGTTTCCGGCTCGGGAAAATCAACCGTTGCCGGGGTCCTGGCGGGAAAACTCGGATGGGACCTTGCCGAAGGTGACGATCTCCACCCCGAGGCAAACGTAGCCAAGATGCACTCCGGACAGGCACTCACGGACGAGGACCGTTGGCCTTGGCTCGAGATCATTGCCGCATGGATCCGGAAGCGCACGGAAAGCGGAACGCCGGCGATCATTACGTGCTCGGCCCTGAAGAAGAAGTACCGCGACGTGCTTCGCGGAGAAGGCGTCGTCTTTGTGTTCCTCCAAGGCAGCAAGGACAAGATCTCGGACCGCCTGGCCTCCCGCCACGGCCATTTCATGCCGCCGTCGCTCCTGGAATCCCAGTTTGAGGCTCTCGAAGAGCCCACCGAGGAGGAGAGTTACATCTCCCTGTGTGTCTCGGCGTCGCCCGCTGAGGAAGCGGAGGAAGTGATCGAACGGCTGGGGCTTCTGCCCGCCGCCAAGGGCAATGAAACGACTGCCCTATGATTGCGCTGAAGACGGCAACGCTGGTGCCCGCAGAGGTCCAGGGATGGACCGGCCACGACACACAGCTCCTGGTGGTGGCGGCCCTGGGAATTGCGCTCATCGTCGTCCTGATCGCGAAACTGAAACTGCACCCCTTCCTGGCCTTGGTGCTGGGTTCGGCCTTCGTTGGCCTTGCCTCCGGCGTTGAGCTCGGAAAGGTCATCACCAACTTCGAAGACGGCGTGGGCGGGGTCCTCAAGGAAGTGGGGCTCCTGATTGCCTTGGGCGCGATGCTCGGCAAGCTCCTGGCCGACTCCGGGGGAGCGAACCGCGTGGTGGACACGCTCATCGCCAAGGCGAGCGGCAACAAGCTGGTCTGGATGATCACCTTGGTTGCGGTCATCATCGGCCTGCCCATGTTCTTCGAGATCGGCCTGGTGCTCCTCCTCCCGGTGATCGTGCTGGTGACGCAGCGTTCACAGATGAAGCTGATGCGCATCGCCATCCCCGCCCTGGCCGGCCTGTCGGTGCTGCATGGACTCGTGCCGCCGCACCCGGGACCCCTGATCGCGATCAGTGCCGTGAAGGCCGAATTGGGGACCACCCTGGCCCTGGGCATCCTGGTGGCGATCCCCACGGTGATTATTTGTGGTCCGTTGTTCTCCCGGTTGGCTGCCCGATGGGTACCTGTGGACGCGCCCGCTGTCGCCGGCGGCATCGACACCCAACACAGTGCCGACCTCAGCGACGTCAAACGGCAGCCATCGTTCCTTGTAACGCTGCTGACCATCATCTTCCCTGTGGTCCTCATGCTGTTGAAGGCCTTGGGCGGCATCATCTGGCCGGATGCTGCCACTGCACCGGCCATCAGGATCTTCTTCGACTTCGTGGGCCAGCCCCTTGTTGCCATGACGCTGGCCGTGCTGGCGGCAATCGTCACCTTCGGGTACGCGGTGGGTTTCACGGGCAGCAAGATCACTGCCAAGCTTGGCGACAGCCTGGGACCGATCGCGGCCATCCTCCTGATCGTGGGTGCAGGTGGTGGTTTCAAGCAGACCCTGATCGGCGCGGGCGTGGGGGACGCCGTCAAGAAATGGGCCGAAGGTGCCAATATGTCCGTGTTGGTCCTGGGCTTCATCGTCGCAGTGGCGCTCCGCCTCGCCACAGGATCGGCAACAGTGGCCACCGTGACCGCCGCCGGAATCGTGGCGCCCCTGGCAGGCAGCCTTAGTCCGACGCACGCGGCCTTGTTGGCTTTGGCGATCGGTGCCGGCTCGCTGTTCCTGTCCCACGTGAACGACGCCGGCTTCTGGCTGGTCAAGGAACTCTTCGGTCTGACGGTTGGTCAAACCTTCAAGACCTGGTCCGTGATGGAGACCCTGATCTCTGTTGTGGGTTTCGGCTTCGTGATGCTGTTGTCGCTCGTTTTGTAGCGACGCCCTTCGCAACGCAGAGTACGACGGCGGCCGTCCCGTGGCTGGGACGGCCGCCGTCGGGCTTTAACGCGGGTGGACTCAGGCGGCGCCCAAGGGAACCACCACGACAGGAGCGGAGGTGGGCTCCTTGGATCCGCCCGCGGGCTCAACCGTGATGGCTACCGATGAGGCCGATGACAATCCCTTCACAACGGCAGGCTTTGAAAGGCTTTCGGCATCCATGGTGCCCTGCGAAACCGGCGCGGAACCATCCTTCGGTAGGGTCCACAACTGATAGACCTTGCCACTCGGGGCAGGAGACACACCGTTCATGAGCACCACGAACGAGTCCTTTGCCGAGGAAGCGGAGATCGTGGCGGTGCCGCCTCCGGGAACGTCCGCAGTCTTCTTCTGGACGTCCTGTGCCTGCAGGACCTGGTTGATGGGATCGTTCTGGGCAGAAACATAGGCGCCGACGCCGACGCCTGCCACCGCGATCGCGGCCGCGGCGGCAGCGCCGATGATCCATGCCCGCGCTCCTGCCATCCCGCGACGTTCCTTACGCTTGAGCCGCGCACTGGCGAGATCGGCGACGGCCGCACCTCCGGACGGCTCTCCGGCGGACGGAGCAACAGGCTCCGCAGAGGACGGCATTGCGGTTGAGGACTGCGCGATCTTGTCCATGATGGAGTCGAACAAGGCAGCGGGGGGCTCTTCCTCCGGTGCAAAGCTGACGGCCAGCGTTTCGTGTGCCTGGCGAACTCTCTCCCGGAACTCCGGGCCCTCGGGTGCGTCCCTGACGTAATCGTCGATCAGGACACGCTCTTCCTCGGTCAAGGCGTCCAAGGCGTAAATTTCGGCCAGTTCGAGGACCCGGCCCTCGGCAAGGTCGGTTGCGATGTCGTTCGCGAACATTTTGCGGATAAATCCTCCACCGGTGTTTTCACTCATCTCAGCCCACCCCCAAGCACGTCTTGAGGCGCAGGAGGCCGTCCCGGATCCGCGACTTGATGGTGGGCACGGCTGCGCCGAGCCGTTCGGCAACCTCGCGGTAGGTGAGGCCGCCGTAGTAGGCCAGTCGGACAGACTCCTGCTGGGTTTCGGTCAACGTTCCCAAGCAGCGGCCCACGGCCTCGGCTTCGAGGTTGGTTCCGGCTTCTTCGGCTACCACGTCGCGGTCGGGATCCTGGCTGGAAGCGCCGTAGCGCGCTTCCCTGTCCGTGGCTGCCTGCACGGCACGGACACGGTCGATGGCCCGGCGGTGTGCGATGGTCATCAGCCAAGCCAAGGGTGTTCCTGCGCCGCGGTCGAACTTCGCTGCGCCTTGCCAGACCTGCATGAAGACTTCCTGGGTTGCGTCTTCGCTCAGTTCGGGATCGATCAGCACCCGCCTCGCCATGCCGAAAACCCGCCTGGAGGTCAGCCGGTAAAATTCCGCGAAGGCTTGCTGGTCTCCGGCAGCGATCAGCTCAAGGAGGCCTGACAACTGCGAGTTCAGGTCGGTTGCGGGCCCAGCGGCCTCGAAGACCGGGGGGCCGGGGGTGTTGGGGGTGTCCATTACTGTCCAGCATATGTGGTCGGCTTTGAAAGCGGCAGGACGGCCCTCCGGCGTGGTGGGCGAAGTCGTGCGGTTGACCACCACAGCCACCTGTCTCTCCAACAGACTCACTTGGGCTCCTCATCCGCAATCCTTGGCCGGAATTCTCCTGCACCCGTTATTCGGCGCGGCGGCCCGCATGGATGGGTTAGATTTTGGCCCCGGCGAAGCCGTTCTGGCGCCATGCCTCAAAGACCGCGATGGAGGCTGCGTTGGCAAGGTTGAGCGAGCGAAGCGAAGGAAGCATCGGCAGCCGCACCCGTGCGGTGACATGCGGATCCTGCTTCAGCCAGGCCGGGAGGCCCACGGACTCAGGCCCGAACATCAGCACATCGCCTTCGCGGTACTCGATGTCCGTATAGGACGTTTCGCCGTCCGATGTGAAGGCAAAGACCCGGTCCGGCTGAAGGGCGTCCCAGGCGGCGTCGATATCCTTGTGGACCGTGACCACAGCGAGGTCGTGGTAGTCCAAGCCTGCGCGGCGCAGCTTGGCATCGGAGAAGTCGAAGCCGAGTGGCTCCACCAGGTGCAGTTCGGCGCCGGTGATGGCGGCGAGGCGGATGGCATTGCCGGTATTGCCTGGAATTTCTGGGGTGTGGAAGAGGATACGGAACACTGGTCCATCCTATCCAGTCCGGGGCGTGCAATCGGGTGGTGCGGGTTACTGATGCATGCCACGCAACAATCGTGCCAGCACAGGTACCACCACCGTGTTCGGCGCCGGACCGGAACTCAGGAACTGCTTGAGGCCCCGGGCCAGGCCCGCGCCGTTGACCACTTCAATGCCGGACTCCGGGGCTTTCCCATAGTGGTCGATCACTGGCTCGTGCAGGTTGCCGTCAGGGCTGTGCAGGACAACCCACCCCGTAACGTTCAATTCGGGAAAGATGTCCTGCATCTGCCGGACTATGTGGCCAAGCTGCGGCGGCGCGATGGTCCTGCCGCCATGGCGCAATGAATGGCCGTTCCAGGCGTAGGCACCCTTGGGCAGCAGCATGGATCCGACCAGTGCAAGCCGGTATCCGGACAGTACGGCGTGGTCTATGTGGCTGTTATCCGAGGGGGAACGCAGGCCGTTCACCAAGCGTGCTGCCGGAATGGCCGACAGGACCTGCCGCGAAATGAGCTGCACGGTGCGCAGTTCGCGCTGGATCCGGGCCTCCGCGCCAAAGATGCCGCGTTTGCGGGGAATCCCATGGACCTGCAAAGCGGCTTCCGCCTTGGAAATGAGGGGAACGTCATGGGGGTCATCGAACGGTGGCACGTATACGGCGGGGTCGCCGGCGGTGTTGCGCTGCTGCTGGGGGCGCCTGACACCCGCGGCAGTGGCCGGCCCGCGATCGCCGGGACCTGCGTCATGGCCGGGGACGGAGCCTCCGGTTGCCCCGGCTGCATACCGGCGGTCGTATTCCGCGCGGCGCCTCGGATCGATCAGGGTCTCGTAGGCCAAGGTCACCCGACGGAACGCTTCAGCCTCGCCGCCGTGATCGGGGTGGGCCTTCCTCGCGGCCTTGCGGTAGGCCACCTTGATTTCTTTGTCTGTCGCAGTGACGGGCACACGAAGGACTTGATAGTGCGAACTGCTGCCCTCGGCCAAGCACGGGCCCTTCTCTAGGTTCGGTTGTCCGCCCCGGGAGGGCGGTACGTGCCAGTTTATCCAGCCACTCCATGAACGTTGGCAAGGGGCCCGGTGGTTCCCGGCTGGCATAATTCCTGCTGTGAACACTCCGGCCCCGCCCAACAGCCGCAGGCCCGGAAAGCTTGCCCTCGCCATCAACCCGGCTGCTTCATTCGGCCGCCTCCCGAACGCCGGGGACCAGGCCGCCGCCTTTTTCCGCGCCGCCGGTACCGACGTCGTCGTGCTCCAGGACGTCAGCTTTGAAACCCTGCGGAAGCGAGTGAACCAAGCGGTCGATGCGGGCATCGAAGCCCTTGTCGTGGTGGGTGGGGACGGCATGGTCAATCTCGCCGTGAACGCGCTCGCCGGAACCGACGTTCCCCTGGGCATCGTCCCGGCTGGGACCGGCAACGACGTCGCCAGGTCGCTGGGACTGCCCCTCGAAGACATCGCGGCGGCGTGTCGCGTATTGCTTGACGCGTTGGGCGCGGGTGGTCGCCGGATTGACCTGGCACGGACCACGTCTGCCTCCGGGACCGCGTATTTTGCCGGGGTGCTTTCCGCAGGCTTTGATGCCGCCGTGAACGAACGAGCCAATTCCTGGCGCTGGCCCCGCGGCAGGAACCGGTACAACCTGGCCATGATCCGGGAACTGGCTTCCTTCCGGCCCATCGACTATGTGGTCACGGCGGACGGCCGGCAGTGGCACCAGCGCGCCATGTTGATGTCCGTTGCCAACGGGCAATCGATCGGAGGTGGCATGAGGATTACTCCGGACGCAGCTCCTGATGACGGCGAACTGGACCTCTTCGTGGTCAAGCCGCTATCCCGATTGGCCTTCCTGGCGGTCTTCCCCAAAGTCTTTACTGGCCGGCACACAGGACATCCGGCGGTAGAGATACAACGTGCCAAGCGCGTGCGGCTCGAGGCCACCGGGGTCCGCGCCTATGCCGATGGAGAGCGGATTGCGGAGCTGCCTGTCGAGGTTGAGGTGGTTCCGGGAGGATTGCGTGTCCTGGCCTAGCGCGTCGGTAGACTCAGATCGGGCAGGGACGGCGAGTGAGGAGCAATGGTGGTAGAGAACGTTCGACGGCGGCTGCTCGCCTTGGGGGCAGTGGCAACCACCGGTCTGCTGATGGCCGGATGCAGCGTCAACGTACCTGATCCTGCGGCTCCGAAGCCTTCACCGGCAGGGTCCACCCTGTCCACGCCCACCATCACCCCTGGCCACGATGCAGCCGCCGTGGCGGCCAAGGACCTTCCCCTCGCCGCTGGCGGAACACTGGTGCCGGGAGAACCGGTCACGTATGCCAGCAGGCTTGAGGAGGTTCCGGGATGGTCGGTGGTCCACGCGGGGCTGCAGGGTGAGAACCGTTACGCGAAAGCCGATGGCTGCGTTGCGCTGGCCAGGATCACGGTCAACCAGGGTCCATTGGTGGTTCCCGGAGACGATGTTGCCTCCACCAAGGCACTGTTCCAGTACCTCGACGCCGGGATCGATCCGGAAAAGCTGAAGGCGGCCACCCTGCGCTGGGGGCAGGACTCAGAAAAACCCCAGCGCTCCGTGGAACTTCTGGCCTTGGAGTCGGCGTCGACCGCCGGAGGAAAACCTGCCACGGTGATGGCCAGGCTGTTCAGCGGCACCGCGTCCTCTGTGTATGTCTCGATTGCCTGCCCGGATGCGTCCGCCCTGGCCAAGGCGAAGGCAGACGTCCAAGCCCAGGTGGTCATCGTTCCGCCGTCCTGACGGCTGCTGGAAGCAGCCCTTCAAATAATCAATGAGATTTGTTTTTAGAGATATCCTGTTCCCATGGGCACGACGGGTCCTTCGTGGAGCAGGAGAATCGCCGCCATCGCGGCGCTGGATGACGGCAACCGCCGGGCACTGTATGCCTATGTCCTGGATGCCGGCGGTGCGGTGGGGCGGGATGAGGCGGCTGAGGCCATGGCCCTTCCCCGCAGCACGGCGTCCTTCCACCTGGACCGCTTGGTGGAGGAAGGTGTGCTGAAGGTCGAGTTCCGGAAGGCCCCGGGCAAAGCCGGGCCCGGCTCGGGCAGGCCCGCGAAGTTCTACCTCGCTGCCATGGACGAAGTCAGCGCATCGATCCCGGAACGTCACTATGACCTGGCCGGAGATGTCCTGGCCTCTGCCGTTTCGGAATCCGTCAACGAAGGGACTCCAGTCAAGGAAGCCCTCTTGGCGGTTGCCCGCCGCAAAGGTGGCGAGGCCGGCCGGCAGGGTGATTTCCTTGGCGCGTTGACAGACATCGGATACCAGCCCACGGAAGATCAGGGTGGGTACCGTCTCCTGAACTGTCCGTTCCACCGGCTTTCGAGGAACCACCAGGACGTGGTGTGCACCATGAACGGGGCTTTCCTGAAGGGTGCTGCTGCGGCCTCGGGACAGGACCCGGACTGCGTGGTGCCGGATGAGGGTCCGGGCCATTGCTGCGCCCGCATCGCCAAGGCCGAGGCTCCTGCCCGGGCTTGAGGGCGCAGCGTCGGTAGAATTGCAGGGTGCCCGTATACCTTGACCACGCCGCAACCACCAGCATGTCGGCCGAAGCCCTTGCTGTCATGACCCGCGAATTGGCGCGGACCGGCAACCCCTCCTCGCTGCACGGCGCGGGGCGCCGCGCACGCCGAACCGTCGAGGACGCCCGCGAAACGCTGGCTGCGGCTGCGGGTGCCCACCCATCCGAGGTCATCTTCACCTCGGGCGGCACTGAGGCGGACAACCTTGCCGTCAAGGGCCTCTACTGGGCCCGGCATGACGCGGACCCGCGCCGCCGACGGATCCTGTGTTCCGCCGTCGAGCACCATGCTGTCCTTGACACCGTGGAATGGCTCGAACGCCACGAAGGCGCCGAGGTGGTGTGGCTGCCCGTCGACGGTGAAGGCATCGTCCATGTGGAAGCCGTGGAACATGAGCTGAGCCGGGATCCGGAATCAGTTGCCCTGATTACTGTCATGTGGGCGAACAACGAAGTAGGCAGTGTCCAGCCCGTCGCGGAAATCGTCGGGTTGGCCGCGCCGTATGGGGTTCCGGTGCACAGCGATGCCGTGCAGGCCTTCGGTTCCTTGCCAGTGGATTTCCGTGCGTCCGGGCTGGCAGCAATGTCCGTGTCAGGGCATAAGATCGGCGGCCCTGTGGGTGTTGGCGCGCTCTTCCTTGGACGCGCCGTGACGTTGACCCCGGTCCAACACGGCGGGGGACAGGAGCGGGACGTCCGGTCCGGAACGCTGGACACACCTGCCATAGCTGCCTTCGCGGCCGCTGCCGCCGGCGCGGTGCGGAACCTTGCCGCGGAGTCTGAGCGGCTGTCCGGCCTTCGCGACCGGTTGATTGCAGGCGTTGGAGAAGTGGTCCCGGAGGCCGTCCTTCGCGGTGCGCGAGGCGAGGGCAGGCTCCCCGGGAATGCCCATTTCACCTTCCCGGGGTGCGAGGGCGATTCCCTGTTGTTCCTTTTGGACCTGGCCGGCGTGGAATCCTCCACGGGCTCCGCATGCACGGCGGGAGTGCCCCGGCCATCCCACGTCCTCCTGGCCATGGGCCTGGAGGAAGATGAGGCGCGGGGTGCGCAGCGCTTCACGCTGGGCCACGCGTCCACCGAAGCGGATGTTGACGCCCTGCTGAAGGCGCTTCCCGAAGCCTGTGCGAGGGCGCGCCAAGCGGGCATGGCGGGGCACGAATCGAGAATCCAGACGGCCGCTACGGAAGCCCGCAACCCGGGTCGCTGAATTGCGCAAACTAGGCGCCAGGCAGGAATTCCTCCAAAGGGATGCCCGGATCGGTCAGACGATGGACATCGACGCGATGCCTGCCGGAAATCAGGGCCTTGATGGGTTTCTGCACCCGCCGCTGGTTGACGCTCATACCGGCCACCACCTGCTGGGCTCCTTGCCCTCCGTCCCTTAGCCAGAAAGCAATGTAGCTTTCGTCCTCAAGGGAGCCCCGGATCACAGGGTCCACGTTGGCGGCAAGTGAGGGAAACCCCGAATATTCCATGCTCAAGCTGAACTGGTCCGTATAGAAATAGGGCACAGCGTCCAGGACGGCGCCCTGCCCCAGCATGGACCGTGCTGCTACCTTTCCACCGTTCAAGGCGTTGGCCCAGTGCTCACTGCGGTGGTGCTCACCAGTGAAGGGGTGCAGCGAATTCGCCACGTCTCCGGCCGCAAAGACATCCGGCGCGCTGCTTCGAAGGGAGGCGTCAACCAGGATGCCATTCCGGAGTTCAAGGCCTCCGGCCTCGGCGAGTGCCGTGTCAGGAACGACGCCGACGGCGATGACGACGATGTCTGCGGGCAAGGAGATGCCTGTGTTGGTGCGGACGGATAAGACGCGGCCGTCCTGGCCCTCGATGGAGGCCGCGCTGGCCGGGAGGTGGAATACGACACCGTGGTCCTCGTGGACTTTTTGGAACCGTGCGCCCAAGTGGGCGCCAATGGCAGCGCTGAGGGGCACGTCCTCGAGCCCAAGCAGGGAGACTTCGTTGCCATAACTCCGCGCTGCGGCCGCCAACTCCATGCCAATCCATCCGGAGCCAACCATGACCACCCGTTGTCCGCCTCCTTGCAGCAATGAGCGCAAGCGGACACTGTCCTGGTACGTCCGGAAAGTCATCACGCCTTCAAGTTCATTGCCCGGCAGCTGGATATGCCGGGGCTGGGCGCCCGTGGCCAACAGGAGCGTGGCGTACTCGATGTCTTTCCCGTCCATGAGCGTTACTGTGTGCCCGGCTGCATCGAGCGCCGCTGCCGGGTGGTCCATGAGGAGCTCAACACCGTTGTCCGCGTACCAGTCCCCAGGTGTCACGTCCACGGCGTCGTCCTCCGCCTTCCCGAGGAGGAATTCCTTGGACAGGGGTGGGCGCAGGTAGGGAATCCTGCCTTCAGCGGCCACCAGAGTGACGGGACCTTCGAAGCCTTCGGTGCGCAGGGTCTTTGCCGCAGTGGCTCCGGCGAGCCCGCCGCCCACTATGACCATCCGTTCCGTTGCCATATGCATCGCCTCGTTCTAAAACTGATGAACTTGACTTTAGAAGTGGCGGTGCCCACAGTCAAGGGAATTTAAGGGCACCATGGCGTGTTCGGCTAGAATGGATGGGCGCGCCGTCTGACTGGCGGCGGAAACCCTGAAGCAATCCATGACACACAGAAAGCCAGCATGCGAGTACTTGCAGCAATGAGCGGCGGAGTCGACTCCGCCGTGGCAGCCGCCCGGGCCGTTGAGGCCGGACACGACGTCGTTGGAGTGCATCTGGCGCTGTCCCGCATGCCAGGAACGCTCCGAACCGGTAGCCGTGGCTGCTGCACCATTGAGGACTCCCGGGATGCGTGGCGTGCCTGCGATGTCCTCGGAATCCCTTACTACGTGTGGGACTTCTCGGAGCGCTTCAAGGAAGACGTCGTCCAGGACTTCATTGACGAGTACGCGGCCGGACGAACGCCCAATCCCTGCATGCGCTGCAACGAGCGCATCAAGTTTGCAGCTTTGCTGGAGAAGGCCATTGCCTTGGGCTTTGACGCCGTCTGCACGGGTCATTACGCCAAGGTGATCGAGGACGCGGACGGCAACCGCGAACTTCACCGCGCCGCCGACTGGGCCAAGGACCAGAGCTATGTCCTCGGAGTCCTGACCCACGAGCAGCTCAAGCACTCCATGTTCCCGCTGGCGGACACCCCGTCCAAGGCCGAAGTCCGCGCGGAAGCGGAGCGTCGCGGGCTGTCGGTTGCCAACAAGCCGGACAGCCACGATATTTGCTTCATTTCCGACGGCGACACCCGGGGTTGGTTGGCCGAGAAGATCGAGATGACCACCGGCGACATCGTCGATGAGACTGGCACGAAGGTAGGCGAACACCCCGGCGCGAACGCCTTCACGGTTGGCCAGCGTCGCGGGCTCAAGCTCGGGCGCCCCGCCGCGGATGGCAAGCCCCGCTTCGTGTTGGAAATCCGACCCAAGGAAAACAAGGTGGTGGTGGGTCCGGAGGCGTTGCTCGCCATCGACGAAATCCGCGGCATCAAGGTTTCGTGGGCGGGCCTGCCCATTGCGGAAGTGTCCACGGGCGCCGATTTCGATTGCTACGCCCAGGTGCGGGCACACGGCGACCCCGTTCCCGCCACTGCCCGGGTTGAGAAAGTGGTGGACGGGGACGGCGTGGAGCGGGCCGGGCTGGTAGTCACCTTGGAGGATTCCCTCAGGGGCGTCGCCCCCGGGCAGACCGTGGTCCTGTACCAAGGCAGCAGGGTGCTCGGCCAGGCGACCATTGACGCGGCCCGGTCGCTGCAGAGGGCAGCCCTCTAGATCATTGCCTCCGTATGGCAGGACCCGCATACTGGCCTAAGCAGCTGAACCGCTGCGGTGTTGTGGGGTCCGCATTCGGGACGGCGATGACTGTGGCATTTCCAAAGAAGAGCCCGGGAGACATCAAGGCCGGGCAGATGGTCTCGGTGACTGTTTTGGCCGAAGGGCCCCTTGGGACCGACGGCGGACCACCGTTGACCGCGCAGGTCCGTATTCCGGTGGAGCGGCTCCGGCGCGGCCCTACCGGCCACCGTTATGCGGTGCACATCAGGAAGTGGCGGGGTACCACTGTGTCTCCAGTGACCCTGACCAGCCACGGCGATCCGTGGCAGCTTGTTTCCGAACCGCCGCCGGCAGAACTCAGGGCGTTGTTGGACGACACCAGGTTCCTGGCGCAACATGTCTACGGCGTGGCCATGAGCACGCTGGACGTCTTCGAATCCACCCTGGGACGCCGCATGCCCTGGAATCCCGAGGGCCGGGTTGTCCTCAAGGCCAGGGACCTGGTGACTGCGACGGACACCGGCTACGAGCGCGGCACCAATATCATCCGCTTCGGATCAGTGGACCGCATGGGGTACAAGGTTCCCACGGCATTGTTCCGGGACATCGTGGCCCACGAAGTCACCCACGCCATCCTGGACGGATTCCGGCCGGCCTGGGCGGACCAGCTCGCCACCATCGAACAACTTGCCCTCCACGAAGCACTCGCGGATCTGGTGGCCATACTGCAGGTGTTTTCCTCCTGGGAAGTGGTGTACCGGCAACTGGAAGCAGCGGCCGGCCGGTTTGAAGCAGGGCAGGTGGTGGACGACGCCGTGCTGCAGCGCTCGCTGTTCGACTTCGCCCGGGACCTCTTCGCCCGCGGTCCGTTGCGGGAACCCTTCGTGGGAGCGGTTCCCGAGGACTGGCAGGAGTTGGAGGAGCCGCACGCGCGCGGGGCCGTGGTGGTGGGCGCGGTCCTTCGGGCTGTCCACAAGCTCTGGTCCGAACGGAACGCCCGATTCGGCGACAACCAAAGCCTGCAGCAGAAAGCCGAATCGGGATCCATCGTGGCAACCCGGGTCCTGCGCATGGTGATCCGTGGCCTGTCGTACATGCCACCGGTGGACGTTGGCTGGCGCGACCTCCTGCGCGGAATCATAGCCGCGGACCTGGACATGGTCCCGGAAGATCCGTACGGGTACCGGGAGACGCTGCAGGCCGAGTTCTCGGCGATCGGCGTTCGAAGGGTGTCCCTGAACAACATCAGCGGAGTGGACAACTACCAGGGCCTGCGATACCCGATCCGGCTGTCGGCCCTTGGCTCTGATCCGCAGGAAGTCCAGCGGTTCGTGTGGGAGAACCCGCGGCTGCTCGATGCCGCGCGGCTGGAACGCCGGACGCCTTTGAGCTCAACGCGGGTGCGGACCTCCGAACGGGTTTCGCCGGACGGTTTCATCATCTCCGAGATCGGTGCCTCCTTCATCCAGACAGTGCGGATGAGCCGGCGGGAGGCTTACGTTCGCCTGGGGTTGAAGACGCGCCGGGATTACGTGGACATCCGTGGTGGCGGCCTCTTGAGGTTCGACGCCGGTGGGAGGCTCGTTTACGCCGCCCTCAAACCCGTGATGGATCGGGACAGGCAAACGCTCCACTTCCGATCCGATGTGCAACGGGACGCCGAGGAAGCCGCATCGTCGGGAGTGCGGAACAAGTTCCACGGCACGGGGGACTGAGCCCCGAGCCGGGGACGGGCCGCCGTCAGCTGCCCCACGCGGCCTTGCGTGCCGCCGTCGTACCTTCCAACTGGGCGACTTGATCGAAGTTGCCGGCCTTGAGGCCCTTGCTGACGAGCTTGAGGATCTCTGCGCGGCCAAGCGTGGCGTCACTCCTCAGGGATTTGACGAAGTGGTAGGTGAAGGCGCCGTTGTAACGCCCGTCGATCAAGGCATCGGCGGCAGTCTGGTCCGAACGGCAGGCCGCCATCAGCACGGGTTTGGACAGCTTGGCTGACTTGACCATGTCCCGCAACGTGCGCGAATCGTTGAACTCAGTGGCGATGACGGCCCGGGGCGTGGGCGCCGGGAGGAAGCGGGGTCGGCGTCCAGGAACCAGGTCCAGCGATTTCAGGCCGGTGCCGCTGTGGCAGGTATCAAGGACAACATCCATGCGGATGCCGTCGGGCAGGCTGGCGAACACGTCCGCCAGTTCGTCATCGGCGATGACGGTGGCAGGATCCCACGCGTCCCCCGTGTTGTTGATGTCGTAGCAGGCAAAAGCCTCGTCCAGCCGATCGGCCTCATCGCCGTTGGTGTCCGGAATCTGGGTTCCATGGCTGGAGAAGGTGAAGACCAGATGGTCTGCCTTTCCGGTCGTGGCCGCCTCAACAAGTTTGCTGAGTCCTGCCATGACGGCTTTCTTGGTGGCCTTGGCGTCTCTGAGCACGGTGATGTCAGACGCTGCGAAACCGTACTTCTCAGCCAGGAGCGTGGACAGGTCTTCTGCGTCGTTGACGCAGCCCTGGAGCCAGCTGGATTGAGGCAGGAACTTGAATTTGTTGATCCCTACGCAAAGGGCTGACTTGCTCATGTGGCTGTCCTTCGGACTCGGTGCTGCATTCCCCATCGTGGCGGCCCCGCAAACCACCGCCCGGATACTGTCCACGTGGCCCATTGATGCCGTGGCACAGCGCTTGCCAACTCGACACTAAAGATATTCCGGGGCAGGGGCGCGGGCAATGGGCTTTAACGATCGGCGGAAGCTACTAGTTGGTAAATTTTGTGTCTCGAATCCCCGTATCGGGGGTTCCGCACCGTCGAAGTCTGATTGAATCGTGGAATCAAATGTGTGCGCCGTCACAAATATCCGACGGCGGCGCGCCGAATCCATCGAACAGAAGGTTCACCAGATGGCACTGAAGAAGAAGGCCCTGCACGGCGTTATCGCGCTCGCGGGCGTTTCCGCACTGGCGTTGACGGCATGCACCGGGCCCTCGGGCGGCGGGAGCTCCTCCGCGCCGGCTGCTGCCGGACCCGTCGCCTACGGCACCACCGACAAAGTCACTGCCCTTGACCCCGCGGGGTCCTACGACAACGGTTCATTCATGGTGATGAACCAGATCTACTCCTTCCTGCTGAATTCGAAGCCGGGCGGGGCCGAGCCGGTGCCGGACCTGGCGGAATCGTCGTCGTTCACGGCACCCACCGAGTACACCGTCAAGCTCAAGCCAAACCTGAAGTGGGCCAACGGGCACACCCTCGACTCAAAGGACGTAAAGTTCTCCTTCGATCGCCAGGTGGCCATCAACGATCCCGCAGGTCCCGCATCGCTGCTGACGAACATCGAGAGCGTGACGGCGCCGGATGCCACCACCGTCGTGTTCAAGCTCAAGCAGGCCAACGACCAGACGTTCTCCCAGATCCTCAGCAGCCCCGCTGCGCCGATCGTTGACGACGAAGTCTTCCCGGCGGACAAGCTCCTTTCGGACGACGACATCATCAAGGCCAAGGCCTTCTACGGTCAATACACGATCGACAGCTACAAGAAGAACGAGCTGGTCAGCTTCAAGGCGTTCCCTGACTACCAGGGCGTCCTGGGCAAGCCGGCCAATGACGAAGCGACCATCAAGTACTACGCGAGCACTACCAACCTGAAGCTGGACATCCAGCAGGGCAACATCGACGTCGCCTTCCGCAGCCTTACCGCGACCGACGTCGACGACCTCAAGAAGGATTCCAAGGTCAAGGTCCTCACTGGCCCGGGCGGCGAGATCCGCTACATCACCTTCAACTTCGACACAATGCCGTTCGGAACGAAGGCTGCCGGGGCTGACCCCGCGAAGGCCACGGCAGTACGCCAGGCCATCGCCAACCTCGTGGACCGGCAGGCGATTGCGGACCAGGTCTACAAGGGCACATACCTGCCGTTGTACTCGAACGTTCCGAATGGCTTCCTCGGCGCTAACGAGTCCTTCAAGGACGCCTATGGCGACAACGGCAAGCCAAGCCTGGACAAGGCCAAGAAGGTCCTCACCGACGCGGGAATCACGGACAAGGTTGCGTTGAACCTGCAGTACAACCCGGACCACTACGGCAGCTCCTCCGGCGACGAGTACGCCATGATCAAGGAGCAACTTGAGAAGTCCGGTCTCTTCACGGTCAACCTGCAGTCCACCGAGTGGGTCACCTACAGCAAGGCCAGCCGCGCCGACGAATACCCGCTGTTCCAGTTCGGCTGGTTCCCGGACTTCAGCGACGCGGACAACTACCTGACCCCGTTCTTCCCCGAGGGCGGCTTCCTCAAGAACCACTACAACAACGCCACCGTCAACGAGCTCATCAGCAAGCAGCTGACCGAGTCGGACAAGTCCAAGCGTGAAAAGGACATCCAGGATGTCCAGAACGCCCTGGCCAAGGATATTTCCACCCTGCCTCTGCTCCAGGGCGCGCAGGTGGCCATCGCAGGAAGCGGCGTGAACGGCGTCGACAAGACGCTGGATGCTTCCTTCAAGTTCCGTCTCGGAACCATTTCCAAGTAACCACTCCTCCAAGACCAAAGAGGGCGGGACACCCATCAGGTGTCCCGCCTCCTTTGCTGACTCATCGTCGTCAGTACGCACGAGCCAGTCCCGCGCAATCCACGGGCAGGAAACACAGGTAACACATGACAACTCTCATAGATGTGCCCGACGCCGAACCCGGCATCGTCGCTCCGAAAAGCAAGACCAAGTCCGGGGGAGGGCTTGGGAGATACATCGTGGTCAGGTTCTTCCTGATCATCCCCACGGTCTTCATCCTGGTGACCCTGGTCTTCTTTCTGATGCGGGTCATCGGTGACCCCATCACCGCAGCCCAGGGCGGACGCCTTCCGCCTGATGTCCTGGCGCAGCGGATCCACGACGCCGGCTACGACAGGCCGGTGCTTGTCCAGTACTTCGAATACCTGGGCCAATTGCTCACCGGTAATTTCGGAACCACCATCACAGACCGCCGTCCCGTCGTCGAGGTGCTTTTCACCTTTGGCGCGGCAACGCTGGAACTGAGCATCAACGCACTGATCGTGGCGCTCGCGGTGGGCATCCCGCTGGGCCTCGTTGCCGCCCAGCATCGTGACAAGGCCTCCGATGCTTTCCTGAGGCTCTTTGCGATTCTCTGTTATGCAACACCCGTGTTCTTCTCGGGACTCCTGTTGAAGCTGACCTTTTCCGTGTGGCTCGGTTGGTTCCCCGTAGCGGGGCGCGCGTCCACGCGCACTGAATTGACCATGAGCAACCTGGCGGCGCCGTCGGGAATTTACTGGCTGGACGCACTGCGCAGCGGCAACTTCACGGCCTTTGGTGACGTTGCCTCCCATGCTGTGCTCCCTGCCGTCGCCCTTGGCCTGCTCACTGCCGGGGTCTTTCTTCGATTGGTGCGGACCAATGTCATTGGCACACTGGGCAAGGACTACGTCGAGGCGGGCCGTTCCCGCGGTGTCAGCGAGTTCCGACTGGTCACCAAGCACGCCTACAAGCCCGCACTCATCCCCATCATTACTGTCATGGGACTCCAGATCGCCCTCATGCTGGGCGGTGCCATCCTGACGGAGACGACGTTCGAATGGAAAGGGCTGGGGTACCAACTGGTGCAGTACTTGAACGCGCGCGACTTCGTGGCCGTCCAGGGCATCGTGGTTCTCCTGGCCGTCATCGTCGCGGTCACCAACTTCATCGTGGACATCATTGCCGCGCTCATCGACCCCCGAGTGAGGTACTGACCATGGCTACTCCCGAACTGGCTGCACCCAAGCAGCCTCTTTTCTCCCGGCTTCCCGTGGTGTCGCACCTAAGGAAAAGCGTGGGCCTCCAACGGGGCATGCTCGTCACCGGGGTGATCCTGAGTGGGCTGTTCGTGCTGACGAGCATCTTTGCGCCGCTGTTGGCACCCTATGGGTACTCCCAACTCAGCGATGCCTCGGGTTCGTTCCCGACGCAGCAGGCACCCAGCGCCAAGCACCTCCTGGGCACCACCGTAGGCGGCTACGACGTCCTTTCGCGGGTCCTCTGGGGCTCGCAGACGGCCGTGACCGTGATTGTGGTATCCGTGGCCATGTCCCTGTTCCTTGGCGTTGCCCTTGGCCTGCTCAGCGGCTACTTCGGCGGCTGGCTTGACCGAATCCTCGTAGTGGTGGCCGACGCCATTTATGCCTTCCCCACCTTGCTGCTGGCCATCGTCATCTCGATCGTTATCAGCCGGGGGCAATCCAGCTTCTGGGGCGGCATCTTCTCGTGTGCGTTTTCCATCACGGTGGTGTTCGTACCGCAATATTTCCGGGTGATCCGCGCGGAAACCATCCGCCTCAAGGCCGAGCCTTTTGTGGAATCGGCCAAGGTCCTGGGTGCTTCCAGCATCCGTATCATTGGGCGCCACATCTTCAAGAACGCCACCAGGACGTTGCCGCTCATGTTCACCCTCAACGCCTCCGAAGCGATCCTCACGCTGGCCGGCCTGGGCTTCCTCGGGTTCGGCATTGAGCCCACGTCCGCCGCCGAGTGGGGGTTCGACTTGAACAAGGCGCTGGCCGATACATCCTCAGGAATCTGGTGGACCGGCGTCTTCCCCGGCATAGCCATAGTCCTCACTGTCCTCGGCCTGACCCTGGTTGGAGAGAGCATCAATGACCTCAACGATCCGCGGATCCGGGGTCGCAAACGCGCCGGGGGAACCGCTCCGGCGCCGGTAGAAGCAGGTAAGCCATGACCACCAACCTCGGAAACATTACGGACCAGGGCGGCGCCACGGAGCCGGTCCTTGCGATCGAGCAACTGCAAGTCACCTTCGCCACCGATGCCGGGGACGTCCACGCGGTGAAGGATGTCAGCCTCGACGTGAAGGCCGGTGAGGTAGTGGCCATCGTGGGGGAGTCCGGATCAGGCAAGACCGTCACGGCGAAGACCATCCTTGGCCTGCTGCCCGAGACCGCCATCAGTTCCGGCGCCGTGGTGATCAAGGGCAACAACGTGATCAGTATCGGGAAGCCGGCCCTGCGGAAGATCCGGGGCCGGGACGTTGCCATGGTTTTCCAGGAACCGTCTACGGCCCTGAATCCCGTCTTCACGGTGGGATGGCAGATTGCCGAGGGCATCCGCGCCCACGCCAAGGACGGGCATCGCGTTTCCGCCAAGGAAGCCAAGGCGCGCGCCACCGAGGCCCTCCGGAAGGTGGGTATCCCGGATCCGGAAACGCGGGTGGACTACTACCCGCACCAGTTTTCCGGCGGCCAGAAGCAACGCGTCGTCATCGCCGCCGCCTTGGCATTAAACCCGGGGCTCATTGTGGCCGACGAGCCCACCACCGCTTTGGACGTCACGGTGCAGGCCGAAATCCTCCAGCTCCTGCGTGAGTTGCGGGACAACTACGGAACGTCGATCGTGCTGATCACCCACAACATGGGCGTGGTGGCGGACCTGGCGGACCGCGTGGTGGTGATGTACCAGGGTGATGTGGTGGAGGAGGCCCCATCACGGGTGCTCTTCGCTGAACCCCGCGAGGAGTACACCCGGAAGCTGCTCGCCGCCGTTCCCCACTTGGGCCGCAACTCGGCGTCCGAAGGTGCCCGGTCCCGCCTCCACCAGGACGGAAAAGTGCTGGTGGAAGCCAGGAACCTCACCATCGAATACCCTGGCCGTTTTGGCCGCCACGGTTTCAAGGCCGTGGACGACGTGAGCTTCACGGTGTCCGAAAACGAGGTCTTCGGCCTGGTGGGTGAATCGGGGTCCGGCAAATCCACCATTGGCCGCGCGATCGCCGGTTTGACCAGGGCGACCGGTGGCAGCTTGAAGGTGCTCGGCTACGAGATGCTCGACTTCAAGGAGCGGACGTTCCGCCCGCTGCGCAAGGACATCGGCTTCGTGTTCCAGGATCCGGCAGCGTCCTTCAACCCGCACCTCACCATCGGTGAGTGCGTCGCTGAACCGCTCCTCATCCATACCAAGCCGAGCGCAGCACAGGCGAGGAAACGGGTAGGCGAGCTGCTCGAGTCAGTCCAGTTGCCGGCGTCGTACGCGCAACGCTACCCGCACGAACTGTCCGGCGGGCAGCGGCAGCGCGCTTCCCTGGCGAGGTCGCTGGCATTGAGCCCCCGGCTCCTGATTGCCGACGAACCGACTTCTGCGCTTGACGTTTCGGTACAAGCCAAAGTCCTGGACCTCTTCAAGGACATCCAGGAAGAGTACGGTTTCGCGGCCCTGTTCATCAGCCACGACCTCGCCGTGGTGGACATGCTCTCACATTGGGTCGGCGTGTTGTACAAAGGCCAGCTCGTGGAGCAAGGGATCGGCAACCACGTCATGGGCGCGCCGCAGCACGACTACACCAAGCGGTTGATCGCCTCGCTGCCGGTACCGGACCCGGAGGAGCAGGCACGACGGCGGGAGGCGCACCGGGCGCTGCTGGGCGGCTGACGCTACTCGGACACAATCCCGATGTTGAACATCTTCCCTTGTGGCTGCTGCATGAAGATGCGCAGCCACAGGGGAAGCCACATTTCCATTCCCCGGGCGGCGTCCAGTCCACCAAGGTCGCGGATGTGTTCCTGGGGCCAACCAAAGGCCTGCAGCAAGGCGGAAACTGTGGCCTTGGCCCCGGCGTCGTTGCCGGCCATGAAGATATGGTGTGCTCCAGGCAGGCGCCCGGGCTCCACCATGACTGGCGCGCTGACCGTATTCAGGGACTTAACCACGCGAACGCCGGGATAGGTGCGTTGGATGGTTTCGGCGATGCTGTCCGTATTGCACACCGTCAGTGTCGGCGGGAAGCCGCTGGAGTTGTCCAGGCCGTTGGATACGTCCAGGAGGACCTTGCCGTCCAGGTTCGCTTCGCCAGCCTCGGCAAGCGCCGCAAGGCTCACCGCTCCGGGGGTGGCATTGACAACCAATTCGGCGCCTGCCGCGGCCTGCGAGAAGGATCCTGCGTGCCCGAGGCCTCCGGCATCCCCCGCCCAGGCGAGGCCTTTGGGATTCCCCGGTTCACGGGAACCCATGGTGACCTCGTGGCCCAAGGACACCAACTTTCCGGCGAGGGCGTGCCCCACCATTCCCGTTCCCAAAACGGCGATCTTCATGGGAGCTCCTTTGCCGATCCGCAGGTGATGGAGCCCATTGTGCACCCGATTGCGTGGCGGCAACACTGCCCTTCCTGGTGTCCCGTGGAAGCTTCGCCAGGAGGTAACAACAACGGAGCCACCAGCCGCACACCATAGACTGGGAGGCATGACCGAGCAGAGCAACGCCCTTCCCGATGACACCGAATCCTTCGACCCGGCAGCGAGTTCCCTGTCCGGCCAGGTGGACCGGGGAATCATGGAGGAACTGCTGTCCATCCGGTCCAGCATCGACAACATCGATGCCACGTTGGTGTTCCTGCTCGCCGAGCGGTTCAAGGCCACCCAGAAAGTGGGCATCCTCAAAGCCACCCACAAGCTTCCTGCCGGGGACCCGGGCCGGGAGGCGGCACAGATCGCACGGTTGCGGCGCCTCGCCGAGGACGCCCACCTGGATCCGGCCTTTGCCGAGAAATTCCTGAACTTCATCATCAGTGAAGTCATCCGGCACCATGAGGCGATCGCCGAGAACCACCAGATCTCCAGCCAGCAGGCCTAGGCGTGGCGGAAACGCACCCTTTGCGGGCCAGTGCCACGGCTCTTGGCCCGTGGCCGGGAAGTGACTTTGCGGAAGCCCTCCGAACCATCCGTGGGGAGTTGGGCGAGCCGCACCTTCCCTTCCTCCCTGAACTGCCCGGCCGCGGTGTTGGTTCCGACGCCATAGGTCGGACCGGCAGCCTGTTGGTGGATTTGGCCATCGACGTCCAACCGCATGGCTGGCGGCTCGTGGACAGGCCCGGAAAGGACCACCTGCGGGCACGGTCGGCCCTGGCGTCGGACATCAACATCCTTGCCGACGTCGCAGGAGCAGAAGACGTTTCGGCCACGGAAGTGAAGGTCCAATTGGTGGGACCGCTCACCCTGGCCTCGGAACTGTACCTGCACAGCGGCGAGCGGGCGCTCCTTGACTACGGTGCGCGTCGTGACATTGCCGGGTCCTTGGCTGCCGGAGTGGCCGATCACGTGCAGAAGATCCGCGCAGCGGCCCCCGGGGCCGGTATTGTGGTCCAACTGGATGAACCTGCCATTGCTGCAGTGATGGGCGGAACCATCCCGACGGCCAGCGGTTACCGGACCTTGCGGTCGATCGCCGGTGACGAAGTCAGCTCAGCATGGCGGCTGGTGCTCGACGCACTTAAGGAGGCCGGCGTCGTCGAAACCGTTATTTCGGTACCGGAGATCGAAGTGCCGATCGAACGCATCCTGTCAGCGGGAGCAGACGGTGTCGCCGTCCCCCTGAAAGCCTTGACCACACGCCAGTGGGAGCACTTGGCCGCAGCCGTGGAATCCGGCAAGCGGGTGTGGGCGGGCGCCCTGCCTACCGACGGCCCGTCTTTGCCGCGGACAGCGGACATCGTGGAACGCCTCTGGCGGCCTTGGCGGCAGGTGGGCCTGCCGGCATCGGCGCTGTCCGGGCTGCGGGTAACCCCGGCGACGGGCCTGGCACACCTGAAACCTGCTGAGGCCAAGAGAGTGCTGACCAAGCTGACACACGTCGCGGACGGACTGGACCAGCTGGCCCAGGGCTAGATCCGTTCTTCCCACCGGTCAGGCTCGGCGTAGCGGGGCAAGGCCGTTCCCGGCGCGCTCCCCGGGAGGTAGGGGACCAGCCGGTAGTCGAAGCGGCCGGCGTACACGAGGACCAAACCAACCTGCGGCTGGATCACCTTGACCTGGATCCGATGCTTGCCTTCGGCTTCGTCCCACCATTGCTCGGCATAGGCGCGCGCGTCGAGGGCGGCCGGCAGGGGAATGCGAAGCGGACCCAGGAAGAGCCGGCTGGCCTTCGACACGCCACGCAGCCTTCCTTCTGGAGTGACACTGACCTCCAGGTCTGTGACGAGGCGCCGGTAGCGGCCCAGGTGGTCCACGAGCCTGTCCGGCTGACCCGTCGGACCCGCGATGGCGCTGGTTGTGTCGTGGAACAGCCGGGTACCGGAAGGGAAATGGATCTCGCGTCGCGCAGTCAGCGCCGGCCGGCCAAAAGGGTCCACGTGGGCATGGTTTTCGATTCGGAAGGGAATGCCTTCTCCGTATTCGGGAAAGAAGGCCTCTTCGTTGCCCGTCAGGGCAAGCAAGGGTCGGAGCCATTTCTGCCGGCAGCCCACCACATCAAACACTCCTTGTCCGATCCCGTAGGTGCCGGAGCCTGCAGCGAGGGAAAAGTAGTCGCGGACTTCCGGCTGCAGGCGGTCAAAGTCGCCGCGCAGAGCCAGTTGGTAGATGGCATCGCCCATGGCGTGGAGTCCTTCCTAGAGGCGTCCGGCAGCTTTGAGCCGGATGTAGGTGTCTGCGAGGTGGGGAGGCAGGTCTTGTGGATCCGCGTCCACCACTTCTGCCCCCAGCTGCCGGAGCTGTGCCGTGACGGCTGCCCGTTCCAGCAGGGACCGTTCGGCGGCCGCCGAACGGAAAACCTGGCTCGCTGTCGAACGTTCTTCCTTCATCGTGGCAAGCACGGGGTCACGGACCGACGCCACAATCACCACGTGCTGGGTAGCCAGCTGGGCAACCAAGGGGAGCAGGCCCTCTTCGGGGGCCCCGCCGTCGAGCGCGGTCAACAGGACCACCAGCGAGCGGTGGGCCGAAACGGCCCGAACCTGGCCAGGAATCTGCTGCCAGTCGAGTTCGATCAGTTCCGCATCCAGCGGCGCCATGGCCTGAACAAGTTGTCCCAGGAGGTTTCCCTTCGACGCCGATTCCACCCGTGCGCGGAGCCGCCTGTCGTAGGCGAGGAAGTCCACGCGGTCCCCGCCGCGTTCAGCGAGGACCGCCAAGAGCAGGGAAGCTTCGATGCCCGTGTCCAACCGCGTCTCGTCCTCGATCCGCGCGGCGGCCGTCCGGGACGTATCCAGGACAATCACCACGCGGCGGTCCCGCTCCGGCCGCCAGGTGCGGACAACAACTGAGCTGCGCCGGGCCGTGGCGCGCCAGTCGATGGAACGGACATCGTCCCCGCGGACATAGTCCCGAAGGGAGTCGAACTCGGTGCCGGCACCGCGGATCTGCACAGCCGCCCTGCCATCGAGCTCACGGAGCTTCCGCAGCTTGGAGGGCAGGTGCCGTTTGGAATGGAACGGCGGAAGGACCCGGAGGTGGCCGGGCAGCGGCCGGGTCCGCTGGCGGGCGGCGAGCCGCAGTGGCCCATGGGAGCGGACGGTCACGTGCGGTGCAGCGAGTTCGCCCCGCCGCCGGGGGAGCAGAGTGACGGTCATCCGTCGTCGTTCGCCCGCCGGAACCACCAGGTTCTGGACGGCGTTGACAGCGCCGGCGGAGGGTTGCCATGCATCACGGACCAGCGCGCGGAGCTTTCGGCGACCTGGGTTGGTGATAACCACCACGGATTCCACGTGGTTCTCCAGAGTGACGTTCGCCGGTTGGATACGCTCGAGCGTGGTTTTGGCGGGGGAAGCTGCCAAGGCCACGTCAACAACGACGAGCAGGAGCAGGGCTGCGATGACCACCAGCACCGTTGACCAGGCCGGGAACAGCACAAGGGGGGCCAACGCAGCGAAGGCAAGAAGGACGAAGCGACCCGTTACGGCCATTCGGCACTCCTTGGTGGCACCACAGCGGGCTTGTGCCGGGCCGGAAGCCGGATCACCGCGGAACCGGAACGGAAGCCAGGATGCTGCCCAGGACGTCGTCCACGTTGATTCCGTCCATCTGGGCCTCGGGGCGCAGGCCCACACGGTGCCGGAGGCATGGGAGGGACAGTGCCTTGACGTCGTCCGGAGTCACGAACGAACGCCCGGACAACCAGGCCCACGCTTTTGAGGTGTTGAGCAAAGCGGTGGCCCCGCGAGGGGAAACGCCGAGCTGGAACGAGGGGGCAGACCGCGTTGCCCGGACCACATCCACGATGTAGGCAAGGACTTCCGGTGCAGCGGAAACCTGGGCCACAGCCTGGCGTGCCTGCGAGAGTTCAGCGGCGCCGGCAACAGGCCGCACGCCCGCGGCGGCGAGGTTCCGGGGATCGAAACCTGCGGCGTGGCGGCGGATCACCTCGATCTCTTCGGCCCTGCCAGGCAAAGGCATGGTGAGCTTCAGGAGGAAACGGTCCAGTTGGGCCTCGGGCAACGGATACGTGCCCTCGTACTCCACAGGGTTCTGGGTTGCAGCCACAATGAAGGGTTCAGGAAGGGGCCGCGACACACCGTCAACGGAGACCTGCCGCTCCTCCATCGCTTCCAGCAGCGAGGCCTGGGTCTTGGGCGGCGTCCGGTTGATCTCATCAGCCAGCAGGATATTGGTAAAGACAGGACCTTCCCGGAAAGAGAATTCCGAGGAATGGGCGTCATAGACCAAGGAACCTGTGACGTCGCCAGGCATGAGGTCCGGGGTGAACTGCACACGCTTGGTATCCAGGCTCAAGGCGGTGGACAATGCCCGCACCAGCAGCGTCTTCGCTACACCCGGGACTCCTTCAAGGAGGACATGGCCGCCACACAACAGGGCGATGAGCATTCCCGTCACCGTGGGATCCTGGCCCACCACGGCCTTGCCTACCTCGTTCCTGACGTTCAGGAGCGACTCCCGGGCCGGGTCTCCGGCGCCACTGGCCGCCGCGTGGCCACCGTGATGATTGGCGGACGCGGCATCCCTTCCAGTGTGGCCGGCTTCCGGCGCCGCAGTGCCGGAGTATCGCTCGGCGCTTTCCGTGTAGCTGCCTGGCTGGTTGCTCATTGGGCTGTCGCCTCCCGTTCGATTCGTTCCATGTGTTGTGCCCATTGCACAAGGTGTCCTTCAGTTTGGGGCTCTGCGTCGAGCAAGGTGAAACGAAGCTCCGGAACGGGTCTTCCGAAGCGTCGCTCCAGAGCCTCAACGACGGCTTCGGGTGTGGCTTCGGCACCGAGGTTGAAGTGCCTGGCCAACCTCCACAGTGTCCCGGCCCGGATATTGTCCGCGGCCCGCTGCACGGCCCGGGAGTCCTGGTAGAGCCGCGCCCGGCCTTCCGCGGTTTCAGCCGCTTTCACCACCACGGGCAGCGGCTCGTGGACCAGGGGCCCCAGCCGGCGTCCCCGCCAGGCGATGGCCAGTACCGCCACGAGGGCAAGCCAGGGACCCCCGACTGCCAGCCACGGCGGCGCCAAATCATTGAGGGTGGGGGTGGAAGCGTCGGCTTCCAGGTCGGCGACGCCAGGCAGGTACCAGACAACGTGACCAGTGGTGCCCAGCGTGCGGAGTGAGAGCGCGGCGTGGCCCTCCTCGGCGAGGTGTGCGTTGTTCAGCAGGTCCTTGCTTCCGAGCACCACCACCTTGCCCGTGGCGGAGGCTGCGTAGAGTCCGGGACCCCCGGCCTTGGTGGTGTAGCACGTGACCGGGCCCGTGTAGACAGTGCCCTTGGCGGCAACGTTGCCGGCCGCTGTGGCATCGGCCTGCCTGCAGGAGGGAGCCAGCACGCCGCTCGAATCGGGAACCACGCCGCTGGCCTGGATCTGGGCATCGAGACCGCGCACGGACCCCAGCCGTGGTGACACCGCAACCACCTTGGCGGCGTCTGAGTCCCGCAACTCCGTGAGCTGTTCCCGGCCCAGGAAACCCCGCGGGTCGTAGACCAGCACAGTGGACTCCGGGTTGTCCTCAACGGCGTCCAACGTTGTGGCAAGGGAGTCGGTGCTGGTGACGCGAACTCCGTGCTGGCCCAGGAGTTCGGCCAAGGCCATGGCGCCTTCCGGTCCAGGGTTGTTGGCCGACAAAGGCCGCGAGTCCGCTGTGGGCGCTTGACGCTGCACCACGAGGAACGTCACCAGCGCGGCAAAAAGGACAGCGAGCGCCACCCACTTCGCGTTCTTCCGCAACCACTTGCCTTGGATGGTGCCGGACCTCCCGGTGGTGGGGACTTTCGGCGACGGCGCGTTGGCGGACGTCTCGGTGAGCGTCATCGCGGCACAGCCAATCCACTGCCGGCAGGCCCAGCGTAGGTGGGGGACATGCCCTGCATGTCCGCGTCCAGTTGCCGAAGGGCCTCGAAGTCCTGCTCCCGCGCCGCTTGGTCGCCATACAGGACTGCGTCAAAAACGCTTGCGGCGTCGGCCAGGCGATGGCGGATGGCTGCGAATGCCCCGCCCAGGTGGGCGGCAGCTTCATCGGCAGTCCTGCCTGCCCGCGACTCGAGGACGTCGCGTTCTTCCGCCGAGCGCACCAGGGCGCGGAATTGATCGACGACGGCGGCCCGCCAGTTGCCGTCCCTTGCGGCAGTTGCGGCGCGTTGCCTGTACGCGGACGAGCCAACGACCGGCTCATTGCCGAACACCCCGGAAGCGGGCGCCTTGCGGTGTGCGTTCAAGCGTGGACGGACCAACATAACGGCCACCACAATGAGCACCACGGCGAGGGTGATGATGAGGGGGACGGCCACACCATTCCCACCCGGGGTGCCGTCGCCTTCCAGGGAGTTGAGCCAGTCAAGGAAGTCGCGCCATGCTTGGTCCAGCCAGCTGGGACGCGCTTCTGCATACTTGCTCTTGCTGAGCTCTTCTGCAGCCCATCGCCGGGCTTCGTCCCGGTCCGGCGCCACGGGCGGTTCTTGCGTGACGGCCAGCGTCAGGAGTCCGGTCATACCGGAGGCCGTGGCCCATAGGGGGCATCCGGCGCCGGTGAACCGGGAACCGGCCACGAACCACTGTGTGGGGGCCATTGCGTACCGGCATGACGGGCCAGCGGCTCACCCGGTACGCCGTCAGGGTCCGCGCCAGTCTCCATCAAGCGCATCAGTTCCACATCGAGGCCCTCGCGCCGCATCCGGAGATCCACATAGATCAGCGCGGTGACCGACGTCTGGAAGGCGAAGGTCACCGATCCGACAAGGACCGCGATGATGGTGGAAATGATGGTGGCCACCAGGAAACCCGAACTCGTGGAGGAAGCATCCGGGTGTGGGGAGAACACCGTTCCAACGCCTTCGGTTGCCAGGTTCACCGGGATCTGGACCACGTTGCCAATGACACCGACCATGATGGCCACCACAAGGGTGATGCCGAAGATGCGCCACCAACTGTTCTTGGTCAATCGCCATGACCGCAGCAGGCCGTCATAGACGCCCACCCGTTCCACCACGATGGCGGCAGGAGCGAACATCAGCTTCAAGCCAATCCAGACGAACAGGACCAGTGCGCCGATCCACAACGGGATAACCAAGGCGATTCCTGCAGGTCCCATGGCCATCACCAGGAGCACGGCTACTCCCACCACTGCGGCAACAGCCAAGAGGCCTACAAAGGTAAGAAGTGCCGCCACGCCGAGCAGCGGCCAGATGCGCCGCGCCGCAAGTTTCCACATCTGACGGAAGCCGGTCCGCCGGTTCAACACTGAGCGCAGGACCGGCACGGCGAAGACTCCTTGCAATACCGAGCCGAGGAGGGCGGCGAGGATGGCAACGCCAAAAATGGCGGCAATGAAGCCGATGACCGGGCCCAGGAAGTCATCGAGGTCTGCGCGCCGGTTCACGGATTGCAGGGACTCCATGGCCGGCAGCACTGCCACGGTCAGGACGCCGGTAAGGATCCCGCTGGCTGCCTGCACAATCAGGGCCGAGCCCACCATCGACGCGGCATTCCGGCGGATGGTCTGGAAGGCACCGTCAAGGAACTCGCCGAACTGCAGGGGCCTCAGGGGAATGACTCCGGGTTTGGGCGGAGCGACGTACAGTGGCTGGCCGTAAGGCTGGCCAGGGTGCTGGCCGTATGGCTGGCCGTGCTGTGGACCGTACGGCGGGGTCTGTCCGCCGGGCATTCCATTGGGTGCCTGGCCCTGCCAGGGACCGTGCCCGGGAGGCGCCGGCCACTGCGGTTGACCGCCCCATTGCGGTTGGCTTCCCCACCCCGCCTGCCCGCCCGCCTGCGGCGGCTGGCCATGCTCTGGTTGTGTCACGAGTTCCTCCCCATGAGGCCCCGACCGCCGACCATCGACGTCCCCCAAACGGACCTGGAACCAGCCTATAATCCCTTTGCCATCACTCCTAGCATTCGCATGATTCCCCGCCGGCACGAGGTGTTACGGCCAGTGCAGTACGGTGGAAGTGCTCCTGGGGGACGCCATGCCGTGCGCCCCCGCCAACAGGACAAAGGGTTGTCGATAAGGGAACATATAACTATGAAGGCACGCATTCTGGTAGTAGACGACGACGAAGCGCTCGCAGAAATGATTGGCATCGTCCTGCGCAATGACGGCTTCGAGCCCGTATTCTGCGCAGACGGCGGCCAAGCCCTTGACGTCTTCCGTTCGTCCAAGCCGGACCTCGTCCTCCTCGACCTCATGCTTCCCGGTTCGGACGGAATCGAAGTGTGCCGCCAGATCCGTGGCGAGTCGGATGTTCCCATCGTGATGCTCACCGCGAAGTCGGACACCTCGGATGTTGTCCGAGGTTTGGAATCGGGCGCAGACGACTACGTGCCCAAACCCTTCAAGCCTGCTGAGCTCGTTGCCCGCGTCCGTGCCCGCCTTCGTCCGGGAGAGCAGAAGGCGCCGGAGACCTTGCGCATCGCCGACGTCACGATTGACGTCGCGGGCCACTTGGTAACCCGTGGCGGGGAGCGCATCTCGCTGACCCCTCTCGAATTCGACCTTCTGGTGGCCCTGGCCCGTAAACCGTGGCAGGTCTTCACCCGGGAGTTGCTCCTTGAACAGGTGTGGGGTTACCGGCACGCTGCCGACACCCGATTGGTGAATGTCCATGTCCAGCGTTTGCGTTCCAAGATCGAGCGTGATCCGGAAGCGCCCGAGGTCGTCTTGACGGTGCGTGGTGTCGGATATAAAGCAGGTTCCTGACTCACCCGCCGGCGAGGCCGAAAAGGCCGGGGCCAAGCGCGGACCCTCAGCTCCGGATACCACCGGTGCACCTTTGGCGAGCCCTGGGGAAACGCCTGAAGAATCAACGGTCCCCGGCTCCCGCGGCAGCCGTGGAACCGTGAAATGGTTGGCCGGCAGGGCCAGGATCTGGACGCGGCGTGGACTGATCCTGGTACTTCGGGTATCCCGTCTCGTGGCGATCGGCATACGCCAGATCCGGCCGGGAGTCCGGTTTCTGTGGCGGTCGCTGTTGCGGCGCTGGCGTCGGTCCCTCGAATTCAGGACAGTGCTTACCACGCTGCTGCTGGCCGTCACGTCCTTCGCGATCGTTGGTGCCTACCTCTCCAACCAGATCGCCAACAACCTCTTCCAGGAGCGCCTGGCCCAGGCGGAATCGGAATCGCGCTACAACGTCAAACAGGTCCAGGACACGTTCGACGGCGCGCAGGTCACGGACCAGTCAAGCGTCATCACCTTGGTTTACGACACCCTGACGGCAGTCGAGGGCCGGGGCTCCGTTATTCAACGGCGGTACGTTTTCGAAGCAGTCCCCGAGCAAACCAAGCCACGCAACCGGTGGGTGGAGTCCCGGGCGTCCGACCAACTGACCGTGCGGGTTATTCCCCCCGAACTGCGGAAGGCCGTCCAGGACGGCGGTAAGCAGCAGTTCTGGGCATCGATGGAGTTTCCCGTGGGGAACGAGGACCGGCCGGGCATTGCCGTGGGAAACAAGGTCACGTTCAACGGGACCATGTATGAGCTCTATTTGATCTACGACCTCAACACCGCCCAGAAAACCCTGGACGAAATCCAGAACGTCCTCTGGGCCGGTGGTGCCGCATTGGTCCTCATGATTGGTGCCATCGCCTGGTACGTGACGCGAAATGTCGTGAGCCCAGTCAGCCACGCTGCAGTAGTTTCGGAAAAGTTGGCGGCAGGACAACTCCAGGAACGCATGGTGGTCAAGGGCGAGGACGAGGTGGCACGCCTTGGAGCCTCGTTCAACCACATGGCCGCAAGCCTGCAGGAGCAGATTACACAGCTGGCCACGTTGTCCCAGATGCAGCAGAGATTTGTTTCCGACGTCTCCCACGAACTCCGGACGCCACTGACCACTGTCCGCATGGCGGCAGAAGTCCTTTTCGATGCCCGCGAAGATTTCGACCCCATGAACAAGAGGTCGGCGGAACTGCTGTACAACCAGGTGGAGAGGTTCCAGTCACTGCTGTCCGATTTGCTGGAGATTTCCCGCTTCGACGCAGGGGCGGCCATCCTGGATGCCGAGCCGCAGGATATTTTCCAGGTCCTGGGACACGTCATGGAGGGCGCCGCGCCGGTGGCAGCCGAGTATGGCTCCGACGTCCGCCTGAACGCCAGGGACAAGGCCATCGTCGTGGAAATGGACTCCCGCCGGATCGACCGTATTCTCCGCAATCTCCTGCTCAACGCTTTGGAACACGGTGAAGGCCGGCCGGTCCACATCTCGGTTGCGGCCAACCAGGATGCCGTTGCCGTGGCTGTCCGTGACCACGGAATCGGGATGAGCCAGGCCGAGGCCGCCCGCGTCTTCGACCGGTTCTGGCGGGCGGATCCAGCCCGTGCCCGAACCACCGGCGGCAGCGGCCTGGGGCTCTCGATCGCGGCGGAGGACACCAAACTCCACAACGGCTGGCTGCAGGCCTGGGGACGCAAGGGGGCCGGTTCCAACTTCCGGCTGACGCTGCCCCTTCGCCAAGGCGGAACCATCCTCAAATCGCCGCTCCAGTTGGAGCCGGCGGACATAGACCTCCCGGACACCGGCATCGAGCACCAGTTGCTCGTCCTGGATCCTGGCCCGGGGACGGACACCTCCGGAACACACGGCCACTCCGCCGATCCTGAGCTCCCGCCCAGCACGCCGGGAGGCAAGGAATGAGTGCTGCAAAGTCCCTCCGGCGTGCAGCCATTGCGGTGATGGCGGTCTTGGTGGTCCTCCTGGCGTCCTGCGCCCAGATTCCGCGGTCCGGGCCCGTGGGCAAGAGCAAGGACGAGAGCGCCGGAAATTCGAACGCCCCGGTTTTCTTCCCGGCCGCGCCGCGGGCCGGTGCCAGCCCGGAAGCCGTGATCGAGGACTTCTACATGGCCGGCAGCGGTTATGAAGACGACTACCCTGTGGCACGGCAGTACCTGACGCAGGCGCAGTCCGTGACCTGGAAGCCGGACAAGCGGGCTTTGGTGTTCCGTGAAGCCCAGGTGGTCAAAACCGCGGTCGAAAACGAATACGTCTACGAACTCGACCTCGCCTATTCCGTGGATGCCGACGGCATCGCCACCCAGTACCCGCCGGGGACCAAGGAATCCATACCTGTCACGCTTGACCAGGTGGAGGGGGAGTGGCGCATCTCCAAAGTGCCCGATGGCACGGCCATCCCCGAGGAGACCTTCAAAGTGATCTACGGGGCGTATCCCATCTACTTCTATGACCCCACGTTCACCTATGCGGTGCCCGACTACCGCTGGTTCATCAAGAAGAAGACCGTCAAGTCGATGACCAGCGCTTTGCTGGCCGGTCCGGCACCCTACTTGCGCGGCGCCGTCGTGAGTGCCTTCCCGTCGGGAATCAAACTCGCACGAGAGTCGGTTCCCGTGGTTTCCGGTGCTGCCCAGGTGGACTTGTCCGCCAAGGAGCTCTTCGATGCCTCGGCCGAAGACCGGCAGCGCATGCAGAACCAGCTGGCGCTGACGTTCAGGAGCCAGCCGGATGTCATTAACGTCCAGCTCCGCGCGGACCAGGATTTGGTACGGGTGGACGACGACGGTTCGGTCCTGCCGCCGGTGGTGGACAAGAGTGTTCCGGCGCGGCAGATCGCCGTCAACAACGGAGACCTGGTCCGCTACGAGAACAACAGGGTCTCGCCCCTTCCGGACATCCAATCGGTGGCGGGGCTGGGACCCCATTCGCCGGCGGAGTCACCCGTTTCGCAAACGGCGGCCTTCCTCAATGGAGACCGGACAACCCTCTACTCGATCGAACCAGGCCAACCGGCACGTCAGCTGACAACACGGAGTACCCTCACCGGTCCATCGTTCAGTCCACAGGATTGGGTGTGGACGTCGGGTCCCGGGGCCAACGGGGCTACCGAAATCGTGGCGTTCAAACCGACGGGCGTAGCGCCGGGGATGGCCATCCCTTCCACCACGATCACACCTGCCTGGCTTTCCGGACGGACCGTCAAGGAATTCAGGGTTTCGCGCGAGGGCGCCAGGGCACTGATCATTTCGGTGGCCAACGGCAAGACGGCGGTCCAAGTCGCCGGTATCGTCCGGAACCCCGATGGGACGCCCAAGGACCTTACGGCTCCGGTTACCCTCTTCACCAATTCGTCTCCGGACCAAGGGGCATGGGTCAACGGGTCCACGGTGGTCGTAATGGCGGCGTCAGCGACGGGAACGGTCGTACCCGAACTGCTTTCGCTCGCCTCGGGGGATCCGCAGCAACTGGCGCCGTGGGACGGGCTCACCAGCCTGAGCGCCGGAAACGGTTCTGAGCAGATCTATGGCCAGTCGGCGGCCGGGGTCTTCCAACGCGTCGGCAACGGTTGGGAACTGCAGCTGAAGGGTCCGACGGAACCCGCCTTCCCGGGCTAAGCGCTTGTTTTCCACATAGTGGCCGGGCGTCGGTGCCGGGTTTGTCCTGCGCAGGCAAGCTTGGAGCATGTCCTCCCAACGCCTTCGCCCATGGAACTCCGGCGTTGACGTGCACACCCGCCGGACGGCAAGGGTGGATCCGGACCTTGACGGAAGGCTCCCCGTCATGGCGGCCAGGCGGGGTTCCCATGCCCGCCCGGTTGCCCGTATGGTCTCGGCGTGCCAACTGGGCCTCAGCGAGGTCCTCAACGTCCTGGTTCCGGTGGAATGCGTGTGCTGCGGGGTCGAAGACACCGTGCTGTGCGGCGTTTGCTCCAAGCGCATCCGGTTGCTGTGCAGGAATCCATTCCGCGCCGAGCAGGAATCGCCCTTCCTGATGGAGCTCGACGGAACCGCGAAACTCGGAGTGGTTGCTGCGGGGCCCTACCGCGATGAGCTTGCCGTGGCCATTCTGTCGTTCAAGCAGGCCGGTCAGGGACGCATTGCTGCGGTCTTGGGACCTTGCCTGGGCAGGGCGGTGAAAGCTGCCGTCGGCCGGGAACAGGGGCTCATCCTGATTCCGGTGCCCAGCAGCGGAAAAGCGTTCCGCAAACGTGGATTCAGTCCCGTCAGCGTCCTGCTGGCCGCGGTGCGGCGTCGACGTCTCCTGGAGGATTGCCCCACGTGGGATGCCCTGCGAAAGAAGGGCGTCGTTCCACGTTCTGGATTCCAGTTGCATGAGGCCACTTTGCTCGTCGCCAAGGCCATGGATGCGGTTGCAGGCCAGGCCACGCGGCAAAGCACCGGTGGCCAGAAAGGACTCGGACGTGGGGAACGGGCGCGGCGGGTGGCCGGATCCATGGTTGTGAAGCCGGGCTTCCGGTCCAAAGTCCGTGGGCGGAAGTGCATCATTGTTGACGATGTCCTGACCACAGGGGCCACGCTGGCTGAAGCAAACAGGGCCTTGCAAGCGGCAGGGGCGACAGTTTGCGGTGCCATTGTCCTGGCGGCCACGAGGCCACCAGCCTACGCCTCTTTCGCTGCTGGAGACGAGCCCTCCACAGTGAAGAAGACGCAAACAAAAAATAAGTGGCCAAAGGATGAATAACTCGTGCCGATGAACTAACGTCGATTATGGGTACCAAGAACAGATGTACCTGTCGATAGCGGCTCGGAAAGGGGCTCGACTGTCCGTCAGACCGGCCCCAAACAGAGTCGTTGTCGTGTCACCTGAGTTATTTGGAGGGCACCATGGAGTTCATGATCAGCGGACGAAACCTGACCGTTTCCGATCGCTTTCGCGAATACGCCGGCGAGAAAATCTCAAAGATTGAGTCGCTTGGGGATAAAGTCCAGCGGGTAGACGCCAAGGTTTCCAAGGAAACCAACCCGCGCCAGATACCTGGCCAGCTCACCGTTGAAGTGACCGTCCTGGGCCGCGGCCCCGTTATCCGCGCAGAGGCCACAGCCGCTGACAAATTTGCTGCCTTCGATCTCGCCTACAACAAACTCCTTGAGCGGCTGCGTCGTGCCAAGGACAGGAAGAAGGTGCACCACGGGCGGCACACGCCCAAGGCAGTCCGGGAAGCAACGGCATCCCTTGAGCCCGCCAGTGCCAGTGAGCCGATCTACGCCGAAGCAGGCAACCACCAGGCTCCCGTGCTGCAGGCCGAAGAAGCGTCGCCGTACGACATCGAGAACGACATTCCGGCCGGCGACTCACCGGTCCTCATCCGGCGGAAGGTCTTCCCCGCAGCGTCACTGACTCTCGACGACGCCGTGGACAACATGGAACTCGTGGGACACAACTTCTACCTGTTCCTGGACAAGGAAACCAACGCACCATCCGTGGTTTACCGGCGAAGCGGCTGGACCTATGGTGTGATTACCCTTGACTCAACGTGCGAACCCGGCGAGGACGCTGTTGAGGAAAAGATCCACGCTTACCGTTCCGATGATCAGGCGGCCACAGCCAAGTAGGGCACAGCCGCCTCCATGAAAGGACTTCAATGACCGCTTCGCTGAGCCTGTCCCAGGCACGGCGGATGGCATTGGCAGCCCAAGGATTAGCAAAAGTCCGGCCCACCGGACCTGTCACAAGACGGGCGGTGGGCCGGACTTTTGCCCAACTTCACTTGGTCCAAATCGACTCAGTCAACGTCCTGGCGAGGAGCCACTACCTGCCTTTCTTCTCCAGGCTGGGCAGCTATGACCCCGCAATCCTGCAGGCCATGGCGGGGCGACCACCCCGAAAGATGATGGAGTACTGGGCGCACGAGGCCAGCTTCATCAGGCCGGAGCATTTTCGGGACCTGCTGCTGTGGCAGAAACGCGCCTGGGTTGGCGCCCACCGCATGGACCCGGCTATCCGAGGGGACATGGAGGCACGGATCATGGCCGTACTGGCAGCAAGCCGGCCAATGACGGCCGCTGAGTTGACCGCCACCTTGGGACATGACGAGGAGCCGGGACGGGATAACTGGGGTTGGAACTGGAACGTCGTCAAACGGGTGCTTGAACACCTGTTTGAGGAAGGGCGCATCTCGGCCGCGTCCAGGACCACCCAATTCGAACGGCGCTACACGCTGACGTCAAGGGTGTACCCCGGGGAACCTGCCGCATCCACGGACCTGGAGGAATCCATGGACCGGTTGATCGAGGCCGCAGCCCAGGCCCACGGAATCGGGACAGTGCGGTGTTTCGCGGACTACTTCCGGACGCCCGTGAAAGCCGGTGCGGCGTCAGTCCTGCGGCTGGTCGAGGCGGGACGCCTGGAGAAAGTATCGGTGCAGGGCTGGGCACGGGATACCTACCGGCATGTCGAAGCGAGGGTCCCGCGCAAGGCCGAGGGCCGGGCCTTGTTGAGTCCTTTCGACTCCCTGGTATTTGAGCGGCGCCGCCTCGAGGAACTGTTCGGGTTCCATTACCGCATTGAGATCTACACTCCGGCGGCCAAACGACGCTTCGGGTACTACGTCCTGCCGTTCCTGCTTCGAGAGGAAATGGTTGCCAGGGTGGACCTTAAAGCGGACAGGGCTACCGGACGCCTCTTGGTCCGTTCGGCGTTCGGCGAGCCGGGCGCCCCGGCGGACACCGCCGTCGAGCTTTCTGCCGAACTCAACCTCATGGCCGAATGGTTGGGACTGCAGGACATCGTGGTGGAGCCCGTTGGCGACCTTGCCGCCGGGCTCGCCGACGCGGTGTCCGCAAGGCCTTCCCGGCTGGTCGCCGCAGACAATCCGCTGACAGGGAAAACCGACAACGTGGCCTTGGTCTCTCCCGTAGACTGAAACAGCCAGAATTCGGCAGCATGAGACTGGGAGCAATTTCACGTGGCATCACTAATCGAAAAACTTCTCCGCACGGGTGATAAAAAAACCCTCAAGCAACTGCGGAACTATGCCGATTCCATCAATGCCCTTGAAGAGTCGTTCAAGACGTTCTCCGATGCCGAACTCCGCGAGGAAACCGATCGCCTGCGCTCCAGGCATGAAGACGGCGAGGCCCTGAACGACCTCCTCCCCGAAGCGTTTGCCGCCGTCCGCGAGGCGTCGTCGCGCACCCTGGGAATGCGGCACTTCGACGTCCAGCTCATGGGTGGCGCCGCGTTGCACCTGGGCAACATCGCTGAGATGAAAACCGGTGAGGGTAAAACGCTCGTGGCCACCGCGCCGGCTTACCTTAACGCACTCACTGGCAAGGGCGTGCACGTTGTCACCGTGAACGACTACCTCGCGGAATACCAGTCCGAACTCATGGGACGTGTCTACCGCTTCCTGGGACTTACCAGCGGCTGCATCCTGGCCAACCAGGACCCCGCTGTTCGCCGCGCGCAGTACGCCGCGGACATCACGTACGGTACCAACAACGAATTCGGCTTCGACTACCTGCGCGACAACATGGCGTGGGACTCAAGTGAACTCGTCCAGCGTGGCCACAATTTCGCAATCGTGGATGAAGTGGACTCGATCCTGATCGACGAGGCCCGTACACCGCTGATCATCTCCGGTCCGGCCCAAGGGGACACCAACCGCTGGTACAGCGAGTTCGCCAAGGTGGTCCTGCGCCTCCAGCCCGAGGTGGACTACGAGGTGGACGAAAAGAAGCGCACCGTTGGCGTCCTGGAAGCCGGCATCGAGAAGGTGGAAGATTACCTGGGCATCCAGAACCTCTACGAGTCCGCCAACACACCGCTGATTGGGCTCCTCAACAACGCCATCAAGGCAAAGGAACTCTTCAAGCGGGACAAGGACTATGTCATCCTCGACGGCGAGGTCCTGATCGTTGACGAACACACGGGCCGTATCCTGGCTGGACGCCGCTACAACGAGGGCATGCACCAGGCCATCGAGGCCAAGGAAAACGTTGAGATCAAGGCCGAAAACCAGACCCTGGCCACGGTCACGCTGCAGAACTACTTCCGAATGTACTCGAAGCTTTCCGGCATGACCGGTACTGCCGAGACAGAGGCGGCCGAGTTCATGAGCACCTACAAGCTGGGTGTGGTGCCTATTCCCACCAACCGTGACATGCAGCGCATCGACCAGTCGGACCTCGTGTACAAGAACGAGATCGTCAAGTTCGACGCCGTGGTCAAGGACATCGCGGAGCGGCACGAAAACGGCCAGCCGGTCCTGGTAGGCACCACCAGCGTCGAAAAGAGCGAATACCTCTCCAAGCTGCTGGCCAAGGAGGGCATTCGCCATGAGGTCCTCAATGCGAAAAACCACGCGCGGGAAGCCTCCATTGTGGCGCAGGCGGGTCGCAAGGGCGCCGTCACCGTGGCGACCAACATGGCCGGCCGCGGTACTGACATCATGCTGGGCGGCAACGCGGAATTCACCGCCATCGCCGAACTGGCCAAACGGGGCCTCGACCCGGAGGAAAACTCGGAAGCCTACGAGGCCGCCTGGCCTGAGGCGCTGTCTGCCGCCAAGCAGGCTGTCAAGGACGAGCACGAGGAAGTCCTGGACCTCGGAGGCCTGTACGTCCTGGGCACGGAACGCCATGAGTCCCGGCGCATCGACAACCAGCTGCGTGGACGCTCCGGCCGCCAGGGCGACCCCGGCGAGTCCCGCTTCTACCTCTCCCTCACGGACGACCTCATGCGGTTGTTCAACTCCGGCGCCGCTGAGAGGCTGATGAACAGTTCGGTTCCGGACGACGTCGCGTTGGAGTCCAAACTGGTGTCCCGTGCCATTGCGTCGGCCCAGGGCCAGGTGGAAGCCCGCAATGCTGAACAGCGCAAGAACGTCCTCAAATACGACGATGTCCTGAACCGCCAGCGTGAGGCAATCTACGGGGACCGCCGCAGGATCCTTGAAGGTGACGACCTCCACGAGAAGGTCCAGTATTTCCTGGAAGACACCATCAATTCCCTCATCGACGCTGCCACAGCAGAGGGAACGGGCGACGATTGGGACTTCAACCAGTTGTGGTCCAACCTGAAGACGCTGTACCCGGCAACGGTCACTGCACAGGAAATCATTGAGGAGGCCGGTGGCAAGTCAAAGGTCACGCCTGAGTTCCTTCGTGAGGAGATCCTTTCTGACGCACGGCTGGTCTATCAGGGACGCGAAGAGACCATCGGCGCCGAGAGCATGCGTGAGCTGGAACGCCGCGTGGTGCTTTCCGTGTTGGGCCGCAAATGGCAGGAACACCTCTACGAGATGGATTACCTCAAGGAGGGCATCGGCTTGAGGGCGATGGCACAGCGCGATCCGTTGGTGGAGTACCAGCGCGAGGGCTTCACCATGTTCCAAGCCATGATGGAAGCCATCCGCGAGGAGAGCATTGGATTCCTCTACAACCTGGAGGTGGAAGTTACCCCGGCCGAAGACGTCGTAGTGGCGGACGACACGGCTGCAGGCGCCCACACGGAACACCACGATCCGCAGATCCGCGCGGCTGGATTGCAAGCGCCTGAACGCCCCGCGCAGCTGCAGTACACCGCTCCCGGTGAAGACGGGGCTACCCAGACCCGCATCGAAGCCAGGTCCTCCGGGCGTTCTGGAAATCCTGCCAAGGCAGCTGCCCAAGAGCAGCGAAAGCCTGCCAGGAAGAAGCGCCGGTAACTGTTTACCAACTGCTTGCGTGAAAAGCAGAAGGCCCGTGACCGTCCTCGTTGGACGGTCACGGGCCTTCCTTTTTATCCCCCACGCGTAGCTCAGCCGATCTCCAGCGCTGTAACCTGCCACGTACCGGCGGAGAGTTCCAGCCTCATGGCTATGGCCCGGCACCGGAGATCCTCTGCAACCACGATTGTGGCCTCGTGGATCTCGTCCGATATGTGGCAAACACGGACGGAACGGACCATTGGACTGAGGTGGACCCGTTGCTGTGCCCGAGACCGGACGACGAAGTCCCTTGTCAGGCCAGCCCGGTGCTGGAGCGCCAGATAGCAGTCGGCGTCCAGGAATCGTGCGAGTTGTTGCACAGGCCGGGTGCCGGCCAGGACTTCGACCGCTGCTTGTGCGATGCTGCGTGCCACCAGGCGGACATCGACATTCGCCGCACCCGCGCCCTGCGTGGCGGGCGTTCGTGCCGGTGTCGGGACATCCGTGGGACGGCGAGCCGTGGTTGCAGTCATGGTCAATCCTCAGGAGTAGGCATTCAGAGCCCGGCGTGGGGATTGCCTGGCTCAAGTGGCTTCTTCTGGGATTGGCTTTGGGTGAGTGAACGGTGTCCCTGAGCGGACAGTCTTCAGCTGATGATGGTGGTTCAGTCCATTGGCGGTGGCTGCAGCACTTGACCCGGATGGAGGACGGCGGGATCATCGCCGATGGTGGATCGGTTGGCTGCATACCAGCGCGGCCACTCCCTTGCGACGTCCATGTCAGTGGCCAACGGTCCTGAGCGGCGGGCCGCGATTGTCCAGAGGGTATCGCCATCCTTGACAACGATGCCTGCCTTCCCGGGAGTGCCTGAAGCGTCCCGGGAAGCCGAGCGGCTCAGGAGCCCGGGTTCGACAACTGGCGGACGTGGCATCCACTGCGGGGCGGTCTGACCTCCGGAACATTGCCATTCGGCCGCCCCTTGTGTTGTTGTCCTTGAGGAGCCGGGCTGCCAGCCTGGATCCGGTGGTGTGGCGGAGTGCGCTGCTGCCACGCCCAGCAGGTTGACGCTCAGCAAAGCAAACGTGAGGCGCAGCATGAACCCCGGGCTGTACTTCGCTACCACCCTGGCCCTGGATCTCCGCCCCGACCTTTCCAATGCTGCGGCCAGGAAAGCGAGCACGAAGGTCAAGAGCCACCAGGCAACAATGACCAGGCCGAGGACGTTGGCCGTGAAGCCGAGAAGCTGTTCGACATCGAGGGCTGGCGGTCCGCCGGCATGGCCCCGGTCCGTCAGGAACTGCCCCGCAAGTACCAGGAGGACGCCCAAGGCGAGAATCGTCCCGGCGACAGCAACGTCGTTCCGTTGTGGAGCTTTATCCCGGCCCATTCCGTCCCTGCCCGCATCATGCGTTTTGATGGTGTTTGATGAATTTAGGCCATTCTTGGCATGTTTAGCGCGGTTTGTCCAATCGTCATCTCAGGCTTTGGACGTCGCCTTGGTGCAGTCCTGTTGTAGAGCCTACTCTGGACAGATGAGATGGGACTCTCTATTTGAGGACTTGGAAGCACAATTTTCCGGGGAACGCACGCGGGTGCAGGAAGCGGAAATCTCGGAACGTGCCCGCGTTGAAGTGGCACAGATCGCCCTCGGAGACCGGCTGCGGGGTGCCATTGGCCACGAACTGGTGCTGGTACTTCACGGTGGCGGGCGCATCGCCGGAGTCCTCGGCCACGTGGGCAAGGACTGGTTGCTCATGTCCGAGGGCGCCCGGCAATGGCTGCTGCCTTGGTGGTCCGTCAGCTTTCTCGAAGGCTTGGGTCGGTTGGTCCGGAAGCCGTCTCCGGGTGTCGGAGGAAGCCTGGGTATGGCGGGTGCCCTCAGGGGCTTGGCCAGGAACCGGGCCGGGGTTGCCGTGCACGTAGCTTCGGCGGGGCAGGCCGGCCGCGTCTTCGAGGGTGTCATCGACAGGGTGGGGCCGGACCATCTTGATGTGGCCGTGACCAGGGGCGAGGCGCGGCGGGCAGGGGCTGTGGTCTCGGTTGTCACCGTGCCTTTTACGGCTTTGGCGGCGGTCTGTTCCCTGGGTGGACAGGATTACTAGGGCTGCCTTCCAGCTGTCAGGCAGCCCCGCGCCGTGAGTGGCTAAGCGCTTTTGGTCCTGGATCTTTCGATCATCCGGCTGGCTTCGGCGTATCGCTCCTCAATGTATTGCTCGAGCATCTTCTCTTCGATGCGCCATTGGCCGCGGCCTCCCACTTGGATGGCCTTCAATTCTCCGCTGCGCACCAGCGCATACGCCTGGGGTGAGTTGATCTGCAATTGTTCGGCGACATCCGCCAGGGTCAAGAAACGGGGCATGGGTATATTTTGCCACTGGCTGGCCAATTTGGTGCACTTATCCACAGTTTCGCGCACTTTGCAGCTATTGGCTTTGGCGCTCCCGATCGGCCCGGCAAGAATGGATAGGCCCAACGACATCCTGCATGAGCTGACTGGGGGAGCGCCACGAATGGACCAAAACAACACGAGTTCCGGCGGAAGGCTGAAGAAGCCCTCGTTGAAAGATCCGCGCCTTCTCATTGGACTCCTGCTGGTTCTCGTATCGGTATCGGGCGTCATTGCGGTTGTCGGTTCGGCGGACAAGACCACACCGATGTTTTCCGCCAGGGAACCAATCGCCGTGGGCCAGCAGATCACCCGTGATGACCTCAAGGTGGTCAACGTGCGCCTGGATGAGGTGGAACCGGAGTACATGGCCGTGGCGGATGGATTGACGGAAGGCAAGGTAGCGCTTCAGCGGATAGAGAAAGACCAACTCGTTCCGCGCCGGAGCCTCGGGCAAACGGAGTCCCTCAACCGCAAGCCGGTAGCCATTTCCGTGGAGGAGCCGCTGCCTGTGCAGGTGGTCGCGGGGGCCCGGGTGGACGTCTGGGTGGCGATGCCGGGTTCCAAGCGAGCTTACGACCAGCCAACCCTGTTGCTGCCCGGGGCCGAGATATCGCAGGTAACGCCGGGCTCTACTACTCTGGGCGGTTCAAAGGCCACTGTTGTGCTGGTGCTCGTGACGGACCAGCAGATGCCGGCGTTGCTCGGGGCCCAGGCCAATGCTGCCAAGGTGTCGGTGGTCTGGAACCCCTCTGGCGTAGGCCGATGAGTATTGCAGTTGTCACTTTCGGCCAGGCGACCGAAGCCCTGGTGGGCGGACTTGAACGCTTGCACGGACCAGTCACGGTTGTCAGGCGTTGTTCCGAATTGGCTGAGCTCCTGGCGGCCTGCCAGAGCGGGCTGGCCCAGGCGGCCGTGTTGTCGGAGAGCTCGGGCGATCTGACTGCTTCCTTGGTGGCCCGCCTGGATATTGTCGGGGTTTCCCTTGTTGCCCTGACTGACGATCCGACCGAGGCCGCGCGCCTGCAATCCTTTGGCGTCACTCCGGCGGCGGTGGGTATCGGACCCAGCGAGTTGGCCGGGAAGATATCCGAAGCCGTGGAGATGCGCCGGGAGCGGGGCTGGCAGAAGTCCGTCATGGATGCGGGATTCGCCGAACTGTCTGTCCACTCGTCGGATCCGGTGGAGCCGGCCCCTCCGGAGGATACGCCGGAGCCTGGTCGCGTCATCGCGGTGTGGGGGCCTGCGGGAGCGCCGGGGCGGACCACGGTTGCCGTCAACATCGCTGCCGAACTTGCTGCTGCAGGAGACACCGTGATCCTGATGGATGCTGACAGCTACGGAGCCAGCGCGGCAGCAATGCTTGGCCTGCTCGACGAATCGGCAGGACTTGCCCAGGCCTGTCGATTGGCGGACCAGGGAATCCTGGATGGGGCCGCCTTTGATCGCGCGGCCACCCATGTGAACACCTCGGCCGGGAGCTTCCGGATCCTCAGTGGCATTACCCGCTCGGACCGCTGGACGGAACTGAGGGCCCCGGCCTTGTCCGTAGTCCTCGAACGGGCAAGGCACGCGGCAAGCGTGGTGGTGGTGGACGTGGGATTCTGCCTTGAAGCCGACGAGGAGTTGAGCTTTGACACGATGGCTCCACGCAGGAATGGAGCGACCCTCCGGTGCCTGGAATTGGCCGACGAGGTGATAGCTGTTGGTGCGGCCGACGCTGTTGGCGTCCCCAGGCTGGTCCGTGGCCTCGCCGATCTGGAGATTGCCGCTCCCCACGTCTCACCGAGGATTGTCCTGAACAAAGTCCGGCAGGCATCCGTGGGGAGGTCGCCCCGACGTCAATTGGCGGAGGCGTGGCAGCGCTTTGGGCCGCTGCGAAGCATAGAGGCATACCTCCCGGCGGACTTTCCGGCTTGTGATGCTGCCATGCTCTCCGGGACTGTCCTGCTGGAATCTGCTCCCGGTTCCGCCCTGAGATTGGCCATCGCCGGATTGGTCTGTGCACCTAACCAGCAAAATCGCGAATCTGCTGGACGATCTACCAGAGCTATGCGCCTGCTTAAGCGCTAGGCTCACCCTGTGGGCTGCAGAGTCGCAGCAATCGACAGGTAATGGAGGCGTTGTAGATGTCGTCAGGGTCCAGCGTGGAGGATCGGTCCGATGCAGCAGTTGTCCGGGAGGGGTTCTTCGGTGACTACTACGAGCACCTCGCCGAAGATGACTCCCGGGGTTACTCCCCGGAACTGCTGATTGCCCGGGCCAACAAGCACAAGAAGATCGCGGAGTCCCGCCGGCCCGGCAGTCCGATTGTCGAAGTGGACAGCGAAGCCGACCGAAGTGTCGTCTACATCGTGACCGACGACATGCCCTTCCTTGTGGACTCGGTCAACGCCGAACTGGTACGTCAGAACTGCGCCATCCGCCTGGTGATGCACCCCCTCTTCGTGGTGACGCGCGACCGCGTGTCCGGCGCCTTGAGCAAGGTCTCACGGGTTCCGTCCAACATTGGTATTTCCAGTGGCGACACGGCCGCCCTGCCCAGCGTTGCCCACCTGCTTGGCGACGGCGACAACGCTTCCCACATGGAGTCGTGGATTGCAGTGGAAGTTGACCGCGTCAGCGACGATGCCCGCGGTGAGCTGGTTGCCGGACTGGTGAGGGTCCTGGGAGACGTCAGGGCCGCCGTCGAGGATTGGCCCAAGATGCGGAGCAAGGCCCGTGAGTTGGCTGAAGCGTTGGGGACGGTCTCCCATCCCGAGCAAATCGCGGAACTCCGGCAGGCGCAGGACCTGCTGCGGTGGTTGGACAACGGGAACTTCACCTTCCTCGGCTACCGGGAATATGACCTCATTGATGACAATGGCGAGGATGTCCTGGAACTTCGCGAAGACAGCGGCCTTGGCCTGCTCCGCGCGGGCGACAACACCCGTCAAATCCAACACCTGACCGATGCCGGCCGCAAACGGGCACGTGAAAAGCGTGCCCTGGTCATCACCAAGGCAAACTCGCGGTCAACTGTTCATCGCCCGGCCTACCTTGACTACATCGGCGTTAAGAGCTTTGATGCCGCGGGCAACGTGAACGGCGAACGCCGGTTCATTGGTTTGTTCGCCACCAGTGCCTACACCGGATCTGTCCGAAGCATCCCTATTGTCCGGGACAAGGTGGACGCCGTGCTTCGCAATGCCGGGTTCCCTACCGATTCGCACTCGGGCAAAGACCTCCTGGGCATCCTGGAAACGTATCCCCGCGACGAGTTGTTCCAAATCGAGATCCCCGACCTCGCGGCGACCGCCACGGGAATCCAGAGGCTCCAGGAACGGCGCCGGACCAAGCTCTTCCTCCGGCCCGACATCTACGGTCGGTTCATGTCCGCCGTCGTGTACCTGCCACGTGACAGGTACACCACCAGCGTTCGGCTCAGGATCGAGCAGGAGCTTCGGGAGACTTTCCACGCAGAAAGCATCGACTACGAGGCCAGGATTACGGAATCAGCCCTCGCCCGCGTGTTCTTCCGAATCCGGCTGCCCCGCACCGCTGAACTCGCCGACGTCAACGTCCAGGAGCTGGAGCACAGGCTGATGCGTGCATCCCGTTCCTGGAGCGAGGGCATTGCCGAGGTCCTCCGGGAAAACCGGCCCGGCGACGATGCTGAGGTGTTGTCAACATTGTGGGCCGAAGCTTTCCCGGCGGGTTACCGCGTGGACTACGAGGTGGAAGACGCTCTTGAGGATATTGAGCGTTTCGAAAACTATGGCGCCCAGGCCGAACGTACGGGCGGGGCTGACGCCGGGATCCGTCCGGGTGTGCACGTCTACCTCCCGGAAGGGGCAGGGGAGTCCCTGGAGGAAGACGCCCGGGTAAAGCTCTACCTCATGGAGCCCAAGAGCCTGAGCCAGATACTTCCGTACTTCCACAACCTGGGCTTGGAAGTCCTGGACGAGCGTCCGTTTGAGATCGAAACCGCCGACCACCGCGACTTCTTCCTTTACGACCTCGGTTTGAAGTACCCCTCGGGGATCGATCCGCTCGCAACTGGTGACCTCCTTGCTGATTCCTTCGGTGCTGCCGTGACGGGCTCTGTCGAATCGGACAACTTTGACCGGCTGGTGCTGCGCGAAGGCATTCACTGGCGGCAGGTGACAGTGCTGCGTGCCTACGCCAAATACATGCGGCAGATGGGCAACACCAACTCGTTTGGGTTCATCGCCGACACGCTCTTGGCCAATCCGGACGTTGCCCGCGGGTTGATGGCGTTGTTCGCGGCCCGGTTCGACCCGACGGTGGAAGACGGGCAGCGCCCCGCCCGCCAGGCCGCCGCCCGCTTGTCGCTCACCGAGGCAATCGACCAAGTCGCCACGCTTGACGCCGACCGGGTGCTGCGCACGTTCGTCAACCTGATCGAATCGACGCTGCGGACCAACTACTTCCAGGACAAGGGGTACCTGAGCTTCAAGCTCGATCCCACCACTATCGATGGGCTGCCCTTCCCGCGTCCGATGTACGAGATCTGGGTCTACTCACCCCGTGTCGAGGGCGTCCACCTTCGTTTTGGCAAGGTGGCCCGTGGCGGCCTGCGCTGGTCGGACCGCCGGGAGGACTTCCGCACCGAAATCCTGGGCCTCGTCAAGGCGCAGACCGTGAAGAACGCAGTGATTGTCCCGACAGGAGCGAAGGGCGGATTCTTCGCCAAGAAGCTGCCGAACCCGGCCGTCGACCGTTCGGCCTGGATGGCTGAGGGCATCGAAAGCTACAAGACGTTCATCCGTGGCCTGCTGGACATTACAGACAACCTGGTGACTTCCTCCGACGGCGAGCGGCTTGTCCCGCCGTCGGACGTTGTCCGTCACGACGGCGACGATTCCTACCTGGTGGTCGCGGCGGACAAGGGAACGGCAACGTTCTCCGACACAGCCAACGGGCTGGCCGCCGAATACGGTTTCTGGCTTGGTGACGCTTTTGCGTCCGGCGGTTCAGTGGGTTACGACCATAAGGCCATGGGCATCACAGCCCGCGGCGCGTGGGAATCCGTCAAGCGACACTTCAGCGAACTCGACCTCGATACCCAGACCGAAGAATTCACTGTGGTGGGCGTCGGCGACATGTCAGGCGATGTCTTCGGCAATGGCATGCTGTTGTCGCGCCACATCAGGCTCGTGGCTGCCTTCGATCACCGGCACATCTTCCTCGACCCTGCACCTGACGCAGCCTCCTCGTTTACTGAGCGGCAGCGATTGTTCGAACTGCCGCGCTCGTCATGGGATGACTATGACCGCTCGCTCATCAGCGAGGGCGGCGGTGTCTACGCGCGCCAGGCCAAGACCATCCCCGTCTCCGGGCAGGTCCGCCAGGCGCTGGGATTGCCTGAAGGCACCACCCAACTCAGCCCGCCGGAGTTGCTCCGGGCGATCCTCCTGGCGCCGGCAGACCTGCTGTACAACGGCGGGATCGGCACCTACGTCAAGGCCAGCACGGAAACCAATGCCGTAGTGGGCGACAAGGCCAACGACTCCATCCGCGTGGACGGCAAGGACCTGCGGGTCAAGGTCGTCGGCGAGGGCGGAAACCTTGGCCTGACCCAGCGAGGCCGTATCGAGGCCGCCTTGCAGGGCGTCATCCTCAACACCGACGCGATCGACAACTCAGCCGGAGTGGACTGCTCGGACCACGAGGTCAACATCAAGATCTTCGTGGACCGCATGGTTTCGGCCGGCAAGCTGGACGCGTCCGAACGTGCTGCGTTCCTGGCCGACATGACTGACGAGGTGGGCCGCCTGGTCCTGCAGGACAACATCGACCAGAACATCCTGTTGCTCAACGACCGGACCCGTGTTGCCGAATGGAGCCCCAGCTATGAACGCCTCATGGACTGGCTCGAGAAGTCGGCCGACCTCAAACGCGACCTTGAGGCACTGCCGTCCACCGAGACGCTGCGGCAGCGGCTCGAACAAGGCCAAGGACTGACATCGCCGGAGTTGTCCGTCCTGGCGGCCTACGCCAAGATCGAACTCGGAGCGGCGCTCCGCGACAGCAACCTCGCGGATGATCCTTGGTTCAAGGACACCATCCGCTCGTACTTCCCCAAGCAGCTTCGCGGCAAATTCGACGCCGAACTGGACACCCACCCGCTGCGTCGGGAGATCATCGCTACAGTGGTGGCGAACGACATCATCAACCTGGGCGGCATTACTTTCGCCTTCCGGGCCATCGAGGAGACCTCGGCCAACGAGGTGGCTGTTGCCAAGGCGTTCGTGGCCTTGCGTGAGATCTACGATCTCGATTCGATGATTGACGAACTGAATGCCCTCCCGGCCTCGTTCCCCACTGAGCACTGGAGCGAAGTCCACCTGGACATCCGGCGCCTCCTGGACCGCGCCGTCCGGTGGGTACTGGGCCAGAGCATCGCTTCGCAGCCGATTGCCGAGGTGGTGGAGTCCTTCAAACCGATGATGGCGCCGTTGCGCGGCCGATTGCTTGATTACCTGCGCGGTGAGGACAAGGAACGCATTTCCGGTTGGCTGGACAAGGCCCGTGGCTGGGAACTTCCGGATCACCTGGCACACAGGTGGGCGGAGCTCTTCGAAAGCTATGCGCTTTTGGACATTGCACGGATTGCACAGGCCCGCGACACCAGCGTCGAGGACGTGGCACAGGTCTACTACACCGTGTTCAACCGGTTCCACGCTGATTCGCTGCTGGAACGCATCAGCGCATTGCCCCGTGATGACCGGTGGCAGGCGTTGGCCCGCGCTGCCTTGCGCGATGACCTCTACTCCACCGTGGCGGATATGACGACGTCGGTCCTTGAGTCGAGCGACGCGGGAACCGCCGCCGAGGATCGCCTCAAGGCGTGGGAAGGACAGAACGCCGAGCAACTCGGACGCGCGAAGACCATGTTCGACGAGGTGAATGCCCTCGAAGCCGACGACATGGCCTCACTGTCGGTAGCATTAAGGCTCTTGAGGTCAATCGTCCGACGCTAGCGTGGTGCCCGCGTCGTAACTGGAGGTGCAGTGGCAATCTTTACGGACCCCATCAGGGAACATGCTGATTTCGGGCCGGGAGATGCTGAATGGCTGCACCTCCTGGTCGGCGACTGGCAAATGGTCGCCGACTTGGCGTTCGCGGACCTCGCTTTGTGGTTTCCGCATCCCGAGCTCGGTTACATAGCCCTCGCCCACGTCCGTCCGTCGACATCCCACACGGTGTTCCATGCGGACTTCGTTGGCGAGGGCATCCGCTCCGACCTGCGTCCCTTGGTGGACAAGGCTTGGAACAGCCGCTCGATCGAGCGCTCCAGCGAAACAAGCTGGAGCAGCGAAATGGCCTTGCGTGTTGAGGCCGTTCCGATGGTCCGCAACGGCCGGACCCTCGCTGTAGTGACCTCGCACATGGATTTGTCGAGTTCCCGTATGCCGTCGCGGCTTGAACTGACGTATCGCCAGTGCGCCTATGACCTCCTCCGCATGGGAACCCTTGGGCTCTGGCCGGACTTCGCGTCGCCAACGGGTTCCCGCCGCGGCGCTCCGCGTGTGGGTGACGGCTTGATTCGGCTCGATGCCGACGGCGTGGTGCAGTACGCGAGCCCTAATGGAGTCTCCGCTTTCCGCCGGCTTGGCGAAGTGGAATCCCTCGAGGGCAGGTCACTGGCCGAGGTCACGGCCGGGCTGCTGAAGGACCGCCGGATGGTCGATGAGACGCTGCCTTTGGTGGTCACCGGACGCATGCCCTGGCGCAGCGAAATTGAGTCCCGCGGCGTCAGCCTCTCACTGAGGGCCATTCCCTTGCGGGACGAACAGCATCGCTTTGGCGCCCTGGTCTTGTGCCGCGACGTCTCGGAACTTCGGCGGCGGGAAATGGAGCTGGTGACCAAGGACGCCACGATCCGCGAAATCCATCACCGGGTGAAGAACAACCTCCAGACGGTGGCGGCACTCCTCCGGATGCAATCCCGACGCATGGTCAGCGACGAGGCAAAGCAGGGTTTGGAGCAAGCGATGCGCCGCGTGGCGACCATTGCGCTGGTTCACGAGACGCTGTCCCAGGGGTTGACGCAGAGTGTGGACTTCGATGAACTCATTGGACGCCAATTCAGGCTCTCGGCGGAGGTCGCGTCGCCATCGCAACACGTCCGCACCGAAAGGTCAGGGATGTTCGGTGAGCTGCCCAGCGACTTCGCCACACCCTTGGCCCTTGTGATCAACGAGTTGGTGACCAACGCCGTCGAGCATGGCTTGGAAGGGCGGACCGGGACTGTTTGGCTGTTGGCCGACCGCGCGGCGGGCGACGGAAACGACGAATTCCTGACCGTAACCGTCGCCGACGACGGCGTGGGGCTTCCGGATGGACAGTACGCCGAAGGCCTGGGTCTCCAGATCGTGCGGACGCTCGTGACAAGCGAACTGGGGGGAACCATCCAATGGAGCCCGCGTGACGGTGGGGGTACCGCCGTCGACATCGTCCTCAACCTGGCCCGCGGCTAAGCCGGGTGTCGATGCTTAAGCCGAAAGACCGCGGACCAGATTGGTCCGCGGTCTTTCGCTTTGTGTGTCGCGCGCCTAGGAAGCTCGACGTGCGCGGGCTGCGCGGCGCTTGAGGGCGCGTCGCTCGTCCTCGCTCATGCCGCCCCAGACGCCGGCATCCTGGCCGGACTCAAGGGCCCACTGCAAGCAGGTGTCCACAACGGGGCAGCGGCGGCAAACACTTTTGGCTTCTTCTATCTGGAGAAGTGCAGGTCCCGTGTTTCCGACTGGGAAGAAGAGCTCCGGGTCCTTGTCGAGGCAGGCTGCGCGATTACGCCAATCCATGCTGATCAGTCACTCCATTCGTGTGAGAACTAGGTGAGAGCCTCTTGTGAAAACATTCACGAGAGGCCCCAAAGGAAAGGGGCCCGCACGGGCCCCCTTGGTCATCTGAGTCAAGCGTTTCATGTTAACGCCTTGTAAACAAGGGGTTTTAGTTGGTGAAATGCCCGGAATCCGTGAGCGATGCATCACATCAGCTGCCAGTGCCCTCACTGCTCAATGACTATCTCGGGTAGTGTGCCAGTGTGTCAAGACCTCCCGCCAACCCTGCCCAGCCATCCTCAGGCCACGATGGAAACGACGATTCAACCCGCCTTCCGGCCACGGCGAAATCCGCTGGTCCAGAACAGGACCGGGCCGGCCGGCCGACAGGCATCGTGGTCATCTCCATAGTCGTGGTGCTTGAGGCACTTGCCCTCCTGGGAGCTGCGGCTTGGTATGCCTTTGAACTGCTGAGTGGTGCGCCCGTCCTTACCTTCTGGGGGGCTGTCTTCACTTTGGGGCTGCTGCTGGCGTTCTCAGCCTGGCTGTTCGCGGTGGGACACTTCCTCTTCCGCGGGTACAGGTGGACCAGGGCAGCTGCGCTGGTTGCGCAGCTGTTCGTCCTGACCATTGGATTCCCGACGATGTCCGGCGGGTTGATCCTTCCTGGCCTGGCCATGATTGTTCCGGCACTTGCCGCGCTGGTGTTCCTGTTCCAGCGTCCAGTGATTTCCTACGCGTCACGGACCGGCGGTTCGCAGGGCGCCATTTAGCACTGCCGGCTCTGGTCGAAGACCGCTTGGAAGGGCAGCAGTTCCTTGCCGCTGATCCGCAGACCGCGGCCGGGGATGGCCTGGCCATCCACGGGCAATCGGACGCCGAGGATATCGGCGTCCAGGGGAGACCCGGGTGCCAGGACAATCCCCATGCGGCTGGCTTGCACGTCGTCAATAAGGGGTAACTTTCGGTGCAAAGCCGGGCTTGTGGTTGCGGTCATGATGATGCCGCGCGTCTTTCCCACGAGGCTGGCCAGTGCTTGGCGTGCCTCCGGGTCCAGGGTGTCCGCGTCGTCAACCAGCAACAGGCACTGTGGATCGCAGCTTCCGGACAGGAAACCCATGGCTGCTTTGGCCCAGAACGGTCCGGGTTGTTCTCCTGGCCCGGGGCGGATCCACTGAGCACGGGGGTTGAGAGCCTGAAGCGTGTTGAGGATGGATGTCTTTCCTGAGCCGGGTGTGCCGAGCACAAGGCTCAGGCCCTGCGGCCTGAGAGGCAGTGCCACCGGAACTGCCTCGTCTCCGCCCAGCCCGATCCAGAGGTTCGGCGAATCAAGGGAAGCAGCGCTGCGAACCCTGAGCTCAAACAGTTCCCGATCGAGCCGGCGTGGAAGGGCCCGGATGCGGAACGGTGGTTCTGATGTGCTGGTCCGTCGTTGAAATGGCTCTGTGGGTCCCGCCGGAGCGTCGCGGAATTGGGCGGTGGAGGGTTCACCATGCGCGATGGTACCGAAGACCACGGCCCTTCCCGGGACCGGCTGTGTCTCCGGGAGCCGGGGCCAATGAAACCGTGATTCGTCTGTTGATGCCGTGGGAAAGAAAGCACGGTTTGGAATGGCGGCAAAGAAGCGTGAGCCGAGCAGTTCGCGCTCGCCACAGACCAGCACGGTAACGCCGAGCGCTGTGCCATCCCTGACGATATCGCGGAAAAGGTCTTCCGCCCCGGCCCATTGGCTGCCCCTGAAGGCGGCTTGCCACGCGCACCAGCCCGCCACAACAAGGACCAAGGGCGACTGTTGCCTCCTGGAATGCGCGGAACTGCGTCGCTCGGCCATCTCTTGGGACAGCCGCTCCAGGACCCGTACTGCCAACGGCAGTTCGTGGAGGCCGGCGGCAGCGCCAAACTGGCGTGACTCTCCGGCCTGCCCGAGCATGCCAACGGCGTCGAGGATGTAGAGATGGGGACTGCCCGGGTGGGTTTCAAGAGCGGCTGTTACTGCCTGAAAGCTCTGGTGCATGCCGCTGGCTCCACTGCCGATCATGGCCAGATGGCCTTCGGACTGCGGTGCCCATTGAAGGATCTGAACCGTCTGGCATTCAGGCCTGTCCAACAGGCCGAGATCGACCAGCAGCGCGGAGTCCTGGGGCAACGACGCGTCGCCCTGGCTTTCCGGACCACGCGGTGGGGCAAGTGCAGACAAGTCCGTGTCCCAGGGAATGCCGGACGGGAGCGGAACATGTATGGGAGGGCGCGGGGTACCCCCGCCATGAGCTTGCCATGCCGTCCCTATGGCGGACACCACCGTGGCAAGGCCAGTGCGCGCGGCCTGGCCAGGTCCATCAGGACGTGCCGAGGGTAGGTGTCCCGTGTTCAGGGCGTTGCGCGCAGACTTCACCAATGACGCGTCGCCGGCAGTGCCGGGGGAGTCCCCTCCGCTGACATCCAGGCAGGCTGATTGGAATTCCTCCGGGGCTCCGGACGCCCGGACCAGGAAGGCGCGGCCTGGGATACGGACGGGGATGGCCGCTGCGGCCTTGGAGTTGATGATGTCCATGGATTCGCCGTCAGACTGGACGCGAAGTGCGATGCTGGACGTTACGTTTGCGCGGATATCGGAGGTCAAGGCGCCTTGGGGTCTCTGCGTGGCCATGACCAGGTGGATGCCCAACGACCGGCCGATCGTGGCGATGCGCATAAGTTCGCTCAGGGCCGCAGGGGCCTCGTCCACCAGCATCCGGAATTCGTCGACAACGAGCATCAGGTGGGGGATGGGCAAGGCATCCGCGTGCTGCGAGCGCAGGTACCCGGCAAGATCCGCAGCTCCGGCTGCGGACAGGCGTTCCTCGCGGTACCTGATTTCAGCCCGCAGGGAAGTCAATGCCCGCTCCAGCTCATAACTGGCGAGGTCCGTGAAGATGCCGACGCAGTGTGGCAGTGATGTCAATGGCCCCAGCCCTGAGCCGCCCTTGAAGTCGATGAAAACGAAGACGACGTGCTCCGGAGTGTATTTGAGCGCCAACGAGGCTACGAGTGTCCGAAGCAATTCCGACTTGCCGGAGCCCGTAGTGCCGGCGATCAACAGATGCGGTCCGTCCACATGGAAGTCGAACGTCAGGGGACGGTGCGCGTCCCTGCCGAGGATTGCCTCCAGGTTCTTGTTCCGGCTTTCCGACGTCCAGCGCCGGAGCACGCTCCGGGGCCTCGTTGATGCAAGTTCTTCGAGTGAACATTGTGCGGGTATGACGGGGTTTTGACCGGTGGTTTCCCGCGCTTCCCTGCCCGCGAGATGCCGGCATGCCCGATCGAAAGTGAGTTCCGAAACCAAATCGGGAACGAATGGCAGCGCCGTTCCACCGGCTTTGATTCTGGCTGATACTCCGGAGGCATCGAGTTGGACGACGTTGCCAGGTTCATCGTCCGCCCCGCTGGCATGGATGATGAGCTGCCAGGAGGCAGCTTTCGCTGCAGAGATCAGGGCCTCGTAGTCGTCGAACAGCGGGAAGGGGTCCAGGATGATCAGTTTCCCGGCACGCCTGCCCTCAAACCCGCGGAGGGCGTCCAATGCCGAGGAATTGTCTGAGACAAGAACAAATCCGTCCAGGAACCGGGCGGACAAGGGTAGCCGGTGGGCTTTGCCGAGCAGGATCGCGGGGATGCCCGAGGCCAGGGGAAAGCTGGCCAGCTGCACCAGCATGAAGCGGACCAGACCGTCTATGTGGCGGCGCGGTCCAAGGAGGGTCACTGTTGATAGGGACGGATCCAACGTGACGGGAGCGGCTTCAAGTGCGGGCGGACTGAAAGAGGGGTCCTGCGGTACCACCCGGACGTTGGACAGCACCCTTCCCACACCAAGCCGGAGCCAGACGGGGACGTCCAAGGTGCCGAGGCAAGGGTCTGCCACGCCGGTCTCCGGCGCGGAGGAGGATACGGCAAGGGGAAAGGGGGTAACTTTCCAGCCGGGGCCTTCTCCCACCTGGCCAGCAGCGATGCTGATCTCTGCCGCGGAGGGCGAGCACCGCCGTCGTCGATCTGCGTCTTCGCGGACGGCCCGCTCCAGGGCTGTCCGGAATTCCTGGTGCCCCTTCCTGCCCGCGATAGCCGGAACCAGCAGACTGGCAGCGGAGATGGCCGTAAATCCGAGGAACATCCACATGCCGGTTGCCACTGCGAGCCCCACCCCAACAAAGAGGGGGAGCAAGGCGCCGATGGCAGTCGCCCAACGGTTTCGCGGCGGAGTCTTTCGGTTGACATCGAGCGGTTCCTGCACGGATCTGCCGGCTTCGGGCGGTAGGCCCGGGCTGCCCCCGGTGGACGCGTGGATCGAGAATTCCGAGTTGCCGCAGCGCACCTTCGACGATGAAGTTAAAGCGGAGCGGCGGGCACGCCTGCCGTCTACATGTACTAAGCCGGACGTCTCCTTCAGACGGAGCGCCGTTGCAGAAACTTCCAACAGGGCATGATCACGCGACATACCAGGATCCGGGAGCGAGACATCGCACCTTCCCCGGCCGATGGCGTACCGTCCACGCTCCAGGACGAACACGGCACCGGCGTCAGGCCCCGAGTGCGCCAGCAACATCAACACCGACGCCTGAGCCATATCTGCTTGGGCACCTGTCCCACGCTTGCTGACAGCGCCGTCCACCAACACCGAGCCATTCACCAACGGGGGCTTTCCCACTGTCAACGTCGCCACGTCCACTCCCGCAACGGAGATCACGCCGGCGTCGCGCGCCACTGTCAGCAGATTCTGCAGCCGGTCACCCGGGGTGCCGTCGGCGACATCGATGGAAAGCTCCTCGGACTGCGATTGAAACGCCGCTGCAGGGCCGCGAACAAGAGTGCACTCAAGGGGCATCGGCTGTTCCTTTCGATTGCGCCGGGGAGGGAGCGGGACCTTTGCCTTCGACGCTACGCAGGCAATGCCCTTGTATTCCCTCACTGGGAGCGGCTATGTGGACAACTTTGCTGTGCCTTGCCGCGCAAAGCCGGCTTGACGCGGGTGCATGGTGTCTCGGCTAAGATGAAACTCGTTGTCGCGTGTGCTCAATGAGGAAGGACCTTCACCGGTGATAGTGGTTGCAGAGAGCGCCGATGTTTCAGACGAGGCCGTAATTGGTGAGGGATCCAAGATTTGGCACCTCGCACAAGTCCGCGAAAAGGCCGAATTGGGCACCAATTGCATTGTCGGTCGCGGTGCCTATATCGGCACCGGAGTTAAAATGGGAGACAACTGCAAGGTCCAGAATTACGCGCTCGTTTATGAGCCCGCCGAGCTTGAAGCCGGCGTCTTCATTGGTCCGGCCGTGGTCTTGACGAACGATACCTACCCTCGTGCAGTTGGCCCCGACGGGAGCCTGAAGAGTGCCCACGATTGGGAACCTGTGGGGGTGACCATCCGCGAGGGTGCGTCCATCGGCGCCCGCGCTGTCTGCGTGGCACCGGTAACCATCGGCCGGTGGGCCACCGTTGCCGCGGGAGCAGTCGTGGCCAAGGACGTGCCCGACTTTGCCTTGATGGTTGGCGTTCCCGCGAAGCGGCATGGTTGGGTTGGCAAGGCAGGTTTCCCGTTGAAGCGCAGTGGTGAGCACTGGGTATGTCCAGAAACGGGCGCCACATATGTTGAACAGAACGAGACTCTTCGAGAGGTAGAGGCATGAGCCCCGAATTCATTCCCCCCGCCAAGCCCATCATCGGCGACGACGAGGCAAAAGCCGTCACGGCTGTCATGGCCACCGGGCAGCTCGCCCAAGGCACCGAGGTTGCGGCGTTTGAGCAGGAGTTTTCCCAGGTCCTCCTGGATGGCCGGGCAGCAGTTGCCGTCAACTCGGGCACCTCGGGGCTCCACCTTGGCCTGCTTGCTGCCGGCATTGGTCCGGGCGACGAAGTGATCGTTCCCTCCTTTACTTTCGCGGCCACTGCGAACTCCGTCGCTCTCACGGGAGCAACACCGGTTTTCGCGGACGTCGATCCCGATTACTACACGCTTGACCCTGCTTCGGTTGAGTCCAGGATCACTGACCGCACCGCGGCCATCATGCCGGTCCACCTCTATGGACACCCCTTCGATGTCGACGCGATCGGCGCTTTGGCTGCCAAGCACGGCGTCAAGGTTTTCGAGGACGCAGCACAGGCCCACGGTGCGGCTGTCAACGGCCGCAAGGTTGGTACCTTCGGTGACTTCGCCATGTTCAGCCTCTACCCGACGAAGAACATGACCTCCGGCGAGGGTGGCATGGTGAGCACCGGTTTGGCCGACGTCGAACGACGCCTCCGCCTCCTCCGGAACCAGGGCATGGAGCGCCAGTACGAAAACGAACTGGTTGGCTTCAACTGCCGCATGACCAACATCCATGCGGCAATCGGGCGCGTCCAGCTGACCAAGGTGGAAGCCTGGACCAAGACCCGTCAGGAAAACGCAGCCTTCTTCGACGCCAACATCGAAGGCGTTGTGACCCCGAAGGTCGCTGAAGGCTACGAGCACGTGTACCACCAGTACACCATCCGCATTGCTGACGACCGGGACGGCTTCGCCAAGGCGCTGCGCGAGGAGTACCAGGTGGGCTGCGGTGTCTACTACCCGATCCCCAACCACCAGCTCGCCCCGTTCCGGACATCGGACGATCTCCCCGTCACCGAGGAAGCCGCCACCCACGTGCTGTCGATTCCGGTCCACCCTTCGCTGAGCCAGGATGACCTCGAGCGCATCGTCGCGGCGGTCAATGCTGTTGCGAAGGCAGGTAGCTAGTGGCGAACCTTCGCGCGGGGCTCATCGGGCTGGGCATGATGGGCCGCCATCACGCCCGCGTTATTCGGGAGCTCGAAGGCGTTGACCTCGTTGCCGTGGCGGATTCATTTGGTGATCCGCACAATGTTGCCGATGGCCTCACCGTATACAACACGGTGGAGGAGCTCATTGCGCAGGGGATCGACATGGCAGTTGCAGCCGTTCCCACCATTCTGCACGAGGAAGTGGCGCTCCAGTTGGCTGATGCGGGCATCCACTGCCTGGTGGAAAAGCCCATTGCGAACGACTCCGAGTCGGGCCGGCGCATTGCCGAGGCGTTCGAGTCCAAGGGCCTCATTGGCGCAGTGGGTCACATCGAACGCTTCAACCCCTCCCTGCAGAGCCTCCGCGACAGGCTGGGAAACGGAGACCTCGGCGAGGTCTACCAGATCAGCACCCGTCGCCAGGGACCGTTCCCGGCACGCATCGCGGACGTTGGCGTGGTCAAGGATCTTGCCACGCACGATATCGACCTCACCGCCTGGCTTGCCCAGAGCAACTTCGTCAACGTCGTGGCCCACACGACCTCCCGGAGCGGCCGCGAGCACGAGGACATGGTTACCGCCATCGGCCACCTCAAGAGCGGCGTCGTCACCAACCACATCGTGAACTGGTTGTCGCCCATGAAGGAGCGCACCACGGTGGTCCTCGGCGAGCGTGGAGCCTTCATCGCAGACACCATCTCGGCAGACCTCACGTTTGTGGAGAATGGGACCTTCCAGACTGACTGGGATTCCATCGCGGCATTCCGCGGTGTCTCCGAGGGATCGTCCACGCGCTTCGCCCTGGCCAAGCGGGAGCCCCTCAAGATGGAACACGAGGCTTTCCGCGACGCCGTGCTTGGCAAGTCGCTGAATATTGTCACCATGGCCGAAGGACTGGAAACCCTGCGGGTTGCGGAGGCCGTCCTGGACTCGGCAAAGTCGGGTTCCGTCATCGCTCTTTGAGCTGCCAACCCGGCTGAGGGTTGTGGGGGAGGCTGGCTTTTGCCAGCCTCCCTTTGCTGTTCAGGGACCTCCCAGGTCCCTGCCCGGCAGTCCCCCGGATACGGGGAACCCGCGTCTCGTCGGGTAGCCTTGACCAGTAGACGTGGGCACTTCTGTGCCCGCACGCCAATACACAGGAGAGTTTGTGAACGCTGATCTCGTCGTCGTCGGCTCGGGTTTCTTTGGCCTGACCATTGCAGAACGCGCCGCTACCGAGTTGGGGCTGAAGGTCGCGGTGCTTGATCGCCGCCACCATATTGGAGGAAACGCCTACAGCGAGAATGAAGAGAAGACGGGAATCGAGGTCCACCGCTACGGCGCGCACCTCTTCCACACGTCCAACGAACGTGTTTGGGACTACGTGAACAACTTCACCAAGTTCACCAGCTACCAGCACAAGGTGTACACCAGCCATAAGGGCGAGGTGTACCCCATGCCCATCAACCTGGGCACCATCAACCAGTTCTTCCGTTCCGCGATGAGCCCGGCGGAGGCCCGTGCCCTGATCAACGAACAGGCCGGCGAGCTTGCCGGAACGGACCCGCAGAACCTCAACGACAAAGGCATCCAGCTTATTGGGCGACCGCTGTATGAGGCATTCATCAAGCACTACACGGGCAAGCAGTGGCAGACGGATCCCAAGGACCTGCCCGCAGAGATCATCTCCCGGCTCCCCGTCCGCTACAACTACGACAACCGGTACTTCAACGACACCTACGAGGGCCTTCCGGTTGACGGCTACACGGCATGGATCGAGCGGATGGCGGACCACCCGAACATCGAGGTCATCCTGAACACCGATTTCTTCGACGACGGCGAATTTGGCCGCTCCTCCGTCCTGGGCCAGGTTCCGGTTATCTATACGGGACCCGTGGACCGGTACTTCGACTACGCGGAGGGCGATTTGTCCTGGAGGACCATCGACCTTGAAGAAGAAGTTCTTCCCATTGAGGACTTCCAGGGCTGCGCCGTCATGAACTATCCGGACGAAGATGCCTCCTTCACCCGCATCCACGAGTTCCGTCACTTCCACCCCGAGCGGGACTACACGAAGGACGCCACAGTCATCATGCGGGAATTCTCGCGCTTTGCGGAGAAGGGCGACGAACCCTACTACCCCGTGAACACTTCCGATGACCGCAGCAAGCTGCTTGCCTACCGCGACCTGGCACGCGGCGAGAAGTCGGTGCTGTTCGGCGGCCGGCTCGGAACCTACAAATACCTGGACATGCACATGGCCATTGGCTCTGCGCTGTCCATGTTCGACAACAAGATCAAGCCGCACTTCACGGGCGGCGCCAAGCTGGAAAGCGGTGGAGTGGACGCATGACCGCCACGACTAACGAAAGCCAGGAGACTTCCATGACCGTTGCCCAAGCCGAGGCCGGCGACCAGGACCTTCGGATCGTCCAGCGCGTGGTCTTCCCCGCCAACCGGGACCTCGACACCCTGCCTCTGTACGTTGACCCCGACACGAACAAGGTCCGCAAACAGGACGAGAACGGCACAGCGGTCATCCAGGCCGTCGGCATGGCCCGCAAGCTTCACCCGGAAGACATCCTGGACCGTGGCTCCGTTCAGGTCCGGAGGGGCGAGCGACTCTCCTTTGGCTCGTACTTCAATGCTTTCCCGGCCAGCTACTGGCGCAAATGGACCATTGCCACCAAGACGGTCCTGCACATCGAAACCGAAGGCGAAGGCACGGTGATCGTGTATCGCTCCAACGCCAGGGGAGCCTCGCAGCGCGTGGACTCCATCCTGGTGGAGGGCCAGGCGTCCAACGACGTTGAACTGACCCTTGCGCCCTTCGGAGACGGCGGCTGGTACTGGTTCGACCTGATCGCCGGCGGCGACGGAATGACGCTGAAGAATGCCCACTGGGCCGTTCCGTCCGAGGGCCGTCCGCAGGGCAAGGTGACCCTTGGTGTCACCACCTTCAACCGTGCGGACTACTGCCTCGAGACCATCAAGTCGATCGACGCCGACGCCGGACTTCGCCAGATCCTCGCCGAGCTGATCATCGTGGACCAGGGCAACAAGAAAGTCGCCGACGAGGACGGGTTTGATGCCGTTGCAGCCTCCATGGGAGACCAGCTGCGCATCATCAACCAGGGAAACCTCGGCGGTTCCGGCGGTTTCGCCCGGAACATGTACGAGACCCTGGTCACCGACAAGAGCGACTACGTCATGTTGCTCGACGACGACATCGAACTGGAAACCGAGGGCGTACTGCGCGCAGTTGCCTTCGCCGACCTCTGCCGCAAGCCAACGATCGTTGGCGGCCACATGTTCGACATGTACAACAAGTCGGTGCTCCACGCCTACGCCGAAGTCGTCAACTTCTACCGGTTCCTCTGGGGTCCGGTCGAGGGCCTTGGCAACCACGACTTCTCGGCTGAGGGGCTGCGTTCCACGCCGCTCCTGCACCGTCGCTGGGATGCAGACTACAACGGCTGGTGGATGTGCCTGATTCCGAAGGCGGTCATTGAGAAGATCGGCCTTTCGCTGCCCGTCTTCATCAAGTGGGACGATGCTGAGTACTCCCTGCGTGCCCGTGCCGCCGGGTTCCCGACAGTCACCCTTCCCGGTGCAGCCGTCTGGCACGTTTCCTGGGCTGACAAGGACGACTCCGTGGACTGGCAGGCCTACTACCACGAGCGCAACCGCCTCATCGCGACGCTCCTGCATTCCCCGTTCCCCAAGGGCGGACGAATCTTCCGGGAAAGCCTGAACACCGATATCAAGCACCTCGTGTCCATGCAGTATTACCCGGAGCAAGCGCGCATCATGGCCCTCAAGGACGTCCTTGAGGGACCGGGCAAGCTCCACGAGCAGTTGCCCACAACCATGCCCAAGCTCCGGGCCATGCGCGAGGACTTCGTCGACTCACAGGTTAAGACCGATCCGGGAGCGTTCCCGGAGGTGTTCCGGAAGCGTCCCCCGAAGAAGCCCCAGACGTACAAGCAGCCGGGTGCCCTCGGCCTCCTTCCGTGGGCAGTTAAGACTGTCCTGAAGCAGACCATCGCACCGGTCCGCGAATCGGCCGGAACCAACCCCGAAGCCCACGTGGCGCACCAGGACGGCAAATGGTGGAGCCTTGCGCACCTTGACAGTGCCGTCGTGTCGAACGCTGACGGCACGGGTGCTTCCTGGTACCGGCGTGATCCGAAGCTTGTCCGCCGTATGCTTGTGGAAAGCGCCCAACTCCACGCTCAGCTCTTCTCGAACTGGGAGGCCCTGCGCGCAGAGTACCGCGAGGCCTTGCATGAGATCACTTCGATGGATTCATGGCGCGATACCTTCGACGCTTCGGAGCCCAAACAGTAGCGATGGCCGAGTCGACTGATACATATGCTGTTCCCGGGGTTGGTGCCGGGCTGCTGGATGTCTTCCGGCGCCGGTATCTCCTCAAACTGATCGTCCGCAAGGAACTGCGGGTCCGCTACCGGGGTTCCGTGCTGGGACTGGCCTGGTCCTATGTCAAACCCCTGGTCCAGTACTTGGTCCTGTTCCTGGCCCTGGGCATTGTCCTTCGGGTGGGGGACCAGATCCCCAACTACGCCCTGTACATGTTCTCGGGCGTGATCGTGGTGAATTTCTTCACCGAAGCGTTTTCCAATGCCACGCGCTCCATTGTGTGGAATGCCGCCTTGGTGAAGAAGATCTACCTCCCGCGGGAACTGTTCCCGGTGGCTTCGGTCTGGGTTGCCGCGGTGCACTTCCTGCCGCAGCTGGTGGTCCTGTTGGCGGCAGCGCTGCTCAACGGGTGGCACCCGGACGCCCTCCAGCTTTTCGGAGCGTTGCTCGGTTTCATCATCGTCGCCGTCACGGCCACCGGCCTGGGGCTGCTCGCCGGTGCCATCAACGTGTTTTTCCGGGATGCCGAGAACATCGTGGACATGCTCATGATGGTTGTTACCTGGACGTCCCCGGTCCTTTATGACTGGACCATGATCCGCCGCCTTGCTCCCGATTGGGCGCTGACGATCTACCAGCTGAACCCGGTGACCGTTGCCGTGGAATTGTTCCACTGGGCCTTTTGGTACCCGACCGTCACGAAGCCGGTTGAATTGCCGCCGCATCTCCTCATGACTGGTTTCGCCGGGCTGGGGATGGCCGCTGTGTTCCTTATCATTGGCCAGCTGGTGTTCCGCCGGCTTGAGGGCCACTTTGCGCAGGAGGTCTGAGTGGGCGCCGCAATCATCGTCAAGAACCTGAAGAAGACCTTCAACCTCCGCCATTCACACTCCATGAAGGAGACGCTGGTTTGGCTGGTCAAGGGTCGCAAGGGCGAGCTGACCAAGAAATTCGACGCCCTGCATGACGTGAGCTTCGAGATCCAGCCGGGCGAGACGGTTGCTTTGCTGGGCTTCAACGGCTCGGGCAAGTCAACGTTGCTGAAGCTGATTTCGGGCGTGATCCTGCCGGACAAGGGGACGGTCCGTACCAAGGGCCGGGTTGCCGGCCTGATCGAAGTTGGCGCCGGGTTCCACCCGGATCTCTCGGGACGCGAGAACGTCTTCCTGAATGCTGCGATCCTTGGGATGACCGAGGAAGAAATCAATGCGAAATTCGACGAGATCGTCGCATTTTCGGAGATCGAGCAGTTCATCGACACGGAAGTGAAGTTCTACTCTTCGGGCATGTTCCTGCGCCTGGCCTTTGCCGTGGCGGTGCACACCCAGCCGGATATCTTCCTTGTGGACGAGATCCTTGCGGTGGGCGACGAACCGTTCCAGCGCAAATGCCTGGCGAAAATCAAGCAATTGTCCGATGAGGGCCGCACCCTTGTGGTGGTCAGCCACGACCTGGACATGATCGCCCGCATTTGTGACAGGGGAGTAGTCCTTTCGTCCGGTACCGTGCAATTCGAAGGTCCAGCAGACCAAGCCGTGGCTTGGTTGAGGGAACGCAACTAGTCCGGCCTCCAACTGCATAAGTCGTCTGTCACCGGATGGCTGGTGGAAGCATCTAAGAAAGGCGACCGTAGGAATGGCTATCGGCCCTCTGCTGTTGTGTGTACTCCTGATCGTTGTGCTGTGGTGGGGTCCCGGCTGGCTGCTCGGGGAGGCACTGGGAGTCCGTCGGACCATCTTGCCGGTGGTTGCGCCGTTGTTGGGAATGGGTGCCCTGACGGTCATCGGCGTCATGGGCCATGGGCTGGGCATGAGCTGGCAACTGCTGCCTGTCGCTGGCGTGCTGGTGATTCTGGCCGGAGTTCTTTTGGCCTTGCGCCTGACGCTGCAGCGTCGGTTCCCTGCCAGGTTCGGGTTGCCGGTCCCGGCCGGTCCCGGAATTTTCGGCAAACACCACATTTCGGGAGCTTGGTGGATCCTGCTTGCCGGCCTGGTGGCCGGCGGAGCTGTGGCGGCAGTGTCCTGGACTGTTGGTACCGAGGGGCTCCTTGGCATCAACCAGGACTGGGACATTCCCTGGCACGCCAACATGATCCGCTTGATCTCGGTGAACCACGAGTGGGATCCGGGCATCGCGGGTAACTTTGCCTACTACGACACGTCCATTGCCGATGCGCCGATCCGCAGCTATCCCATAGCGTTCCATGCTTTGCTGTCCCTGGTATGGCCCCTGACCGGCGTGAGCATCCCTGTTTTCCTGAACGTCTTCGTTTTGGTCTTGATGGCGGTCCAGTTGCCGCTGAGCACCATGGCCTTGACCATGGTGGTAACGCGCCGTCCGATTGCCGTCGCTGCTGCGGGAGCCGTGTCCGGTTGGTTTACCGTCTATCCCTACGACCTCCTGTGGCGTGGTCCACTGATTCCGTTCTTCGCCGGCATGCTGCTGGTGGGTCCCTTCGCTTTCCTTGCCATCAAAGGGGCGCTGGAGGGCCGGAAGTTCTGGATCCCCGGGATCGCCTTCGGTGCCGTGGGCCTGATTGCCGTCCACCCCTCCCTTGCATTCGTCGTTTTGCCGTTGCTGGTCTTCTGGTTCCTTTCGGCAGCGATCAGGCGAAGGGGCCGGATCCTTGGCATCACGGTCTACCTGGCAGTTGCCGGAGTGCTCGCCGCCGTGCTTGGCCTGCCGATCATCCAGCAGATGCTCAAGGAGTCCGAGCGCGTCTCCAAGATGATGTGGGCGCCGGATACCGACCGCAACGGGGCCATCCAGAACATCATCTTCCTGCACCATGGATCCATTGCCATGCCGATCCTCACCGTCCTGGTGGCCTTGGGCTGCCTGGCCGTGGTGCTCCGTATCCGCATGTGGTGGTATTTCGGGCCGGTCCTGGCGTTCGCTTTCCTTTCGGTTTACACCATGGGCAGTGAGAGTCCCCGGTTCCTGAACCTGACGGCTCCCTTCTACGATGACCAGTGGCGGATCTTCGGTATCCTCGTGATGCTGCTGGTGCCGTTGGCGGGCCTGGGCGTTGCCCAGGCCGCCGAGGCAGTCGAATGGCTGGCAGGCAGGATCCGTGCGCGGCGATCGTCGCCGTCGGATGACGGCAGTGGCGCACGACGGCGGCCCAGTCGCCTGGTCACGGTGGCTGCGGCGTTCGTCGTGCTGTTGGCCGCGGGAATCGGGGCCACGCCGTACTTCCAGCAGAACGCGGAGCGGATCAACATCAACACCAAAGTGGATGGCGCCACGCTGAGTGCTGCGGAGGTGGATCTCCTCAGCAAGATGGACCAGTACGTCCCGCAGGATGCCACGGTCCTCAACGATTCGTGTGACGGTTCAGTATGGATGTACGCCCTGGGCAACCGCATGCCCATGATCCGGCACTTCGAGGTCCTTCCCACCAACAGGCAGCTTCTGGTCCTGCAAAAACTTCCGGAACTGGCCACTGACGCCCAAGCGCGTGCGGCGGCTTCCGAGCTCGGCATCGAGTGGGTTTACATAGCTGACGGACGCATCCGCGCCTGGGATGAACCAAAGCCCGGCCTGACCCAGCCGGATTCCATCCCGTACCTGAAGCTGGTCACGCGCGAAGGCAACGCCGCGCTCTACCAGATCGACTGGTCCCAGTTGCCCGGCGGCAAGGAAGCCTTTGACGCCGACGCCAAGGACAGGGTCCAGCTTGACGGCGTGCCGGGCATCCTCGAAAACCGGAACCCTGACGGCATTGCCCCGCTCGGAAGGATTTGCTGACCATGAAGGCATTCATCGCTAAGTTCCTGGCGTCGAGCCTTTTCAGGTTCCTTTTGATCGGTGGCCTGAGTTTCCTGGTTGACCTGGGACTGCTCGCACTGTGTTTCCAGGTCTTTGGCTGGCCACTCTGGCTCGCCACGGGCGCCGGATTCTGGGGGAGCTTCTTCTTCAACTACTTCCTTCAGCGGCATTTCGCTTTCGGCGGCGGAGGCACGGCCATTGGCGGCGTGCTCCGTTACTCGGGGCTCCTGGCTTTCAATACCCTGGCAGTCATGGGAATCGTGGAACTCTTCCAGTTCCTTGGCGCGGGCTACGTTGCCGGTAAAGTGGTGGCGACCGCGGTGACCATGGCCTGGAACTACTTCATTTACAAGCACTGGGTCTTCCCGCAGAAGAAGCACGCGAAGGACTCCAGCCACAAGACCGATGGCGCGACAGACACCGACGCGCCACCACCGAACCTCACACCAAAGAGCAGCGAAGGATAAGCGATGTATCGAGGCGTTCGAATTGCCGCGGTAGTACCGGCCTACAAAGAAGAGAACCATATCGCGCAGGTCATCCAGACCATGCCGGAGTTTGTCGATTACATCGTCATCGTCGATGACTGCAGCCCCGACGACACCTCCGGCGCTGCCCGGCGCGCCGACGACGGCAGGGTCACCCTGATCCGTCACGAGGTCAACCAGGGCGTCGGCGGCGCTGTCCTGACCGCGCACAAGGCTGCGATGGAGCTCGGTGCCGACATCAACGTCGTCATGGCCGGCGACGCCCAGATGGACCCGGAGTACCTTCCCCAGTTGCTTGATCCCGTGGTGGACGGCTACGGGTTCGCGAAGGCCAACAGGTTCTTCTCCGGTGAATCCTTCGCAGGAATGCCCGGCTACCGGATCTTCGGCAACATCGTCTTGTCCTTCATGACCAAGCTTGCCTCCGGTTACTGGCACATCTTCGATCCCCAGAACGGTTACACCGCGATCCGGACAGAGGTTCTTCGCCGCCTGCCGATGAACAAGGTGGCGGCCCGTTACAGCTTCGAGAACGACCTCCTGATCCACTTGAACATCCTGGATGTGCCGATCGTCGACGTTCCGATTCCGGCTGTTTACGGAAACGAAGTCTCCAGCATCAAGCTGCGCAAGGTCATTCCGGAACTGTTGGCCATGTTGTTCGGTGGCTTCTGGCGCCGGGTCTGGTGGAAATACATGGTGTGGTCCTTCTCCGCCGTGGCCTTGCTCCTGATCGCCGGACTCGTCCTGATCGCCATGGGGCTCGGCGTTGGTGCCTGGGTCCTCGCTGCCAGTGTCGGGTCGCCGACGGCGGGGTCGGTGATGCTTGCTGTGGTGCCCTTTGTGCTGGGTGTTCAGATGCTGCTGGTCTCGCTCCAGCTGGACATCCAGGCCAGCCCTGACAGGCCAACCATGCATCCCATGAAGGAACGTGCCTGATAACGCACCAAAAACGGCCCGGACGCAGTGACTGCGTCCGGGCCGTTTTCTTATGAGCCACAGGGCAGGTAGCCCCGTCCTGCCCTATGTGGCTCTGGTCAGGGGAGCGATGTGAAGCCTCCCCATCCCCATCCGACCTGGCTGCGGGACAGCCAGCCGGACGTTCCATTGCCCGGATAGAGGAACAGGTTGCCACCGGCGTCCCGGGCCAGGACGTCGTTCTTTCCGTCCCCGTTGAAATCACCGGGGCCCAGGATGGCAGTCATCGAGGACCAGCCACTGCCCACTTGCACCCTGCTGAGCCAGCCGCCGGTACCGTTGCCCGGGTACAGCCAGAGGATGCCGGAGGTGTCCCTGGCCAGCACATCTGTTTTCCCGTCACCGTTGAAGTCGCCCGTGCTCAGGATGGCGTTCATGGCGTTCCAGCCCGAGCCGACTTGTGTCACAGTGCCGAAGCCGCCAGTCCCGTTCCCGCGGTAGAGCCAGAGGGCGCCGGCGGAGTCCCGTGCGAGGAGGTCTGCTTTGCCGTCGCCGCTGAAGTCGCCCGGCGCCAGGATGAGCGTCATGGCGTTCCAGCCTGTTCCGGCCTGGATCCGCGGTTGGAGTCCACCGGCACCGTTTCCGGGGTACAGCCAGAGGACACCGTTGGCGTCCCGGGCCAAGACGTCGCTGCGGCCATCACCGTTGAAGTCCTTGGTGGGAACGATCGCGGTGAGCGAGTTCCACCCCGTTCCGAGGGACTTCTGGGTCAACCATCCGCCGGCCCCGTTGCCCGGGTAGAGCCAGAGCGTGCCGCCGTTATCGCGGGCAATCACATCGTTCTTGGCGTCCCCGGTGTAGTCCTTCCAGGTGTTGGCCGGTGGGGCTGCCACGGTGTAGGCCTGGCTGACGATTGCCGAACTGTTGTTGGCCGGATCCACCGCGAAGTACTTCAGCGTCATGGCCGCGGTCAGCGTGATCGGCGTGGAGTACTTGTTGGCGGCCGTGGCCGTCGGATTGGTCCCGTTGGTGGTGAAGTAGATGCTGGAGCCGGCTTCATTGGCCGTCAGCGTGATTTGCTGGTTGGCAGGGTAACTGCCTGCGGCCGGATTGGCTGTGACCACCGGTGGCGTTGTATCCAGCACTGTGTAGGTGGTGGACTGGACAGCTGAGGTGTTGCCGTAGGCGTCCACGGCGAGGGATTTCACGGTGGTGTTACCCGTCAGCGCGAACGGCGCGGTGTAAGCCTTGGTGCTTCCAGTGGCTGCCGTGCCAGGCGTGGTGCCGTCGGTGGTGTAGAAGATGCTGCCGGCCTCGCTGGATGTCATCGTCACGAGTTGGCCGGAGGGATAGCCACCGGCCGCCGGGGACACCGTCAGCACAGGCGCCGTGCTGTCCACCGTGTAGGCCTGCGTGGCGACGGCCGAGGAGTTGCCGGCCGTGTCTTTGGCGAAGTACTTCAGGGACATGGTCTGCAATGGCAGGGGTGCCGTGTACACGGAGCTGGCGACAGTGGGGGTGCTTCCATCAGTGGTGTAGTAGATGGTTGCAGCCTCGTTGACGGACAGGGTAACGGTCTTGTTGGGACCGTAGGTGCCGCCCGCTGGATTGACCGAAACCACCGGAGCCGTGGTGTCCGCAGCGGACACCGTTACCGTTCGGGTGGCTGTGGACGTATTTCCTGCTGCGTCCCTGGCCTCGACCGTGAACGTTGCCGTTCCGTTGGGCAGGTTGGTGTACGCCTTGGGCGACGTACATTCAGTGAAGGCATTGTTGCCGAGCTTGCAGCGGTAGCCTGCGATGTCGCTTGACGTCGACGTGAAGACGAACGACGGCGAGGCGCCCACCGTTGCTCCCTGCGCCGGTGAGGTGATGCTCACCTGGGGAGCGGTCAGGTCTGCCGTCACTGTCACCGAGGCGACGGGGCTGACGTTTCCGGCCATGTCTGTGGCCCTGACCCGGATCACATGCTGGCCTGCCGTGGCAAGGTTCAGTGTCTGCGCATTGGCGCAGGCCGTAAACGCGGTAGTGGAATCAATGGAGCAGGAAAGTGCTGAGTCCGGATCCGACGTGACCCCCAGAACCGGAGAGCCGTTGATCGTTGACCCGTCAGCCGGTGCGGTGATGACCGGCGCCTTCGGAGCCGTCAGGTCGATGGTGAAGGAACGGGAAACCGGAACGCCGGATGGTGCCGCCCTGACGGAGAAGGTGTAGGCGCCGGCCGCCAAGGCGGTGGCGGGCGTAAAGCTTCCGCTGGTGCAGCCGTTCCAGACCGGTGCGGCCGTGCTCAGCTGCAGGCTGCAGTCGAGGGCGCCGCCCGGAGGCGTCGAGGCCACAGTGAAGGTGGGCGTGGAGTCGTTGGTGAAGGCGGGGTTGGCCGCCTGGGTGCCGTTTGCCGCCGTCGGGCCGCTGACGATGGACGGCACGATGCCGCCGAGGCTCTGCAGCCTGCCCTGTCCGCTCGGCTTGGCCGGGTCCAGTTGGCCGGGATCGTCCATGACCAGGACCTTGCCGTCCCGCATGGTGATGCCGCCGACCTTGCTGAAGCCAAGCGCCCACTGGTTGTCCACAGAGTCGTTGCTCAGGTCGATCCGGGAAATGGTGTCCTTGCCGGCATCGGAAATACCGGTGCCTCCGCCGGTCCCGGTGTAGAGCACCAGGGGCGTCTGCCAATCGTAGTAGATGGCCGTCGGCTTGCCGACGTTGTACAAGGCTGTTGGTACGTAGTTGGTCAAGACGCCATCGTCCGGTGCAGTGAAGACTGTCAGGCCCGATGTTTCCGCGACATACACTACGACGTTGCCGCCGCTGTTGCGGTGGGTTGCCGCGATCCCCAGCGAGCTGGAATTGACAGAGGCAATGGACTCGATGCTGGGGTGGAGTGCCGTTGGATCGACGATCTTGACGATGGACCTGGCATTGGCAAAGGACAAGTAGATGTTGCCGTCAGGACCGTCGCTGGCAGCGTTCGGCCGGAGGTCACCATCGAAAATGGTCAGCTGGCTCTTGTAGTTGAAGACGCTGCTCCCTGCGTTCCACACGGCACGGTATACCTCGGAACTTCCGACGGCGGCATCCGGAATGAACGCGATTTCGTCACCACTGCCCGGGTTGCCCGGCGTTGGATCGATGATTGCCGGGGTGCCGGCGAGGGCGGGCCCAGTCTTATGGCCGGTGAGGGTTCCGCCGAGGCACGTGCTGGTTTCGAGGCCGCCATTGGTTGCACCGGCCGTCTCGGTGACACGGCAGAAGCCGGCCCTGGAATCGGATACCCAGATCCGGCCCTTCGGGTCGACGACTGCGCCGGCAGCCTTGGTCAGGCCAACGGCCACGGTTTGGCGGGCCTGGTCAGCTGCGGCGGGTCCAGCTGCCAGCATTCCCGTCAGTGCCGCCGTGGCAAGGCTTGCTGCTGCAACGACGGCGGTGGCTTTCCGACGCCGGAGCCGTTCGCCCTTGGTCCCCAAGGCAGTATGGCGGGAGGTTTCATGAGAGGTTCTTGAGCGACCGGAGAGGGCAAGGCATGCCAAACCAAGCTGAAGAACACTGCGATTGCGCGTGTCCACCGAGGGATCCCCACTTCATTCGGATGCTCCCCAGCTCCGCATGCATTGGTTATTCGCCCCACGCCGTTTCCGGCTGCGTCTTAGTACATCTTCCCCCAATTTTCACATTTGTCACTAGTGGATTTTTTCGGCACCGTCCGGAACCTGGCCCGTCCCCGGTTTTGACAGCGCCCTGTCTTGACCGCCGTTTACGTGCCACCGACGATTGAGGTGGAGGTAGCAATGCGCAGAATGATCCCTTTGGCAGTGTTCCTGGTGATGCTCGTGGGCGGATGCACCGCCCCTGCGCCACAGCCCTCTGCCAGTTCCAGCCCGTCGGCTTCCACGGGCGGCACCGTGACCGCGGCACCCAGCCCGTCGCCGTCGTCCGTTCCGTTGAGTGACCCACCCGGCCAAGGTGACATCGGCCCCGGTGACGACGAACCCGGCCGCTACTCCTTCCGTTGCACCAGCCTGGACGCATCGCCGGAGGTGCAACTGTCCAGCCTTGCCGAGGTGTGGGCCGCAACCAACTACACCCGCATGGGTTCCTGCGAAGTCGGCTACGAAGGCCAGCAGCCGTTCGAACCGACACCCCGTGAAGCCGAAGCGGTTTCCGCCGCCGGCCAGCAGGACGCTGGGGATGGGGGATTGGCCGTGATGCTGGACATCCTCCGGCTGTGCACCAGGATCAGCGACGAGGCGGGGCCGGACGGGTTTGCGGGAACTGCCAGGGCAACGCTCCTTGCTGCGGCCCAGTACTGTCCCGACGCCCCCCAGGGGAAGATCCTCGCCGGCTGGGCCAACGGGACACGCGTCGGCGATGGTACCCATGCAGTCGGGGAACAGATGGAACCGGGCCGCTACCAACTGGTCAAGCAAGGAACCTCGACCGACGGATGCGCCTGGTCGGTCGCCGCGCCAGGCGGAAGCGTCGTAGCCAGCGGCGGCCTTCCCGAGGCCTCCAAGACCGTGGACTTGGCAGCCGGCCAAAACTTTACTAGTGACAAATGCGGAATTTGGGGGAAGATGTACTAAGACGCAGCCGGAAACGGCGTGGGGCGAATAACCAATGCATGCGGAGCTGGGGAGCATCCGAATGAAGTGGGGATCCCTCGGTGGACATGCGCAGGCGCAGTGTTCTTCAGCTTGGTGTGGCAACAATTGCCCTGGCCGGTTGCTCAGGAACCAAAGTAGAAACTTCCCAAACCTCCGCCCTTGACGTGGCGCCGGCCGTCGCGAAAGACGACCATGTGGCCAGGGAAAAGCCCGAGCCGTTGGTGAGGTACCAATTCACGTGCCTGGCCGCAGACGGCAGCCTCATTGGCAAGTTCTCAAGCCTGGAAGAGGTGTGGGCTTCCACCCGCTACATGCACATCACGGACTGCCAAGTGGCCTATGTTGGTTCGGGTCCGCACGTGCTGACATCCGAAGAGACCGCTGCCGTCAATGCCGCGGTGGCTGCCGGAGCCCCGGGTGGACAGGCCTCCGAGCTCTGCCTCCGGATCATCCGTGCCTCTACCCGGACCGATCCGCGGAACCTGGCCGCCTCTCTTGCGGCCTACGGCGTTCCCGTGGTGAAAGGGTCCCTGACGCTGGCGCCCTTGGCGCCTCAGGCGGCCATTTTTACGAGATGGCTGAAGACTGCCGTGGTTTCCTAGCAATTATTCCTGGTGCACAAACAAATGGCGCGGACCCTTTTCGGGTCCGCGCCATTGCCGCTGCCTGAATTCTAGGCGAGCAGTGAATTCATCGCATTGATCAGCGTGGTTTCCACGCCATTTGCGCCGGCCTTGAAATGGGCAATGTGGCCATAGACGGTCATGGAGCCGCCAGCAATTCCCGGATAATCCGGCTCCCAGCCACCCTCGTAGCTGCCCAGGGGCATTGATGGCGGAAAGAATTCATTGCTGGGAATGTAGCAGCAGGACTCGTTGGCATATCCACCAACAATGATTCCGTTGGTCCCTCCGTTCCTGTTGCGGAAGTAGGCGGCATAGCCGCTCACAAGTTCGCCACCGATCATGGCGATCTTCAATTGGGGACTGCCGTTGAACTTCCAGACCTGGAAGGGGGACGGCACGGATGTGGCGTAGCTGTTGCTGTCGATCCGCCCGATCATCACCTGTGCATGCCGTTGGTACCACTGCGGCTGCCCGTTCGGGTTCGGAAGGCGTGAGACGTAGGCTGCCCGCACGGCTGCGAGGTTTGCCGCCGTTGGAGTGATGTCCAGTGGCAATTGGACCTCTTGGTACCTGGTGACCATGGGGCCGGCCAAGGCGCGGCCTGCGGACTGCATATTGTTGTTGACCGTGGCTCCCAGTGCATCGCCATGCTGGTCCCGCAGTTCCCAACTGCGGACGCCGCCGGGATCCTGGTCGCCGGCGGGTCCCTGGATGAACATCGCGAAGCAATTCGGATTGCGGTTCTCGATATAGTTGCAGGCGCCGGCGGCGAAGTCCCCGTCGAAAAGCGTCCGCAACCCCGCGCTGATGGGGTGGCAGCCATAGCTGAAGATCACGGCTGCCGGGGTGCCGTTACCCCGCCTGGCTACCAGGATCGGCACTGCCGTCTCGGTATACGGCAGGCCCACGCGGTTGGCCGAGAAATTCTGGGTGGAGACCTTGTAGTCGAAGGTCACGGCTGTCTCGTCAGCGTCCAGGGCTTCCTGGGCGAGATTCACGATGGTGTCCTCAAGGTCCGCGCTGTAGGACCGGACCAAGCCCAGGTCCGCGAGCCCATAGGCCATGAAGGGATGCAACGTGTCGATCAAGGCAGGGCCGTTGTGGGTGTGCGTGGCCTGGATGAGGACGTCACTGGTGGACCAGTCCGCGAGATCAAGGATCCGGTCCCTGATGCGTTGGTGCATGGCCCGCGGCAAGGCCAGTACATCCAGGCTGATGATGATGTGGGGACTGGCGTCTTCCCAGATGAGGATGGCCCGGGCGTAGAGGGGCTCGAACGGGGAACTGCTGGTGGCTTCGCGCCCGCCATCGGTAGTCCCATATCCCGCCATATACGGATTGGTGCTCAGGGACGGCGTAATGTCAGCGATGGCAGTTCCAACTCTAAACGCCATAAAAGATCACTCCTTGATTGCGCGCTGCGGGATGTTCTTCGTTTGCCCCCAAACAAAGTCCGTTTCCCGAATGCGCTGAACAGCCAATACGTGAGACCACCTTCATTAGAACATGTGATGGAGGAAATTAGGCCGGTTGAGGCCGGATTAATATCGCGTGCGGCCACCGTCTTGTAGGACAAACGCACGAGGGCCCGTCCACGCGGAGAATTACCGTGGACGGGCCCTTCATGACGTGCCGCCGGGTGGTTACCTGGCCGCGGGGGTGAGGATCGTCAGGCCGTTCCATCCGGTTCCGACCCTTGACGGGGTACCCCAGGTGCTGTTGGAACCAACCGGGTAATAGCGGAGCTCGCCACCAGTGGTGCGGCCCATGATCCCGGTGGACCCTGCCCCGGCAAAACTGCGTATCGCACCGAAACTGGAAATGATATCCCAGCCTGTGCCCACCACGCGCGGGGTTTCGGCGATGAAATTGCCGGTTCCGTTACTTCGGTACAGTCTGAGGTCACCCGTGGTGGTCTTGGCCACGAGGTCGGCGTTCGAATCCTTGTCGAAGTCCATTTGGGCGATGTCCAGTCCGGACCAACCGACGCCGATGGAGACTCCGGTGGAAACCGTCTTGCCACTGGGGTTGGCGAAGTAGTAAAGGCGGCCGGTGGCGTCATAGCCCACGATGGCCGGATTCGCATCGGCCTTTTTCCATGTGCCGACCGTCAATGTCCAGTTCTTCCAGTTGCTTCCAAGGGAGATGGGGGCGCCAAAACCGCTGCCGTTCCTGCCCGGGTAGACGTTGAGGCGTCCGTCGGACCACTGGGCCACAATGTCCAGCGCGCCGTCGCCGTTCCAGTCGGTGACGAAGCCTGCTTGCAGCCCGGCCCACCCGGTTCCCAGGAGGTCCTGGGGCAGCAGTGCAGTTGTTCCCGTTCCGGGGTAGCGGTAAAGGTTGGCGTCCGGGCGGACGGCCAGGATGTCCTCTTCATCGATGCCCAGCGTGGTCTCCACATCCAGGGGTGCCCCGCTGATGAGGCTGGCGTCGTTCCATCCGAGGCCAATAAGGCTGCGGTTGCCCCAGGAACCGGACATGGCCGGATAGTAGTAGAGGTCGCCGTTGGCTGCCCGTGCATGGAGGCCCTGGGAAGCTGCGCCGCTGAAGTTGATGGCGGAGCTGACCGCGCTCATGCCGGACCATCCGGTACCGATGGTCCTCGCGGGCTCGTTGATGAAGCTGCCCACACCATTGGACCTGTAGAGGCGCAACGTCCCGTCTGCGGTTCGTGTGACCAGGTCCTGGTTGCCGTCGCCGTCGAAGTCGATCTGGTTCAGCTGGTGCCCGCTGAACCCGGTGCCGATCCTGACACCGCTGCCCAGGGCCCCGCCGCCGGAATTCGGATACCGGTAAAGGTTGCCAAGGTAGTCCTGCCCGATCACGCCGGGATACGGATCCTTCGAGTTCCACCAGCCGACGGTGAGGGACATTTCCTGCCAGCCGGAACCCACTTGGATGGGGGCGTAGAAACCCCCGCCGGGAGCGCCCCTGAACACTTTCAACGTGCCGTCGGACCATTGCGAAAGGATGTCCTGGACGCCGTCCTGGTTCCAGTCGACCACGTAGGCCGCCTTCGCTCCGGACCAGCCCGAACCTATGGTGACCGGGCCGGTGATCCTGCCGCTGCCATCTGCCGGGAAATTGTCGAGCCTGCCCGCCGCGCTGGTGGTGAGGATGTCGGCGCCGGACTTGATGGATGGATTTGAGGGGTAGGAAACGCCGCGGGCGAAGGTCCGCAGCTGGTCATAGCTGCCGTTGAAGATGTTCGAGTCGCCCTGGAAGGGGCCCGTGCTGCTGTACTGCCACATGGTGTAGTTGCCCCAGCTTGCCGGCATGGTGCCGGGGGAGTTGGTGGGGTTGGACCAGTAGGAGGCGATCCATAGGGGGTAGCTGCCGAAGGTCGTGTTCCCGACGCAGGTATTCCACCAGTCGGTGGTGCTGTAGATGACGGGGAAGCGTCCTGTCAGGGCCTTGACCGTGTTGCCGAAGTCTGCGGCCCATTGACCCAGCTGGGCCTTGGACATGTCGTAGCACGTGTTGCCGAAGTAGAAGCCGTTGATGGTTCGGCCGGCGTAGGGGTTGTATTCGATGTCCAGCACAGGGGGCAGCGTGTAGCCGTCAGCTGTCCATCCACCACCGTTGGCAACGAAATAGCGTGCCTGGTCCGCGCCGGAAGACCAATTGGGGATTGCAAAATGGTAGGCGCCGCGGACCATGCCCACGTTGCGGGAGCCGTTGTACTGCTGCGCGTAGTTTTCGTTGACGTAGTAATTGCCCTCCGAGGCCTTGACGTACGCCCAACGGGAACCTTGGTTCCACTGGCTTTGCCAGTCCACGTTGCCTTGGTGGGCGCTGACGTCCTGCCCCTGGACGCCCACTGTCGGCTGCCAGTGGCCGGGATCGGGAGCCATGGGCACCACGCTGCCAACGCCGCGCGCTCCAGCGGGGCCTGCGGTTCCGGCTTGCTGCTTCGAAGAAGCAACACGTGGCGACCGTTGGCCCATTTCGGCACCGCCGGCCGGAATGGCCGCCCTCATGGCGGCCTTCAGGGCCTCCGCATCCGGGGCTGCGCCAGGCTTCGCGCGCTCGGCCAAGGGAGTGGGCGCGGTATCGGAAGAAGGTGGCACAGCTGCCGGGCTCCCGGCCGTTGAAGGTTCGACGGCGGTATTCGCGGCCGGCGAGTTACCCGCCGGCGTCTTCGCGGACTGCGGGGCGTCCACGCTCGGCGACGAGCCGATGGGAGGATACTCCGCCTTCGGAACTGTCGGTTGCCCGCTCACCGATGGCGGAACCGGGCGCGGGCCGGAGTCGTCAGCCCAGGCCGGCGTCACCAGGAAGGTACCGGCCGCGAGGGCAAGTGAAAGGGCAAACCCCGCTTTGGCCAGGGGAATGCGACGGATCGACCGTACTGGGTTGCTTGTCATATCCACATTTCCGGCCCTGTGCCGCGGCTCAGCGGCGCATGGTGATGGCTTGCGGACAAGCTCCGGGGCGGGCGCCTGCGCATGAGACCAAAGGCCAGCTCCTAACGGGCATTACCCTAACACCTTCGAAACTGGAGTGACTAGTGGTGCTGGAGCTGCCAAAGGGGTAAATGATGCGGACTTATCCACAGCTTCCACCGGGCTGCTTGGAAGGGCGGTCGTGCTCGCCTAGCGTAAGTAACTCGAGATGCGCCTCTCGTTTACAGGTTATTGGGCTATTGGGGGACTGATGGAAGCACTGCGGATCGTCGAGGGAGAGGTCCGTGAGCTCATCAGGCGAAGCGGTCTGGATCCTTTGGACAAGGGGTCGGATATTCGGCAACTGGTCGATGCGGCAGTTCGCGACTACGACGACAGGTCCCTCCTGGGATCGTTGCCTCCGCTTGGCCCATTGGAAGAGGCCCGGCGGCACGTTTTCGACGCCGTCGCTGGATTCGGCCCCTTACAGCCATTGCTTGACGATCCCGGCATCGAGGAAATCTGGATTAATGCACCCAGCCAGATCTTCGTGGCCCGCAACGGTGAGTCCGAACTGACAGCCATCACCTTGAACGGTCAACAGATCAGCGATCTGGTGGAGCGCATGCTCAAGAGCTCCGGGCGCAGGCTGGATTTGTCCACCCCCTTTGTCGACGCCTCCCTGCCCGACGGGTCCCGCCTGCACGTGGCCATTCCGGATGTCACACGAGAGCATTGGGCCGTCAATATCCGGAAGTTCATTGCACGGGCCAGCAAGTTGGACCATTTGGTGGATATGGGAAGCCTGACGCCACAATCGGCGAGGTTCCTTTCCGCAGCGGTGGCCAGCGGGCTGAACATCCTTGTCTCCGGGGCAACCCAAGCAGGAAAGACGACGCTCTTGAACTGCTTGGCTGCGGCCATCGGTTCCCGGGAACGGGTCATCACTGTGGAAGAGATCTTCGAGCTGCAGTTGCCGCTGAGGGATGTAGTGGGGCTGCAGTGCCGGCAGCCTAACCTCGAAGGGGAGGGTGAAATACCCATGAGGCGGCTGGTCAAGGAGGCCTTGCGCATGCGGCCGGACCGGCTGGTGGTGGGGGAAGTCCGGGAAGCCGAAAGCCTGGACATGCTCATTGCCTTGAACTCGGGACTCCCTGGCATGTGCACTGTGCACGCGAACTCCGCCCATGATGCCGTGACCAAGATCTGTACCCTGCCACTCCTTGCGGGAGCAAACATCTCCAATGCCTTTGTTGTGCCCACCGTCGCTTCGTGCCTTGACCTCGTAGTGCATTGCAGCCGGCATTCCACCGGCCGCAGGCAGGTAACTGAAATCCTGGCCCTTGGCCGCCGGGTGGAGAACGGCGTGATCGAATCGTCGCCGGTGTTCCAGATGGCCGAGGGCCGGTTGGTGCCCAACGGCACCTCGTTGCCCGCCATCGACAAGTTCGCGCGCTCGGGATTCGACGTCGCGGCCCTGCTGGAATTGAACTGATGGCTCCCTTGCTGGGTGCTGTGGGTGGCGTAGGGATGTTCCTGGTGTGGTGGTCTGCCTGGGAGAAGCCCGACACGCAGGCGCGTCGAAACCACGTTCCGCGGAAGCTGGAACTCCTGCTGCTCTCCGCGGGAATCGAAAAGGTTTCCAGTGCTGGCCTGCTGTTTTGTTGCGCGGGCGTCGGCCTGGCGGCGTTCCTGGTCTTCTTCCTGGTCACGGGATCGCTGCCCGTGTCCGCCTGCTTCAGTGTCTTTGGTGCATGGCTGCCCCTGGCTGTTGTCCGCAGGCGGGCGCGGAGACGACGCGCTGTGCTGCGGCAGTTGTGGCCGGATGTTGTGGACCACCTTCGTTCGGCTATCCGCGCAGGACTTTCCCTTCCTGATGCCTTGATCCAGCTTGGCACCAAGGGCCCGGAAGAACTGCGCCACGTCTTCACGGACTTCGGCTCCGACTACAGATCCGGTGGCCGGTTCGATGCTGCCTTGACCACTGTGAAAGCGAGACTGGCGGATCCCGTTGCTGACCGCATCATGGAAGCCCTGCGGATGACACGCGAGGTTGGCGGATCCGACCTTGGCCGCATGCTGGGAACCCTGGCCGACTTCCTCAGGGAAAGTGCCCGGACCCGCAATGAATTGGAAGCGCGGCAGTCCTGGACCGTCAACGGAGCAAGGCTTGCGGTGGCTGCGCCATGGATAGTCCTGGTGGTCATGGCCGGAAGGCCTGAAGCCATGCTCGCGTACAACACGGCGACCGGGGCCATGGTCCTCCTGGGCGGCCTTGTTGTTTCCGCAGTCTGCTATACCGCCATGCTGCGTATTGGTGCCCTTCCCGAGGACGAACGGGTGCTCGGATGAACGGTTCCACAACCACCGCTGTCCTCCTGGGCCTGCTGTTGGGAACAGGAGCATGGTTGGTGGTTGCCCGACTGCCATTCATGCGCCCTATGACGTTTTCGGACAGGGTGGAACCGCAGCTTAGGACGCTCAACCTCGAATCGAGATTACTTCGGGCCACGGCCACCGCTGGTACCCCCTTTGGTGCGCTGGAGCGGATTCTTCGCCCCGTGATCGGCGATGGATTGGCTTTCGTCAGCCGTTTCAACCCGGGTGGGGCTGCCTTGGCCAAGCGGTTGGCGCGGGCTGGTTCCGCAAAGTCCGTTCTGGATTTCAGGGCCGAACAGCTGGTGTGGGCGGCCGCGGGGTTCATAGTTGCCCTGATCGGTGTTGCTGTGAACGCTGCCGCAGGCCGATTCAATCCGGTGGGTGGCGTCGCTTTGATCTGGGGAGCCGCCCTGGGCGGCTACTTGCTCCGGGACCACGTGTTGGGCCAGGCCATCAAACGGCGCGATGCAGCACTGTTGTCCCAGTTTCCCGGCCTTGCAGAACTCATGGCGCTCGCGGTGGCCGCAGGGGAGAGCGCCGCAGGGGCGTTGGACAGGATCTGCCGCACCTCACGAGGCGCCCTGGCGGAGGAGTTTGCCGCCGTCCTGGCCGATACCCGAGCGGGCAAACCACTGGCTGAGGCGCTCCAGGCGCTTTCTGCCCGGACGGACCTTCCTCCGCTGGTCAGGTTCGTGGATGGTTTGGTGGTGGCGGTAGAGCGCGGTACGCCCTTGGCAGACGTGCTGAGGGCGCAGGCAGCTGATGTCCGGGACGCCGCAAAACGCGAGCTCATGGAATCGGCGGGCCGCAAGGAAATCGGAATGATGGTCCCTCTTGTCTTCGGCATTCTGCCCCTGACAGTCATCTTTGCTGCCTTCCCGGCAGTCACGGCTTTGGACTTGAGTTTCTAGGGAGCGCTGCCCACAAACAGCGGACACGACAGTTTTCATTTCACTCACAACCATGAAGAATCGGGGATCCCTTGACCAGCCACTTTTCCACCCGCGCCGCAGGAACCTCCGGCACGCGGAAGCTCTCCGCCTGGGCCATGGCACTTGTGCTGCGGGCCACCCCTATGGACGACGAAACCGAGCGGGGCGACGTGCCCGGGTGGGTAATGATCACCTTGATGTCCGCGATCCTCGTGGCGGGTCTCCTTGCCATCGCATCGCCTGCCTTGGAAAACCTCTTCAACCAGGCGATGTCCAAGGTGGGCAACTAGTGCCGGAAAGCTGCGCGAAAGCCGGAACGGGAGTCCACAGAAGGGAGGTCACGCGGGGACCCGCCGACCAGACCGCGGCGGGCGAGCGCGGGGCTGCCGTGGTGGACTTCGTCCTGGTGGGTTCGGTGATGACGGCCCTGTTCGTTGCCGTGGTCCAACTGATGCTGGTCCTCCACGTTCGCAACACGCTCATTGACGCTGCTGCTTCCGGCGCCCGCTACGGGGCCATGGCAGACCGTACGGCGGCCGACGCCGAGGAGAGGACCACCGAACTGATCACCGGTGTCCTCAACGAACGGTTCGCGGAGGACATCACGACGGCAGTGGTCGAAGCAGGGGGCATCCGAACCCTGGAAGTGAGGGTCACTGCGCCGCTGCCCGTGGTTGGACTCCTGGGCGCCGGAGGCTCGTTGAAAGTGGTCGGGCATGCCGTGGTGCCTTGAGGCCGAACGGGGAAACGCCTCCGTGGAATTCATACTTCTTGGCCTGTTGCTCATGGTTCCGCTCATCTACTTCGTCGTGACCATCGGCCAGATCCAAGGGGGAATGTTTGCCGTGGTTGGAGCGGCCGACCAGGCCGCGAAAGCCTACGTGCAACAGGCCGAACCCGGCGCGGCCCGGGCTGCAGCCGAGCAAGCCGCCCTGGTTGCGGCGAAGGACTACGGCTTCCTGCCGGACGCCGTTGCCTTGGATGTCTCATGCGATCGTCACGACTGCCTGTCCGCGGGTGCCGCTGTTACGGTCTCCATCCAGGTCACTGTTCCGTTGCCCATGGCGCCTTTTGGGGATGCCTTACACCTGGATGCCGCCCGCCTTCATGCTTCAGCAACCCAAAAAGTCGGGCGTTTCCGTTGAGCTCGGTACTGGCTTTGAACGAGGCAGCGCCTGCCTGCAGAAGCCTCTCTTTCGGCAAAGAACGCGAAGCAGGGCAGATCACGGTCCTGACGATCGGATTCATCCTGCTGGCGTTGCTCCTTGCGAGCGTTGTCATGGCCGTTTCCGCCGTTTACGTGGAACATCAACGGCTGCTCTCGATGGCCGATGGTGCCGCGCTCGCCGCGGCGGACACGTTCAGGCCCGAAGACATCGGCGCCCGGGAGGTGCCGGGTGCATTCCTGGTGGACGAACGAGTGGTGGCCGCGGCAGGGGCGTACCTGATCGACATCGACGCCTATGCCAGCCATGATCGGCTGTCCGTTGCGCCGGGAACCGGCAGCTTTGCCGGCGGTACCGCGGTGGTGGTTCTCACCGCCGTCGCGCATCCTCCGGTGGTCAGTTTCCTTCTGCCGGAGGGAATACGCGTTGAGGCGCGGTCCACGTCGAGGTCCCGGCTGACGCAATAGCGGCGCCCAGCCGGGTGAGCGGCGCCGATAGCGTACGCTGGAAAGATCATGGCTGAGATCGACTTTCCCGCAGAAATCCGTGCGCTTCGCGCTACCTACAGTTCCATCGAGAACGTCAGTGATGTCGATGCCTTGAAGGCCGAGATCGCCGAGCTGAGCGAACAGGCCGGAGCACCGGACCTGTGGGACGACCCCGCTTCCGCGCAGGTGGTCACGTCCCGGTTGTCGCACCGGCAGTCGGAACTTGAACGCCTCACCAGGCTCTCTGCACGGATTGATGACGTGGAGGTGCTGGTTGAACTCGGCCAGGACGAAGGCGACGAAGCCTCCTTGGCGGAAGCCGCAAAGGAACTGGCCTCGATCGGCAAGGCCTTGGCGGACCTCGAAGTGGTCACCCTGCTCTCCGGTGAGTATGACGAACGCGAAGCCGTGGTGACCATCCGGGCCGGCGCGGGTGGCGTCGATGCCGCAGACTTCGCGGAGATGCTCCTCCGCATGTACCTTCGGTGGGCCGAACGCCACGGCTATCCCACCACGGTGATGGATACGTCCTATGCCGAAGAGGCCGGGCTGAAGTCCGCCACCTTTGAAGTGAAGGCACCTTATGCCTTCGGGACGCTCAGCGTGGAGGCAGGAACACACCGCCTGGTCAGGATCAGCCCGTTCGATAACCAAGGCCGGCGCCAGACGTCGTTCGCGGCGGTGGAAGTCATTCCGTTGATCGAGCAGACCGACTCCATTGAGATCCCGGACAACGAGATCCGTGTGGATGTCTTCAGGTCCTCGGGGCCGGGCGGGCAATCCGTTAACACCACGGACTCCGCCGTCCGGCTGACGCACATTCCCACGGGGATCGTGGTGTCCATGCAGAACGAAAAGTCGCAGCTGCAGAACCGGGCAGCCGCGCTCCGCGTCCTTCAGTCCCGGCTCCTGTTGCTGAAGAAGGAGCAGGAAGATGCAGAAAAGAAGGCGCTGGCGGGAGACGTCAAGGCATCATGGGGCGACCAGATGCGTTCGTACGTGCTCAATCCCTACCAGATGGTTAAGGATTTGCGAACTGAGCACGAAGTAGGCAACACCTCCGCAGTGCTCGACGGGGATATCGACGACTTCATCGACGCCGGGATCCGCTGGCGGACCAGCAACCGCAACGCCGCCGACTAAGCACAGGTTCCGGGGTTGGCCCCGTTTTGGCGACACGCCCCCGAAAGCCCCGAAATCACCGTGGGGTCGTGCGTATAGTCGGAAGGCCGGTGCTCTCACTTCCCCCACCGAAAGCCCGCGCTCCGGCTGTTGGACTGGGCCAATCAGTCATGTCCGGCGGGGTCAAAAGGGCCATGATCAGATTTGAGAATGTCACCAAGGTCTATGAGCAGAATGCCCGACCGGCGCTCGACTCTGTGAGCCTTGAGATAAACCGCGGCGAATTCACCTTCCTGGTGGGGGCGTCGGGATCCGGCAAATCCACTTTCCTTCGCCTGATCCTTAAAGAGGACAAGGCCTCCTCGGGTTCCGTCTATGTGGCCGGCCAGAACGTGGCCAACATTTCCAGTTGGCGGGTGCCGAAACTGCGGCGCGGCATTGGTGTGGTTTTCCAGGACTTCCGCTTGCTGCCCCAGAAGAATGTCTTCGCCAACGTGGCGTTCGCCATGCAGGTGATCGGCAAAAGCCGGTCCATCATCAGGGAAACCGTTCCCGAGGTCCTGAAGACGGTGGGCTTGGAAGGCAAGGAACGACGGATGCCACATGAACTGTCCGGCGGTGAGCAGCAGCGTGTGGCGATCGCCCGGGCAGTGGTGAACCGTCCGGGAATCCTCCTGGCGGACGAACCGACCGGAAACCTGGACCCGATCACTTCCATGGGCATCATGGGTGTCCTGGACAAGATCAACCAGAATGGGACCACTGTGGTCATGGCAACCCACGACGACGACATCGTTAATGAGATGCGTCGCCGCGTTGTGGAACTCAAGGACGGCAAAGTGATCCGGGACGAAGCCAAGGCGCTGTATACCTCGATGATTCCCGTGCTGGGTGAATCGCGACGCCTGCGCGATGCCAGCGACGAGGAAATCACCCGCGCCCAGGGGGCCCAGCTGTGAGGTTCCTGTTTATCCTGGGGGAAATCGGCAGCGGCCTGCGCCGAAACCTGTCCATGGTGATCTCCGTGGTGCTGGTGACGTTCGTGTCGCTGACGTTCGTGGGTGCTGCCGGCATGCTCCAGATGCAAATCAACCAGATGAAGGGCTACTGGTACGACAAAGTCCAGGTGGCCGTCTTCCTGTGCAACGATGGCTCAACCACAGTGGGCTGCGCATCGGGTCCGGCTACGAAGGAACAACAGGCCAACATTCAGGCCATGCTGGAATCGCCGGCGGTCAAGCAGTACATCAACGACTTCCAATTCGAATCCCAGGCAGAGGCCTACAAACACTTCAAAGAGCAGTTCTCCAATTCGCCGATCGTTGACTCGGTATCCGAGGACCAGTTGCCTGCCTCTTTCCGGATCAACATGAAGAACCCGGAGAAGTACCAGATCATCAGCGAAACGTTCTCTTCGCAGCCGGGCGTGGAAACGGTCAGCGACCAGCGCCAGGTCCTCGAAAGAATCTTCTCCTGGATGAACGGCGCTTCCGTGGTGGCCGTGGGCATCGCCGCCGTGATGATCTTCTGCGCCGTGCTCCTGATAACCACCACCATCCGGCTCTCCGCCTTCAGCCGTCGTCGCGAGACGGGCATCATGCGGTTGGTCGGGGCGTCGAAGGCGGTCATCCAGCTGCCGTTTATCCTCGAAGGCGTCATTGCCGCCGTGGTCGGTGCGTTGCTGGCCTCTGCGACGTTGTGGCTCATGGCCCATTTCTGGCTCAACGGTGATCTTTCCAGGCAGTTCCTCAACACGCCTTTCATCTCTTCCACCCAGGTCCTGGTGATCGCTCCCGTGCTCATCGCCCTGGGCGGTGGCCTGGCCGGGATATCCTCGTTGTTAACCCTCCGCCGCTACTTGAAGGTTTAGTATGGCCAACGGACGGAACAGCACAGACGATGCCGGTGAATGCAAAGGACTCATGATGACCACGTTGGACCGGATTTCACTTCGTCGGCACCTGGCAGGCGGAAAAGCCCGGATTCTCGGCGCAGTCCTGGCCGTGGGCCTGGCTGCCAGCATCCTTTCAGGTGCTCCTGCGGCCCAGGCCGACAACCTGGACGACCAGCAGGCAGCGCTTGAGGCGGAGGCTGCACGGGTCCAGGCATCCCTCGAGTTCGTGGACGCCAAGATCGCCAAGGCAGCTGCTGACCTGGTGGTCTACCAGGGGCGGCTTCCCGGTGCCCAGCAGGCGCTGCTGGAGGCACAGGGCCGGGTCGCGAGCGCGGTCAAGGAAGTTGAAGCCCTGGCGGCAAGGGTGGAGCTGGCCCAGCAGAACAAGGCGAAGATCACCGAGCAGCTGGAAAGCGACAAGCAGAAGATCACCGATACCAAGAAATTGATCGGCCAGATCGCGTCGCAGGCCTACAAGTCCGGCGGCGTCCCCACCAACATCGCGCTGTTGTTCGGCTCGAACGAGTCCGGCAGCCTTACTGAGTCCATGGACCTCGCCGACCAGGCCATGCGGAGCCAGAACGCCGCCATGACCAAGCTGACGCAGCAGAACGCCACCAACGTGAACTCCCAGGCGCGCCTTGCGGCTGTCGAGGCCGAGATCCAGGACCTCAAGGCGAAAGCGGACGAGGCCTTGAACCGGGAGAAGGCGGCCCGCGATGAAGCCGCCAGCAAAAAGGCCGAGGTGGATAAACTCATCGAGGACACCACCCGGCTGAACGGGCAGCTTCAAGCCGCCAAGCCCGGAATTGAAGCCGACTTGGCCCGCGTGAAGTCGGAACAGGATTCGGTCGCGGCGGAGATCGCTGAGCGAGACCGCAAACTCCGCGAAGCATGGGAAGCGGAACAGCGCAGGCTCGCTGCCGAGGCGGCAGCCGCCGCGGCCGCTGCCGCAGCTGCGCAAGGCAAGCCTGCACCGCCGGAAACCCCGTTCGTCCCGCCGGTGGGCTCGCCGTCGTCCTTTGGCCTGCGGCATCCCTTCGCCAGTTACGTTCCCATCACCTCAGGATTCGGATGGCGTGCGACGCCGCCCGGAACCATCGACTTCTACGGCACCGGCGGCTACATGCACACGGGTATCGACTTTGGAGCGCCTTGTGGAACTCCGGTCTACGCTGCTGCGGCCGGCGAAGTCTTCAACTCCGGGTGGAATTCGGCGGACGGCGGCGGCTGGCGCGTCAAGCTGTCCCACGGTGTGGTGCAAGGCAACTCATTGACCACCATCTATTACCACAACAGCAGCATCGTGGTGGCGAACGGACAACGGGTCTCACAGGGCCAGCTCATTGCCTACTCGGGAAGCACGGGTAACTCCACTGGTTGCCACGCGCACTTTGAGACGTGGCTCAATGGAGTTGCCGTGGACCCCATGACGCTGCTGTAAAGGCTTTCCCCGTCAGCGAAACTGTTTCCCCATGGCGCGGGGCCTTGCTGGCCCTGGCGTACACTAAGGGAAATCCGCATCAAACAAGGAGTTCTACCGTGCCCAAGGAAAGTGGCCGTAAGGTAGTGGCCACCAATCGGAAGGCCCGGCATAACTACCATGTCCTGGATACCTACGAGGCAGGCATTGCCCTGATGGGTACCGAGGTGAAGTCCCTCCGGGAGGGGCACGCCTCGATGGTGGATGGGTTCTGTACGTTCTACAACGACGAATTGTGGATGGAAGGTATCCACATCCCCGAGTACAACCAGGGGAGTTGGACCAACCACGCCGCCCGCCGCCGTCGTAAGCTCTTGCTGCACCGCGAGGAACTGGACAAAATCTCGCACAAAATCCGTGAGTCCGGATTCACCGTGGTGCCTTTGCAACTGTACTTCCTTGACGGCCGCGCGAAGGTTGAGATCGCCATAGCCCGCGGTAAGAAGGATTACGACAAGCGCCAGACGCTGCGTGAGCAGCAGGACAAACGCGAGTCGTTGCGGGAACTCCGGGAGCGCAACAGGCGCTGACCGGTCACGGCGTGTCCAGGGAATGAACGTTCCGGTAGATGCGTTATGATGGATAATCCGGCGGAGCTTGGTAAGGCCGCCGGTTTGGTAACAAAATACGGGGATGATCGGTTTCGACGATGTTAGTCGCGACAGGTGAAGCGGGCCGAGGATGCAGAATTATCTCGTAAACGCTGTCTGCAAACCAATAAGTGCCGAATCTAAGCGCACTGACTTCGCTCTCGCTGCCTAAGCAGTAAGACAGTCCGTCAGCCCGGGGTTGCTATCGCCCCGGTTCCTGGCGTCATTTAGATAGCCACTGCTGTTTGCCTTCGTCATTGGGGTAAACGGGACTTTTAGATGACTGGGCCCGGATCAGCCACCTGTTTGCAGGATGGCTGGGGCCGAGAAAATCCGACGCAAACTGCGCCCGGAGAAGCCCTGACAACACGACATCGGACGGGGGTTCAATTCCCCCCATCTCCACCTGCGAAAGCCCTCGGACATTGTCCGGGGGCTTTTTGCTGTCATGCCCCAGGCAGCGGGCCGGGCAGCCCCGTTCACCCACGGCGTATCCAAACATGGACTACCAGTCCCTTCCTGCTGGTTGTAGTGGATATGCACGGTGGGTGGCAGGAGGCATGTGATGGGCACCGAGCCGGAAGAACTCTTCCCGGAGGAGCAGCAGGACGATGACCGGATCCTTGACGCCTACTCGGAGACGGTGGTCCGTGAAGCGGACACCGTCACACCCCACGTTGCCGCCATTGAGATGACCAGCAAGAGCCGCACCGGCCGTGTCCGGATGGGCAGTGGCTCGGCCGTGGTTTTCACTGACGATGGCTACATGCTGACGAACGCCCACGTGGTGGCCGGGATCCAATCCGGCAGGGCCGTGTTTGCCAACGGAAAGCACAGCGACGTCGAACTGGTGGGAGCTGATCCGTTGTCCGACCTGGCCGTTGTGCGTGGGCTGAAGGCAACGCCGCCGCCAGCGGCGCTGGGCAACGCGGACTCCCTGAGGGTGGGCCAGTTGGTGATTGCGGTTGGCAACCCCCTGGGCCTGGCGGGCTCGGTGACTGCGGGCGTGGTGAGCGGCCTTGGCCGTTCCATCCCTGTCCGTGCGGGAGAACACCGGCGGGTGATCGAGGATGTGATCCAGACGGACGCTGCCTTGAACCCCGGCAATTCCGGAGGTGCCTTGGCGGATACAAGGGGTCGGATCGTGGGGATCAACACCGCGGTTGCGGGATTGGGGCTGGGGCTCGCGGTACCCATTAACGCGACGACGCGGCGCATCATCGCCGCCTTGCTAAAGGACGGGCGGGTGCGGCGGGCCTACCTCGGATTGGTCAGTACGCCCATTCCGCTCGACGCCAGTGCAGTGGTCCGCACAGGCCAAAAGGAAGGCCTTCGCGTAGTGGAGGTCATGGCAGGCTCTCCGGCCGAGCAGTCCGGGCTGGAACCGGGGGACCTGGTGCTTCAGGCGCAAGGCCGGGCGGTATCGAGCGCCGAGAGCCTCCAGAAACTGCTCTTCGCCGATGCTATCGGCCAGCCCTTCCCGTTGACAGTGCTTCGCGACGGCAGGGTGGTCCAGCTCCTCGCGATCCCGTCCGAGATGGGGGAGTTCGGCTAACGGTCCTCGCGGACGTCCACGACGCCGACAAAGCGGCTGCCGATGCCCTCGTATTCGCTCCGGACATCACCCAGGAACAGTTCCGGAAGCTCGGAGTTCCGGTGGTGCCCGCAGTAAACGAAGGAGAAGTCGGGCCACCACTTCTTGGGCCGGGCGGCCTCGGAAAAACCACAGACAGCGCAGGTGAGCTGTACCCAGACCGGACGCTTCCCGGTTCGGTTGGCACGGGACTGCACCAGCCATGGCGGCGGGTTGTCCTGGAGATCGCGGAGGCCTGCCTCGGGCAAGCGCGACGGGATGCCGTGGCGCTGGGCCATTTCCATGGAGATATCGAGGGCAACGGCCACATCACGTCTGCTGATCACCACTCAACGATACGGCAAGCGTAGGCTGTGCTCATGACTGAACCGGAGGCCATACAGCCGAGCACCCCCCTGCAGAAGAAGGTGCTGCTGGTGGCTATTGTGGCTTCCTTCATCGCCATCCTTGACGGTTTCGTGGTCAATCTCGCTTTGCCGGCCATCGGGCGTGAACTGGGCGGCGGCTTGGTGATCCAGCAGTGGGTGGTGGATGCGTACCTCCTCACCCTCGGTGCCCTCATCCTGGTTGCCGGTTCCCTGTCCGACCATTTTGGCCGCGCCCGGATCCTGCAGTGGAGCCTGGCTGGTTTTGCACTGACCTCCGTGATGTGTGGACTTGCCTGGAACGGCGAGGTGTTGGTGGTCTCCCGGGCGTTGCAGGGCATTGCCGGGGCACTGCTGGTGCCCAGCTCCCTTGCCATGATCGTCACGTCTTTTTCCGGTCCGGCGCAGTCCAAGGCAATCGGCCAGTGGTCCGGGTGGACGAGTGCCGCGGCGATCGTGGCACCGTTGATCGGTGGAGTGTCTGTAGACCTTTTGTCCTGGCGGGTGATCTTCTTTATCAACGTGGTTCCGGCCGCCGCCATCTGGCCTATGTTGGCTGGGCTGCGGGCATCGGATGCAGCCCGGGACAAGAGCAAGAGGATCGACTACCCGGGCGCCTTGCTGGCCATGATCGGCTTAGGCGGCCCGGTCTTCGCGTTCATCGAACAGGGCAGGCTGGGGTGGACCAGCCCCTTCGTGTGGGTTCCGTTGCTGCTGGGCGGTGTGGCTTTGGGGTTCTTCCTGTTCCACGAGGGCAGGACCTCTGAGCCCATGCTTCCCTTGGGGCTCTTCGCCATCCGGAACTTTGGCTGCGGCAATCTCGCTACCTTGGCCATCTACGGAGGCATTTCGCTGGGCTTCTTTGTCTTGGGCATCTACCTGCAACAGGTGGGCGGCATGGGTGCTACGGCGGCGGGAATCGCGTTGCTGCCGGGGACGGTGATCCTGATGCTCGCCGCTTCCTACTTTGGCGGCCTTGCCGGAAAGTATGGTCCGCGGTGGTTCATGACCGCGGGACCCCTGTTGTGCGGGACAGGTTTCCTGATGTCCTTGTCCGTCCAGGAGCCACTCAATTACTGGACACAGGTGTTCCCCGGCCAAGTGGTCTTCGGGCTGGGGCTTGCGACGCTCGTGGCCCCGCTCACCGCTGCCATCCTGGGTGCCGTTCCACCTGAAGAGGCGGGGATCGGTTCCGCTGTCAACAACGCAGTAGCCCGCATCGCCGGCTTGATCTGCATCGCCTTCGCAGGCTTGATCGTGGGCCCGGTCTTTACCCGGGAGGGCCTGTACAACGCGTTGCTGGTCACGGCGGGACTGTTCGTCCTGGGGGCGGTGGCGTCCGCCGTCGGAATCCGCAACCCGGTGCGCGATGCGGCAGGTGCCGCTGTTCCCGACCAAACGTCCGACGACGGCGGGCCGCTGGGGGCGGCGTCCTGACCTGGGGCGGTGCCCGGCTCAGACGTCAGCGAGGACGCAGCCTTCGTGCACCTCGGTGCTCTGCACCCACAAGGCCGAAGTAATTTCATCGGCGAGGTCGAAGTCGCGCCGCTGGGCACCGCTGCCGATCCTTACCACCAGGGCGCCACCGAAGGGCTTGCGGCCTACAATCTCGATGCGGGCGTCCAAGGCAATGTCTTCGGCGGCCAGATAGCGGAGCAGGTCAGGGTTTTCGTCGCTGATGCGCGTGATGCGGCCCGCGTGTCCCTGGTCCAGTTCGATCATGCGGTAGGCGTGCGGTAGCTCCACGGAGCCATCGGATGAGGGAATGGGGTCTCCGTGCGGGTCCCGGACAGGGTGGCCCAGCTTGGCGGACATGCGTTCAATGAAGGTGTCAGAGACTGCGTGTTCCAACATTTCCGCTTCGTCGTGGACCTCGTCCCAGCGGTAGCCGAGTTCCTCCACAAGGTACGTCTCGATGAGCCGGTGCCTCCGCACCATGGCCAAGGCCAGTCGCATGCCGTCGGGCGTCAGGCGGATGGCGCTGTAGGGCTGGTGGTCCACCAGGCCCTGGTCCTTGAGCTTGCGCACCATTTCGGACACCGAGGAATTGGCTACGCCCAGCCGTTGGGCCAGCTGGGAGGACGTGATGGGCTTGTCCTGCCACTCAGTGAAGGAGTAGATGACCTTGACGTAGTCCTCGATCGAGGAGGAGGGCGTACTGGTCTTCACGTTCCAAGCCTACCGTGGGAGGGCGCCTCAGGCCTTGCAGGCCCGCCACGTCTGCGTCACGTACGGCAGGGCCAGGGGTTGGCCAGGGGCGTGGCCGAGGTGTTCGTAGAGGTACCACTCCAGGTTTCCCATGACCTTGGCACGGGTAGCCTCGTTGGCTCGAAGGTAATAGCTGCGCGACTTGGTCAATTCCATGATGTCCCCGGGGGACACAGCATCCTCCCAATGGGTGACATGGCATTCCAAGCCGGTGAACTCCGGACCGATGGCCGGCCGGAAACCCGGTTTGTGTACGTCGCCGGCATGCATGATGCGTGAAAGGCGGTGCACCCAGGGGACGGAAGTATCCAATTGGTTCCAGATCAGGCCCAGGACGCCATGCGGACGGAGCACCCTGGCGATTTCCGTGCTGGCTTTGTCGGGATCGCACCAATGCCAGGCCTGGGCAACACTGACGACGTCGAAAGCTGAGTCCGCCAGTCCGCTCGCCTCGGCGGTGCCCTCCAACGCATGGACCTGCGGGCACGACAGGCGGAGTTGCGCCAGCATGTCCGTGGAAGGATCGACGGCGGTAACCTCAAGACCTCGGTCCACGAGCAGCGTGGTGAATTTTCCCGTGCCCGCGCCGATGTCGGCCGCGGACTTCGCGCCGGCAGGAAGAAGCCAATCCACGGAGTCTGCAGGGTAGCCGGGACGCACCACATGGTAGTGCTCGCCGCCATCCTGGAAGCTTTGCCCCAGTTCCTTGCGCCGGACCGCGTGCAGCTTGGGACCGCTGGGTTGATGCGAACCCTTGGAAGGGTCTTGGGACCGCATGGTGTGTACAGACTCCTCTACCGCGAACGCCGGAAGTACCCTACGAATTTACAGCAAGGCAGGGCTGGCCGGGTCACGGCAAAGTGCGGTCAGTCCACGGTGCAGGGAGCAGCGCCTGCGGTACCGGGCGTGTTGGGGGCCCATTCGGGATAGCTGCGGTGGTCGTTCGCCGGAACCCAGCGGCCCTCGTCCACCACGTAGTCCCAGCCCAGCCCGGTGCCCTTCAGTTCCTGGATTCCCTTGAGCAGCCGGGCGGCGTCCTCCAGCCGGGAACCCACGCCGAAGCTGGCGCGCAGGGAACCGGACGGCAGGCCCAGGCGCTTGAGGAGCGGGTGTGCGCAGAACCGGCCATCGCGAAGGCCCACTCCGTGTTCCGCGGACAGGTAGGCGGCTACCAGACCGGCGTCGAATCCCTCCACCGAGAAGTTGACCACACCGATGGTGTCCGTGGAATCACTGAAGATCTGGTGGACGGTGACCCCGTCGATGGCCTGCAGGCCCTCCACAAGGTAGGAGCGGATGGCGGCCTCGTGGTCGTGCCAGGCCTGCTGGTCAAGGCCGGCCAGGACCTGCGTGGCGCGGGCCAGGGTGGCGGCGCCAAGGACGTTGGGGGATCCGCCTTCATGGCGGGCCGGACCTGTCGCCCAGCTGACGGAGTCGAGGCGGGCTTCACGGACTGCGCCACCGCCGGCAAGGTGCGGCGTTCCGGCGTCGAGCCAATCGGGGCGGCCTACCACTACGCCGGCACCGAAGGGTGCATACAGCTTGTGGCCGGAGAAGACCACGTAGTCGACGTCCGCTTCGGCGATGTTGATCCGGCGGTGCGGGGCGAGTTGGGCAGCGTCCACCACGATGCGGGCACCGAATTCGTGGGCAAGGGAGGCCAGTTCCGCGATGGGCAGGATTTCACCTGTCACGTTGGAGGCGCCGGTGACCGCGAGCAGTGAGACTCCGCCTTGGGCCAGTTCGTGGCGCAGGTTGGCGAGGGTCGCAGCAAGCGTGGAAGCGGCTACGACGCTGCGGTGCGGCACGCCCTGCCACGGCAGCAGGTTGGCGTGGTGTTCGATGTCCAGGTACAGGACTTCGCCGGTTGGCGTACCGTCGATCTGCGGAAGGCAGCCGGCCAGCAGGTTGAGGGAGTCGGTGGTGTTACGGGTGAAGATGACGGAGTCATCGGGGCGCCCGCCCACGAAGTCGCGCACGATCTCGCGGGAGTTTTCATAGACGGACGTGCTGATTTGGGACGCGAATCCGGCTCCGCGGTGCACGCTCGCGTAGTACGGCAGGACCTCGTTCAGGTACGCGGACACGATGGTCAGCGCCGGCGCGGAAGCTCCGTAGTCGAGGTTGGCGTAGCGGACGTGGCCGCCCTGGATCAGGGGCGCCTGCAGTTCGGCGCCAGTCACGGCGGCAAGGGGCCTGGCGGCCGCGGCTTCCTGCGTGGCAGTGGGAAGGGCGGTGGATTCGAACGTAACAGTGCTCATGGGACCTCACTCAAGAGGGACCCCCTTGCGGGGGGATCCGCGCTTGCCGTATCCGTTCCGGACCGGCCTGGTCGTCACCCGGGGCACCCCACCGCGAATGGAGGGTTGCCGGCCAGCAAACCGGGGTTTAGCGCTGGCACTCGTGACCTGTAGTAGACATTAAGGCACCCCGCATGCCGGACACAAAGCCGTCCACTTTGTTAAGCGCATTGTTACGCAGGATGCGGAAAGGGCGGATTTGGCGAATAAAGTGCGGCGGACACCTCCCAGGGAGGTGTCCGCCGTCGAAAATTCAGAGGAGATCGTCGATTCCCGGATTGAGGCGTTTCAGGACCTCGGAGTGCAGGATCGAGTTGGTTGCCAGTGCGTTGCCGCCGAAGGGGCCATCCTCACCTTCAAGGGAAGTGAACCGGCCGCCCGCCTCCGTGACGATCGGCACGAGGGCCGCCATGTCATAGAGGTTCAGTTCGGGCTCGCAGGCGATGTCAACGGCGCCTTCTGCCACCAGGCAGTAGGACCAGAAGTCCCCGTAGGCGCGCGTACGCCAAATGTCCTCGGTGAGGCCGAGGAACTCGTCAAGGTTCCCGCGCTCCTTCCAGCCGGACAGGCTCGAGTAGGACATGGACGCATCCGCGAGCGTGGAAACGTTGGAAACCTTCAGCCGGGTGGCCGAGGCCAACGAGCGGCCCATGTAGGCGCCCATGCTTTTGGCCGCCCACCAGCGCTTGCCCAAGGCTGGTGCGCTGACCACGCCCACCACGGGTTCGCCTTCGTCGATCAGGGCGATGAGGGTTGCCCACACGGGGACGCCCCTGACGAAATTCTTGGTGCCGTCGATGGGGTCGATGACCCAGCGCCGTGAACCGTGGCCGCTGCTTCCGAATTCCTCACCGAGGACGGCATCACGGGGGCGTGAACGCGACAACTGTCCGCGGATGGCTTCCTCAGCGGCCTTGTCCGCATCCGTGACCGGCGTCAGGTCGGGTTTGGTTTCGATCTGCAGGTCCAGGGCCTTGAACCGGTCCATGGTCTGGGCGTCCACGGAATCGGCCAGGACGTGGGCCAATCGCAAGTCATCGTTGTAGCTGGAAACGGGTTGGGTCATGCCACCAAACTATCGTGAATCCTCCACGCCCCGGGGGAGGTGAGGCTCCGACCCTCAGTTGACGGTGCCCAATTCCTTGGTTTCCTTGGCCTCCAGGCGGGGGTCGGCACCGAGCAGGCGCCTGAGCGAAGCCAGGCGGGCCACGCCGGAAGGGCCGGCATTGCCTTGGTTGACCCACTCATCCAGCCCGCAGTTCACTGCACTCGCGTCATGTTTGCAGCCACGGTCGCAGGCTTCCGTGCCGGGCTCCAGGTCGGGGAAGGAATGCAGAATGCGGCCGGCATCAACGTGGGCAAGGCCGAATGAACGGATGCCCGGGGTGTCGATGATCCAACTGCCGGAAGGAGCGTCCGCCAGTTTGAGGGCCAGGGCGGAGGAGGAAGTGTGGCGTCCGCGCCCGGTGACGGCATTGACCCCACCGGTCGCCCGTTCGGCTCCTGTGAGGGCATTGACCATGGTGGATTTGCCCACGCCGGAGTGTCCCAGCATGACGGTTACCTTGCCGTCGAGGTGGGAACGCAGGCGGGAGACGGCGTCGCTGTCCAAACGGGCGGAGAGCCCGTCGTCTGAACGTGCATCGATGCCGGAGGCCTGCGAATCCGCCGTGCGGCTGATGATGACCGGAAAGTCGAGGCTGAGGTAATTGGCCAGAAGTTCGGCAGGATCCTTGACATCCGCCTTGGTGACGAGGAGCAGCGGCTCGATGCCGGCGTCGTAGGCTGCTACCAGTGCGCGGTCGATGAAGCCGGTGCGTGGCTCCGGGTTCGCTGCAGCCACAACCACCACCAATTGGTCCGCGTTGGCCACCACGACGCGCTCGATGGGATCGGTGTCGTCCGCGCTGCGGCGCAGAAGCGTCCGGCGTTCCTCGACGCGGACCAGCCGCGCGAGCGTGTCCGGGCCACCGGAAACATCACCCACGAGTGCCACGAAATCACCCGGGACCACCGGGTTCCGGCGCAGTTCGCGGGCCCGTGCGGCAATGACCACCCGCTCATTGTCGGTGTCCTCACCAACCACTGCGGTATATCGGCCGCGGTCCACCGTGATGATCCTGCCGATCACGGCGTCGTCATGGCTGGGCCGATCCTTGGTGCGGGGGCGGGAACCCTTCTTGTTGGGCCGGATCCGTACGTCCGATTCGTCCCAGGAGCGTGCGTCGCGGCCCATGGTCAGCTCGTGGCCCCGCCCGATGAAGCCTCAGCCGGGGTCCGGCCGAGCATCGCTGCCCACATCTGCGGAAACTCCGGCATGGTCTTCGACGTCGTTGCGATGTCCTCCACTTGAACGCCCTCAACGGCGAGGCCCAGGATGGCCCCGGCCGTGGCCATGCGGTGGTCCGCATAGCTGTGGACTACACCGCCATGAAGGGCCGCCGGGTGGATGATGAGGCCGTCGGCCGTCTCTTCGGCGTTCCCGCCGAGTCGGTTGATTTCGGCCACCAGTGCGGCAAGGCGGTCTGTCTCATGGCCCCGGAGGTGCGCAATGCCGGTGAGGCGGGAGGGGCCCGTGGCCAGCGCGCACAATGCGGCGACGGTAGGGGCGAGCTCGCTGGTTTCGTCGAAATCGGCGCCCAGGATCTCGGGTCCGCCCTTGACCGTCAGGGTTCCGTCCTCCAGCGACACCTCAGCGCCCATGGATGCCAGGATGCTCCGCCACAGGTCACCCACCTGGGTGGTCTCGAGGGGCCAGTTGGGGATCCGGACGGTGCCGCGCGTGGCAAGTGCTGCCGCGAGGAACGGACCGGCGTTCGACAGGTCCTGTTCGATGCGCTGGTCGAAGGCCCTGATGGGACCGGGGGCCACGCGCCAGTGGTTGGGGACGGAATCGTCCACCTGGACACCGACGCTGCGCAGGACTGCGACCGTCATGTTGATGTGGTCCAGGCTGGGCACCGGCTTGCCGACGTGCTCCAGGTGCAGCCCCTCCGTGAAGCGGGCGCCAACAAGCAACAGGGCCGAGACGAACTGGGAGGAGGCGCTGGCGTCGATGACCAGGTGCCCGCCGCGGACTTCGCCCGAGCCCTCCACCGCGAACGGAAGGGCCGACGGCGTCCTGCCGCCTTCGCTGCGGACGGGCACGCCGAGTGCGACCAAAGCCTCGATGATGGTTCCCATGGGGCGTTTGCGGGCGTGGGGGTCGCCGTCGAACACCGTGACGCCGGCGCGCAGGGCCGCCAGGGGTGGGACGAAGCGCATGACCGTTCCCGCGAGTCCACAATCGATCGCTGTTTCGCCGCCCGTGACGGACGGATCCATCGGTGTGATGTCCAGGTCGGGGCCATAATCGCCGTCGCCGGGTACTTCGGTGACCGTCGCGCCGAGCTGGCGCAAGGCCTGGATCATCAGCACGGAGTCCCGGGAATGGAGTGGTGCCCGCAGGCGGGAGGGTCCGTCGGCCAACGCAGCCAGGACCAGGAATCGGTTGGTCAATGATTTGGATCCCGGTACCGTCACCGTGGCATCCACCGGAACCGTGGCATAGGGTGCTGGCCACAGGGGGAGGGGTGTGCCGTTCTTCGGGTCGGCGTTTGCTGCGGTGGTACCTGTCATGCTTCCTTATGCTCCAACTGCGTTATCTACGGCCTTGCGAACTGCTTTGTCTGCGCGCTTGATCTGCTTGCCCGTTGCTTTGCGGGCGTCCGTGGCGAGGTGTTCGGCGCGCCATGCCAGGCTGGGGCGTCCCTCGGTGTCAACCGATGCCAGCAGCACGCCGCCCGTGAGGGAGATGTTCTTCAAAAGCTGGGCCCGGCGCGCGCCGCGGGCTTCCTTGGTGCTGATGTCTGCCGAACGCCACTCGACATAGGTGTTCAGTGCGGACGTTACGGCCAGGACGGTGGCTGCGAAACGTGAGAGCTTACCCAAGCCGAGCAGGGCGCCGGCGCCAAGCTGCGCGCCGCCGATCACCCGCGCGAGGACCTTCTCATCAGCCGGGAACGGCAGGGACTCGGAGGCACGGCGCAGGACCGGCGAGAGTTGCCGGGCAGTATCGTCCGCGTTCTTGAGCTTGTCCAAACCTGCGATGACAAAGCTGGACGCGAGCATGGGCCGCGCGAGAAAACGGATTACTGACATGTCTTGCCTCCTGGATGGCTTGCCACAAAAGTCACTGAGCGTTGTGTTCAAGGGGTGCAGTCTGCTCTAGTCTTGCACCTTTGCGGAATAATTACCCACCGGGACCCGTTGTGAACATCAGGCGCGGTGAAGACCGGGCTGCGGCATGGTGTTTGCCGCTTCGCGAACGGAGTTGGTTTTTTGACCCTGGTTGAGGACCGTCTGGATTTACTGGGCGCCCGGGTACCGGCGCAGCCGGATTCCCTGAAGCTGACAGTAGACTTGGCTTCGATGAGCACCATTGAACCGGCCGCAACGGCCATGGACCAGGCAGCCGGCGGGCTGGACGACGCCGGGGCGGCAGCCGACGTCGATCCTGCCAAGGAGACACCCGAACAGCGGCGGGCGCGCTTTGAGCGCGACGCCATGCAGTACGTTGACCAGTTGTACTCGGCGGCCATGCGCATGGCGCGGAACCCGTCCGATGCCGAAGACCTGGTCCAGGAGGCCTATACCAAGGCATTCTCGGCCTTCCACCAGTACAAGCCGGGTACCAACCTCAAGGCATGGCTGTACCGGATCCTGACGAACACCTACATCAACCTCTATCGGAAGCGCCAGCGCGAGCCGCTGCAGTCCAACTCGGACACGATCGAGGACTGGCAGTTGGCCAAAGCGGAGTCCCATACCTCGTCCGGACTCCGTTCAGCTGAAGCCGAAGCCCTGGACCATCTCCCGGATTCGGATGTGAAGAACGCCTTGCAGGCCATTCCGGAGGAGTTCCGCTTGGCCGTGTATTTCGCGGACGTCGAGGGGTACGCCTACAAGCAGATATCCGAAATCATGAACACCCCCATCGGTACCGTGATGTCGCGCCTTCACCGCGGCAGGAAGATGCTGCGGGACATGCTGGCGGACTATGCCGCCGAACGGGGCTTCAGTGCCCAGACAGAAGACCAGGCCTCGGCCGGTAGCAACAATCAGGAGAAAGAGAAATGAGCGACTGCCAGGGATTGGGCGATTGCGACGATACGCGGATGCAGCGTATTTATGAGTACCTCGACGGCGCCTTGACCCGCGAGGACCTCAGCGAGATCAAGCAGCACTTGGACGGTTGCGAGGAATGCTCCGAGCAGTACGACCTCGAGTGCCTCATCCGCACCATGGTCAAGCGCTCCTGCACCGAATCGGCGCCGGAAAACCTCAAGAACTCCATTCTGGACAGGATCCATTCGATCAAGCCGGTGGACGCCTGAGTTTGGCCCCTTGATGCTGGTTGGACCTTGAACGCCAAGGGCCCCGGAAACCTGATGGTTTCCGGGGCCCTTGCGGTTAAGCCTTGACGCTAAGCCTGTGCTTAGGTGTTGGGGCGCTTGCCGTGGTTCGCGCCGCCGCGCTTACGGTCACGACGCTTACGTGCACGCTTGCTCATAGCTGGCCTCCTTCAATGATTGATACTCAATAAAGCTGCCCTCCAGTTTCGCACATCCGGGCATGGGCTAGCGAACCGGGACGGTGCTGGTCAGTCGTGCAGCGAATTTCGGATGGAGATCCGGGCCTGGTCCAGCACGGTGCGCACTGTTTCCAAGGTCACGGGGGAGAGCGGGTGTGAAGCGCCGTGCTTCCTGAGCTCCACGCGGACATCGTCCCTGAATGATTGCACCATGAGCTCGGCTTCCTTGAGGATGCGCTGGCCCTCGGGTGAGTATCCGGAGGGCCGGCCCGGGGCCGAGGTGGCCGTCCTGGCGTTGGTCCGCGCAGCTTCGGCCGTCGCCGCCAAGTCCGCCCGCAGGCCCTGCATGTTGCTTCGAATATCTGCCCGCAGATCGTCGGCGAGTCGCCTGACGGAGGCCGAGATGGTGTCTTCCACATCGGCCAGTTCCTGGCGCCGGCGGTCAAGCTCCGCGCGGCCGGCGTCGGTGATCAGGTACTTCGTGCGCCTGCCTTCGGTCTCGGTAGCCACGAGCCCTTCCTCTTCGAGTTTGGCCAGCCGGGGATAGATGGTTCCGGCGCTCGGGGAGTAGGTGCCGCCAAAGCGGTCGCCAAGGGCCTTGATGAGTTCATAGCCGTGCTTGGGCGCTGCCTCCAGCAAGGCAAGAAGGTACAGGCGGAGTGCTCCGTGGGCAAAGACCGGGGGCATCAGAGCCCCGCTTCGCCGGGGAACGGGTGCTCGCCCTCCGCTGCCGGTGCGGTGGCGTGCATGACGAACGTCTTGCCCGAGACCGTGTTGGTGCGCAGCAACATGAGCTTCTCGTCGGGGCCCACGATCGTGTGGACATTGCTGCCTGGCTGGGCATAGAGCTGATCATCGATGACAACCGATCCGCTGGCCGATTTCGCCACCACATCGAGGCCTACATCGTGGGGCAAGCGGATGGTGAGGTCGCCGGAGACAGAATTGGCGCCGAAATCGCTGGTGTAGTCCTGCAGGTCGAAGCTGAGGTCGCCGCTGACAGTCGTGGCGCGCACGTTCGAAAACCTGCCCGAGGCGGTTACTTCGCCGGAGACGCTCTTGGCGGTCAGGACGCCGTCGTGGTTGCGGGCGATGACCTCGCCGCTGACCGTATTGACGTGCAGTTCGCCGCTGGTGCCATCGGCCATGACGGATCCCGAGACGGTGTTCAGCCGAACGCGGCCGCTGATGCCGGAGACCAGGCCGTCGCCGCTCACCGTCCCCGCCTCGACGTCGACGCCGGGTGGAAGGGCGATCCCGACGATCACCGAATTGGTGCTCGTGTTGTTCACGGTGCCCATCAGGTTGCGGAACCAGCCCTGCGGTCCCTGCAGTTGATGGCGGACTTCGAGCCGGCCGTTGACCAGCGTGACCGTCAAGGGGTCGCCACTGATCTCGCTCACCTCGATCCGGACAAAGGGCTCGTCGTGGGTCACTACGTCGAAGCGGCCTTTCACGATTCCCAGTTTGAGTGAGCGGACATCGTCCACGTCGATGGTTTGCGGGCCCGTCACGGTCCAAAGCTCGTCTGACATGATCCCTCCAGAGATGCGATATATCGCGTTGATAGAAACACGATATATCGCGAATCCCGGGTTGGCAACAGTCACGTGGCTTCAAGCGGCCGGTTTGCGGACCCTGGCGTGTTCGACGCCGTGGTTATTCAGGTTGGGCGATGTTAAGCCATTGGAACCAGCCCCGGTGAAGTACCAGCCACGCAATCAGCCCGTAGCCGGCCTGTCCCGGCGTGCCCCCATTGGCTGCGAGGTCCGTCCTCCACTGCTCGTGGTTGAGCAGCGGGGAGAAAGTGTCAACGTAATGGTGGTTACGCCTGGTGGTGACATCGGCGAAGGCGGTGTTGAGCTCGGCCAGCCGTTTGTTGCGGGCAGGATCCAGCGTGGGCGGCGGGCCCACGACAAAAACCTCCACACCGCTGTGCGAGGCCCCGTCAAGGATGTTCGCCAGGTTCAACCGGCTCCGGGCGGTGGACAGGCCGAACTCCAAATCACGCCCGGACAAACCGATGACCAGGCGATTCTCGTGCGTATCGCTGAAGCGCCGGCCGGCCTCGTCCTGCCACCGTGCCGCCAGGCCCTCGGTGCCTTCCATGGGGCAGGGGAGCGAAAAGCATTCCACCGAGACGGATTCCTGCGGTGTACGGGCCAGCACCCGGCCCAGCCAGCCCAAGGCACGGGGATCGCCCAGTCCGGCCAGCAGTTCATCTCCAACAGCCGCGATGCGCAGCTTCCTGTCTTCCACGGTTACCTCTTCACACTCGTTACGGTCCATGCTCGGCTTATGCGGTCAGCGCCGGTTAGCGAACCGGGTATCTGTCCCATTAAACAGAAAATGCCCGGCCCGCGGCGCATGACAGCGCCCCGGGCCGGGCAGATTTCCTTACTTGCGTTCGAACGCCTGCTTGATCAGGGTGTCCTGTTCGGCGGCGTGGCGCTTCATGGAGCCAGCCGCGGTGGAAGCAGAAGCCGGGCGCGATACCAGGCGGACCTTGCGGTCCAACTCGGGTGCCAGGTTGAGGCCCATGAACGGCCACGGACCCTGGTTGGCCGGCTCATCCTGTGCCCACACGATGTCCGCGTTGGGGTACTTGGCAAGCTCTGCCTCGATCTCGGCCTTGGGCAGCGGGTAAAGCTGCTCAACGCGGATGATCGCGGTGGAGGTATCGCCGGACTTCTGCCGGTTGGACAGGAGGTCGTAGTACAGGCGGCCGGAGACCAGGATGACGCGGTCAACGTTGGCAGCCTGGACTTCGTTCTCGCCGATCACCGGCTTGAAGCCGCCGGTGGTGAAATCCTCGACGGCGGAAGCGGCGCCCTTGAGGCGGAGCAGCTGCTTCGGCGTGAAGATGATCAACGGCTTGCGTGGGCGGCTGTAGGCCTGGCGGCGCAGCAGGTGGAAGTGCGAGGCCGCCGTGGTCGGGTTGGCCACGATCATGTTGTCCTCGGCGCACAGCTGCAGGAAGCGCTCGATGCGTGCCGACGAATGGTCGGGTCCCTGGCCTTCGTAGCCGTGCGGCAGCATCAGGACCAAGGAGGAACGCTGGCCCCATTTCTGCTCGGCCGAGGAGATGAACTCATCGATGATGGTCTGCGCACCGTTGACGAAGTCGCCGAACTGCGCTTCCCACAGGACCAGGGCATCCGGGCGCTCTACCGAGTAGCCGTATTCGAAGCCCATGGCTGCATATTCGGACAGCAGGGAGTCGTAGATCCAAAGCTTGGCCTGGTTGTCCGAGAGATTGCCCAAGGGGAGCCACTCGTTGCCGTTGGCGCGGTCGTGGAACACCGCGTGGCGCTGCACGAACGTACCGCGGCGGGAGTCCTGGCCGGCGAGGCGGACGGGGACGCCCTCCATGATGAGCGAGCCAAAGGCTGCGATTTCGCCGAAGCCCCAGTCGATGCCGCCCTCGCGGGACATCTGCTCGCGCTTCTCAAGGAGCTGCTTGAGCTTGGAGTGGACCGTGAAGCCGTCCGGGATTTCCAGATGGGCCTTGCCGATGCGGGCGAGGGTGTCCGTGGAAATCGCCGTGGAGGCAGGCGAGTTGGTGCCGAAGTCGGCCTGCTGCGCGATGGGGCGCTCGATGTCCGAGACCGCCGCGGAATCCGCGGTGATGATCGGGATCGGGGAGGTCTGGGCGGCATGCGTCTCCGCGAACACGCGCTCCAGGCGTTCCTGGTAGTCGCGGAGCAACTGCTCTGCTTCTTCCTCGGTGATATCGCCACGGCCGATGAGCGATTCGGTGTACAGCTTGCGGACGGAGCGCTTGGCTTCGATCAGGTTGTACATCAGCGGCTGGGTCATCGAGGGGTCGTCGCCCTCGTTGTGGCCACGGCGGCGGTAGCACACCATGTCGATGACAACATCCTTGTGGAAACGCTGGCGGAACTGGTACGCCAACTGGGCCACGCGGACCACGGCCTCGGGATCGTCGCCGTTCACGTGGAACACGGGCGCCTGGATCATCTTGGCGACGTCCGTGGAGTACGTGGACGAGCGCGAGGAGGACGGAGCCGTGGTGAAGCCAACCTGGTTGTTGACGATGACGTGGATGGTGCCACCGGTACGGTAGCCACGCAGCTGGGACAGGTTCAGCGTTTCGGCTACCACGCCCTGGCCGGCGAACGCGGCGTCACCGTGGACCATGATGGGCAGCACGGGGAACGATTCGCCCTGGTCCAGGCGGTCCTGCTTGGCGCGGACGATGCCCTCGAGTACGGAGTCGACGGCTTCCAGGTGGGACGGGTTGGCGGCGAGGTAGACCTTGGTCTGCTTGCCGTTGTCCGAGGTGAACGTGCCTTCGGTACCCAGGTGGTACTTGACGTCACCCGAACCCTGCACGGAGCGCGGGTCCTGGGTGCCTTCGAACTCGCGGAACACCTGGGCGTAGGTCTTGCCCGCGATGTTGGTGAGGACGTTGAGGCGGCCACGGTGGGCCATGCCGATGGCGACTTCGTCGAGTCCGTCGTCGGCTGCGTCCGAAATGACGGCGTCCAGCAGCGGAATCAGCGACTCGCCACCTTCAAGGGAGAAGCGCTTCTGGCCCACGAACTTGGTCTGCAGGAAGGTCTCGAAGGCTTCTGCGGCGTTGAGCTTGGACACGATGCGCAGCTGCTCTTCGCGGCTGGGCTTGGAGTAGGGGTGCTCCAGCTCATCCTGGAACCACTTGCGCTCGGCAGGCTCCTGGATGTGCATGTATTCGATGCCCGTGGTGCGGCAGTACGCGTCGCGGAGGACGCCGAGGATGTCGCGGAACTTCAGCTGCGGCTTGCCACCGAAACCGCCCGTGGGCCATTCGCGGTCGAGGTCCCAGAGGGTCAGGCCGTAGGTGAGGACGTCCAGGTCCGGGTGCTTGCGCTGCACGTACTCCAGGGGATCGGTGTCAGCCATCAGGTGGCCGCGCACGCGGTAGGAGTGGATGAGCTGCTGGATGCGGGCGACCTTGTTGATCTCGTCGGCCGGGTCGACCTGGAGGTCCGGGCTCCAACGCACGGGCTCGTACGGGATGCGCAGGGCTTCGAAGATCTCGTCGTAGAAGTTCTGCGCGCCCAGCAGGAGCTGGTGCACGAGCTTGAGGAATTCGCCGCTGCCGGCACCCTGGATGACGCGGTGGTCGTAGGTGGACGTCAGCGTCAGGATCTTGCTGATGGCGTTCTGGGCGATGATCTTCTCGCTGGCACCCTGGAACTCGGCGGGGTAGTCAAGGGCGCCGACGCCGATGATGGCTGCCTGGCCCTTGGACAGGCGCGGCACGGAGTGGACGGTGCCGATGCCGCCGGGGTTGGTCAGGGAGACCGTGGTGCCGGCGTGGTCGTCGGCCGTCAGCTTGCCGTTGCGGGCGCGCTTGATGAGGTCCTCGTAGGTGTGCCAGAACTCCGCGAAGTCCATGGTCTCGGCCTTCTTGATGTTGGGAACCATCAGGAGGCGGGTGCCATCAGGCTTGGGCATGTCGATGGCGATGCCGAAGTTGACGTGGGCGGGCTGGACGGCGCTGGGCTTGCCGTCGATCTCGTCGTAGTACACGTTCATGGACGGGAACTGGGAAAGTGCCCGGACTACGGCATAGCCAATGATGTGCGTGAAGGAGACCTTGCCGCCGCGGGCACGGGCAAGGTTGGAGTTGATGACCACGCGGTTGTCGATCAGCAGCTTGGCTGGAACGGCGCGCACGCTGGTAGCGGTGGGAACCTCGAGGCTGGTGACCATGTTGGACGCAATGGCCTTCGCCGGTCCGCGAAGGACGGAAACGACGTCTTCCTCGGGTGCGGTGGGCGCCTTGGTGCTCTTGGGGAGCTGGGCCGGAATGGGCTGTGCTGCGTTGCCGCCGGAGGGCTTCTTTGCCCCGTCCCGGGCAACCGTGGCAGGTTCCTTCTTCGCCGGCGCGGGAGCTGCGGCAGCGGCGGGGGCTGCCGCCGGTGCGGCCGGGGGAGCGGCCGGCGCCGGTGCCGGAGCCGCTGCAGCCGGGGCTACAACCGGAAGTACTTGGGTGGGGGGATTGGCAGCTGCTGGGGCTGCGGAGGTTCCGTTGGAAGAAGTGCCGTCACCGGTGTCAAAGGATTCGAAGAGCGGCCACCACTTGGCGTCGACCGAATTCTTGTCCTGCTGATACCGCTCGTACAGTTCGTCAACGAGCCACTCGTTTCCGCCAAATTCCTCTGGTAGACGGTGGCTGGGCTGCTCTGGCACTTGAAATACGCCTCTTCCATGAAGGTTGATTTCCCGCTGGCCACGTTGCTTTTCCACAACAATGCGCCAGGGTCCGGGTCCCGCGAACTCAGACCCCTGTCAGTCTAGTTAGGATCGTTGGTTAACTGCCAATAGTGGTGACCTAAATCATGTTGCGGGTTCCGGCGGAGGATTTCAGGCCGTCACCAACCCCTGAAAATGAGCAAGGTACGGTCAGGTCGGCCTGTAAACTGGAATCCTTATGGACAGTAAATCCAGGTGCCGGCCTGGGTACTGCTGGGGGAGCCTGAAGGGCATCTCTCCACAGCGTGCCCCGCGAGCCGGCAACACCCGTTCACATGCCCATCACCCGCCGGTCCTCCATGCCGGTGGTCCGGCAGGTTCCAGGCCTGCGGGACCGGACCAGCCTCCGCCGGCCCACCGCCGCCGACGCCGGGCGGGCACCCCAACCCACGCGCCGGCCCTGGGAGGGATCCGCTAAGTGGAATGGCTCCTCCTCCTCGCCGGCTTTGCCCTGATCCTGGGCACCGGTTTCTTTGTTGCCGTGGAGTTTTCCCTGGTTGCTTTGGACCAGGCCAGCGTCCAGCGCGCGGTGGACAACGGCGACCAGGCCGCGGCGCCCTTGCTCAAGTGCCTCAAGTCCCTCTCCACGCAACTTTCCAGTTGCCAGCTGGGCATCACCCTCACAACGCTCCTGACGGGTTTCGTCATGGAACCCTCGGTTGGCCAGCTGCTGTCCGGCCCGCTGGGGCTGCTGGGGCTGGCTCCCGAGGTGGCCCGTTCCGTGGCATTGGTGGTGGCCATGATGCTGGCAACCCTGCTGTCCATGCTCTTGGGTGAACTTGTGCCGAAGAACATGGCGATCGCCCTCGCCTTCCCCCTGGGCAAGCGCCTTGCCCGCCCCCAGCTGGTCTTCACCGCCGTCTTCAAACCTGCGATCGTGGTCCTCAATGGGTTCTCGAACAAGGTCCTGAACCTCTTTGGGCTTGAGGCCAAGGAGGAAATTTCCGGTGCCCGTACCCCGGCTGAGCTGGCCTCCCTGGTGCGGCGTTCGGCCGAATTGGGAACTCTGGACGCCGGAACTGCCAACTTCGTGGCCCGCACGTTGAACTTCTCCGGCAGGACCGCGGCCGACGTGATGACGCCCCGCATCCGCATGGAAACCATCGATGCCGACCAGCCTGTCACCGATATCCTCGATGCCGCCCGCCGCACCGGCTATTCACGTTTTCCCGTGATCGGCGACTCCGCGGATGATATCCGTGGAGTGGTCCATGTGAAGAAGGCTGTTGCCGTACCGTCCGACCGCAGGGCCAAGCTGGAAGCCGGAGCGATCATGACTGAAGTCCTCCGCGTGCCCGAGACGATCCACCTGGACTCGCTCCTGGCTGAACTACGCGAAGGAAACCTGCAACTCGCCGTCGTCCTGGATGAATACGGCGGTACTGCGGGCATTGCCACGCTCGAGGACCTTGTGGAGGAGATCGTGGGCGAAGTGTCCGACGAACACGACAAGGTCCGCCCGGGACTGCTCCAGAGCGCGTCCGGGGATTGGTACTTCCCTGGCCTCCTTCGGCCGGACGAGGTTTCGGAGCAGATTCCCGGCCTGACTGTCCCTGATGAGGCAGCCTATGAAACCGTTGGCGGTTACGTCATGAGCAAGCTGGGCCGGATCGCCAAGACAGGCGACGTGGTGGACGCCGGCGGGGGGACCTTGACGGTTACCAGGATGGATGGCCGCAGGATCGACAGGATCTGCTTCCACCACATCGAGGAGCCGGAAGAGGCCTCCGACGATGGCCGCGCACAGTCCCACGGGGCGGGGACCCTGTGAGCGACTGGGCAGGCCTGGTATGGCTGGTGATCCTCCTGGTTGGCAATGCCTTCTTTGTCGGTGCTGAGTTCGCGGTCATGTCCGCGCGGCGCAGCCAGATAGAACCCTTGGCGGAGGCGGGGTCCAAGCGCGCGCAAACCACCCTTGTGGCCATGGAAAACGTGTCCTTGATGCTTGCCTGCGCGCAGTTGGGCATCACGGTGTGTTCGCTCCTGATCCTGCAGGTTGCGGAACCGGCAATCCACCACCTGCTGGCTGAGCCACTTGAGCTGGTGGGTGTCCCGGTGGAGTTGGCCGACGTGATTGCGTTTGCCATCGCCCTCCTGTTTGTCACGTTCCTCCACGTGACGTTTGGCGAGATGGTGCCCAAGAACATCTCCGTATCCGTGGCGGACAAGGCGGCATTGCTGCTGGCGCCCCCGCTGGTGTTCATTGCCCGGGTAGTCAAACCCATCATCTGGACGCTGAACTGGCTGGCAAACCACATCCTGCGGCTCATGAGGATCGAACCGAAGGATGAGGTTGCATCCTCTTTCACCTTGGAAGAGGTGCAGTCGATCGTGCAGGAGTCCACCAGGCACGGCCTGGTGGATGACGAGGCCGGGTTGCTAACGGGTGCGTTGGAGTTCTCTGAACACACGGCCTCGCACATCATGGTGCCCCTGGACAAGCTGGTCGTCCTCAAGACGGCGGCCACTCCGGCGGAGGTGGAGAAGGCGGTCAGCCGCACCGGCTTCTCGCGGTTCCCCATGGTGGACGACGACGGCGAACTCGCCGGATACCTGCACGTCAAGGACATCCTTTCCATCCCGGATGAAGGGCGCCGGCACCCCATTGCCGAAGGGCGCATCCGTTCTTTGGCCAACCTGTCCCCGGATGACGAGATTGAACGGGCCATGTCCGTGATGCAGCGGACGGGTTCACACCTGGCGCGTGTGGTGGGACCGGGTGGGAATACCCAGGGGGTGCTCTTCCTTGAAGATGTCATTGAGCAACTTGTGGGCGAAATCCGCGACGCCACCCAGGCCACCGGAATCCGCCGCTTGGGCGGTGGCGCACAGCAGTCGTAGCGGAGGGATCGCGTCAGGCGATCTGTGGAAAGCGAGGCCGACCGTTGGCCCTAAATAGGAATGATTCCTATTTAGGGCTACACTGGAGTCATCCACTTGTTGTGTTTGATTCTCATTTTGAGTAGATCCGAGGTTTTCGTGCGTCGTAACGCCGCCCGCCTGTCCATGGTCGCCGTGGCCGCTGCTGCTGCCCTGTCCTTGTCCTCCTGCGCCGGCAATGCCGGGGCGGGTTCGCCGTCGTCGTCCGGAGCGATCGAGGTGGTGACCTCCACCAATGTCTACGGGGACATCGTCAAGGCGATCGGCGGGGACAAAGTCAACGTCAATGCCATCATCACCAAGACCAGCCAGGACCCCCATTCCTACGAGGCAAACGCCCAGGACAAACTGGTGATCTCCAAGGCCAGGCTTGTGGTGGAGAACGGGGGAGGCTACGACGACTTCCTCCACAAGATCGCCGATGACACCAACATTGGCCATGACAACATGATCAGCGCTGTGGAGGTATCCGGGCTGGCTCCAGAGGAAGCCGGCCACAGCGAGGAGGCACACTCCGACGGAGCCCACAGCCACAGCCATGGGGAATTCAACGAGCACGTCTGGTACAGCCTGGACTCCATGGGCAAGCTGGCGGATGCCGTGGCGGCAAAGCTTGGGGCCCTGGACAGCGGATCGGCGGCCACGTTCAAGAGCAACGCGGACTCCCTTAAAGGCAAGCTGGCCGAACTGACCGGAAAGCTCGAAGCCCTCAAGGCAAGCAACCAGGACGCGCCCGTGGCCATCACCGAACCGGTTCCCCTCTACCTCCTTGAGGCCGCCGGACTGGTGAACAAGACGCCGGAAGCCTACAGCGCCGCCGTCGAGGAAGGCACGGATGTCCCCGCCTCCGTCCTGAAGGAAACCACCGACCTCGTCCCGGGGGTCAGGCTGCTGGCGTACAACGAGCAGACGGAGGGTCCGCAGACCGAGGCCGTCAAGAAGGCGGCGGAGGCTGCCGGCGTGCCGGTAGTGAACTTTACTGAGACGCTGCCTGAGGGCAAGGACTACGTTCAGTGGATGGCCGGCAACGTCGATGCCATCTCGGGAGCACTGGCCAAGCAGTAGGCCCCGACAACCTGCGCCGCCTTGCCGCGCAGGCCCCGCAAGCGTCCTAAGATAATCAGGATGGCTGCGGGGCCCACGCTTGCCATCACCTGCCCCGCGGACCATCGCGGCACCCAACTACCACGGCCCAGCGCCGTGCACGGATCGAGGACACCTTTTGACACCGGTAGTGAGCCTCCGCGGAGCGAGCCTGAAGTTCGGCAAGAGGACACTCTGGCAGGACCTTGACCTCGACATCCATCCGGGGGAGTTCTTCGCCGTGCTCGGGCCCAACGGCAGCGGCAAGACCAGCTTCCTCAAGGTCCTCCTGGGGCTCCAGGAATTGCACTCCGGAACCGTGGCCCTCGCTGGCCAGCCGGTGGAACGCGGAAGCAGGCGCATTGGCTACATTCCGCAGCAAAAGTCGTTTGCGCCGGACACGCCCCTTCGTGCCAGGGACCTGGTGGGTCTGGGGATCGACGGACACCGCTGGGGCCTCAGGTTGGCTTCGCGTGCCGTCAACAAGCGCGTGGATGAACTGCTGGAGTTGGTGGGCGCCGCGGATTACGCCAAGGTTCCGGTGGGCCAATTGTCCGGCGGCGAACAGCAAAGGCTCCGGGTCGCCCAGTCCTTGGCCACCGAACCGCAGGTCCTGCTCTGCGACGAGCCCCTGTTGTCATTGGACCTGCACCATCAGCAGGCCGTCAGTTCGCTCATCAACGAGCAATGCCATTCCCGCAACAGCGCCGTGGTGTTCGTGACGCATGAGATCAACCCTGTCATCGACTACGTGGACCGTGTGCTCTACCTCGCCGGCGGCCGGTTCCGGGTGGGGACCCCGCAGGAAGTGATGACCACCGAAGTCCTCTCGGATCTGTACAACAGCCATGTGGAGGTCATCCACGCCAACGGAAGGATCGTCGTCGTGGGACTTCCCGACGCCACCACGCACTTCCATGACGATGCCCACGCGGCTTCCGGGGAGGAGTTCTGATGGACTGGGGAAGCGTCCTGCAGACGATCTTCAATTTCGAGAACTACGGCGAGTTGCTGGTCCTGGTGCAGAACTCCATCTGGGCCGGCGCCGTCCTGGGCCTGCTGGGCGGGCTGGTAGGCACCTTTGTGATGAAACGGGACCTTGCCTTTGCCGTGCATGGCATCTCCGAGCTCTCCTTTGCCGGTGCCGCGTTCGCCCTGCTCATTGGTGCCGACATCATTTTCGGCTCGCTCATTGGTTCCGTGGCCGCGGCCGTCCTCCTGGGCTTCATGGGAGTCAGGGCGCGGGACAAGAACTCGATCATCGGCGTCATCATGCCCTTCGGACTAGGCCTGGGCATCCTCTTCCTGGCCCTCTACGAAGGACGCGCGGCCAACAAGTTTGGCTTGCTGACCGGACAGATCGTGTCCGTGGACACCGTCCAGCTGCAGGTCCTCGCCGGGACGGCCGTGGTGGTGATGCTTGCCCTGGCCGCCATCTGGCGCCCCTTGAGTTTCGCGAGCGTGGATCCGGACATGGCCGAGGCCCGGGGCGTGCCGGTGCGTGGTATCGCCATCGGCTTCATGGTGCTCCTGGGTGTGAGCGTGGCACTGTCCATCCAGATCGTGGGCGCACTCCTGGTGCTCGCGCTCCTGATTACTCCGGCGGCGGCGGCCCTCCGGGTGACGACGTCACCGCGGTTGGTGGTGTTGTTGAGCGTCGCGTTTGCCATCACAGCCACGGTGGGCGGAATTCTCCTGGCACTCGGCAGCCGCATCCCCATCAGCCCCTACGTCACCACGTTGTCCTTCCTGATCTACGTGGTGTGCCGGGTGATCGGCCGGGTCCGGGCCAAGCGGGGACTCAACGGACGCGTGTCGCGGGACCAGCCGGCGAGGGCGCTCTAAAGCTTGCCTTCGGCCTTCCGGGCGGTGCACTCCGGGCACAGTCCGAAAATCTCCACGGTGTGGGCCACTTCCGTGAAACCGTGCTCGGCAGCCGTGCGGGCGGCCCAGGTTTCGACGGCGGGCGCCTCGACCTCCACGGCTTTGCCACAGTTGCGGCACAGCAGGTGGTGGTGGTGCCCGGTGACGGCGCAACGCCGGTAGACAGCCTCGCCATCACCGTTGCGCAGGACGTCGATCAAGCCGTCGTCAGCGAGGGACTGCAGAATGCGGTAGGCCGTCGCCAGCGAAACCGAGATGCCCTTGTTCTGCAGGAGGCGGTACAGCTCCTGCGTGCTGACGAAGTCGTCCAGTTCATCCAACGCAGCGCTGACCGCCAGGCGTTGCTTGGTGACGCGCTGTTCCTTGACGCCGCCGGAAGCAGGCGCAGAAGAACCACTCGTGGCGGACTGGGTGCCGTGGGGCATTGTGGAAGGCTCCGTTTCCTGGGGTGCTGGCGAGTCCCAATTTTACCAGCCGGGCTGCTTGGAAACCCTTTGCGGCGGACCATAGGCTGAGACCATGAAGCTCACCAAGTACACGCATGCCTGTGTCCGCCTGGAAAAGGACAACCACGTCCTGGTCATTGATCCGGGGACGTTTTCCGAATCGAAGGAAGCCTTGGAGGGGGCGCAGGCAGTACTTATCACCCATGAGCACGGCGACCATATAGACCAGCCTGCGGTCCTTGAGGCCATGGAAGCCAACGGGGGACTGGAGCTGTATGCCCCGGCAGGGGTGGCCAACACGGTGAAGAAGGCCGCGGAGGAGGCGTCGGCCGGAAACGTGGCAGACCGCATCCATGCCGTCGATCCCGGCTCGGCCTTCGAAGCGGCCGGATTCGACGTCAAGACATTCGGCGGGCAGCACGCGTTGATCCACGCCCAGATTCCGGTGGTCTCCAACATCGGCTACCTCGTGGACGGCAACGTGTTCCATCCGGGCGATTCCTTCGTGGTACCGGACGGAATCGATGTCAAGACACTCCTGGTACCCATCCATGCGCCGTGGTCCAAGGTGGGCGAAGTGGTGGACTTCGTGATCGCGGTCCGTGCGCCGCAGGCATTCCCCGTCCACGATGCCTTGCTCAACGACCTGGGCCGCGGCCTGGTTGAGGGCCATGTGACGCGCATCGGTGCGCGGTACGGAACCACGTACGCATCACTGGCTGCGCGCGAGAGCGTCGAGGTCTAGGACCCGGAGTTCCAGAGCCCGGTCTCGTGGAACCTGTCCAGGACGGTTTCGAACGGGGTCGGGTCCAGTCCCTTGCCGGCCAGCCATCCGGCGTCGTAATAGCTGCCCGCGTAGCGGTCACCGGCGTCGCACATCAGCGAGACGATGCTGCCCGTCCTGCCTTCGGCCACCATCTCCGCAACCAGCTGCCAGACGCCCCACAGATTGGTGCCCGTGGACGGCCCCGCGTGCAGGCCGGTGAGTTTCTTCAGGTGCCGCATGGCGGCAACGGAGGCAGCGTCCGGGACCTGGATCATGTGGTCGATGACCGCGGGGACGAAGCTGGGCTCGGCCCTGGGGCGGCCGATGCCTTCGATGCGGGAGGGCAGGCCCGTAGCGGTTCCCGCCGTTCCGTCCCGCCAGGCCGGGTAAAAAGCTGAGTTCTCCGGATCCACCACTGCCAGCCGGGTGCTGTGCCGGTTGTAGCGCAGGTACCGGCCGATGGTGGCGCTGGTCCCGCCGGTTCCGGCGCCCACCACGATCCATTCCGGGACCGGGTGCCGTTCCAGGGCCAGCTGCTCGAAGATCGATTCGGCAATGTTGTTGTTGCCGCGCCAGTCCGTGGCCCGTTCGGCGTAAGTGAACTGGTCCATGTAGTAGCCGCCGGACGTCCGGGCTGTCTCTTCGGCAACTGCGTAGACCTCCGAGGCATGGTTGACCAACAGGCAGGCGCCGCCGAACTCCTCGATCAAGGCGATCTTCTCGGCACTGGTGCTTTTGGTCATGACAGCGATGAAGGGCAGGCCGATGAGCCGGGCGAAGTAGGCTTCGGAGACGGCGGTGCTGCCGCTGGACGCCTCCACGATGGTGGTGCCTTCGGTGATCCAGCCGTTAACCAGGCCGTAGAGGAAAAGGGACCGTGCCAGGCGGTGCTTGAGGCTGCCGGAGCGGTGGGTCGATTCGTCCTTGAGGTAAAGGTCCACGCCCCAGTGTTCGGGCAATGGAACCGCGTAGAGGTGTGTGTCCGCCGACCGGTTGTTTTCCGCCTCGATCTTGCGGATGGCCTCGTGGGCCCAGGCCCTGTCCTGAATGCACGAATTGCTCACCGGTCAAGCCTACCGGCGGTTCCAGCCCCGCCCGCCGGACTAGGCTGGAACCGGACATCAGCAGGGAACTGCATATCGAAGGAGAATGATGGCGATCCTGATCGACGCAGCCGGGCTGCAACACCGCCTCGAGGCGGGAGAGCGAACTGTGCTCCTGGACGTGCGGTGGGTCCTGGGCCGGACTGACGGGCACAGCGAATACGTGGCCGGGCACGTGCCGGGTGCGGTTTTCGTGGATCTTCCCACCGAGCTCGCCGACCACGCGCAACCGTCCCTGGGCAGGCACCCGTTGCCCTCCGTGGCCCGCTTCCAGGAGGCCGCGCGGCGTTGGGGCATCAATGACGGCGACACCGTGGTTGCTTACGACAACAGCGGCAGCATGGCGGCCGCCCGGGTCTGGTGGATGCTCCGAAACGCAGGGGTCTCCTCGGTGTACCTGCTCGACGGCGGCCTGGCCGCCTGGCGTGCGGCAGGGAACCGCGTGGAGGCAGGCGAGGTGACTCCCGACGTCGGGCAGGTCACCCTGGGTGACGGAGCAATGGCGACGATCAGCGAAGGCGAGGCTGCCCGATGGCACGGTGGCCGTTTGCTGCTCGATGCCCGTGCGGGGGAGCGGTACCGGGGCGAGGTGGAACCGATCGACCCGCGGGCCGGACACATACCGGGCGCCGTGAGTGCGCCGACCACGGCCAACGTGACCGCCGAGGGCGCGTTCCTGCCCGCCGCGGAACTCAGGGAGCGATTCGAGGAGTTGGGCGTCGGAGCGTCATCCGAGGTAGCTGTCTACTGTGGTTCGGGTGTCACGGCCGCACACCAGATTGCTGCCTTGGAAATCGCCGGCTTCGAGGCTGCGTTGTTCCCGGGATCGTTTTCGCAATGGTCGAACAACGACGCGAATCCCGTCGCGGTGGGTGACCAACCCTTCGAAGCGGAACGCCTCGACGGTCCGAGTGGCACCGGCAGTGCTGCCGGGAGTAGCGTCAAAGCATGACCCCCGGACGCCCTGTGCCCCCGCCCCTTGGAAGAACAATCACCCCTGAAGCATCGCCGTCGTTCGCCGGATCCCTGCTCGCTGCTGCCTATGGTGCCACATCGCCGGAAAGCGGATTGGTGCCGCTGACCGTTTCCCGGCGGGCGCCCAAGGAAGACGATGTGGAGATCGCGATCGAATTCTGCGGGCTCTGCCACTCCGATGTCCATGCCACCCGAGGCGAGTGGCGCATCCCCCCGTACCCCTTGGTGCCAGGCCACGAAATCGTGGGACGGATTACCCGGGTCGGTTCCGCGGTGCAGGATTTTGCGCCAGGCGACCGTGTGGGCGTTGGCTGCATGGTGGACTCCTGCCGCGAATGCGACAGTTGCCTCGAAGGCCTGGAACAGTACTGCGAGCGGGGAAATGTTGGCACGTACGGGGCCAAGGATCCCCGCAACGGCGATGCCGTTACCCAAGGCGGTTACTCGTCCTCGGTGGTGGTGGACCGCCGGTTCGTCCTGCGCATTCCGGAAGGCCTGGACCCGGCGGCCGCAGCGCCGCTCCTGTGCGCCGGAATCACCACCTACTCCCCGTTGCGCTACTTCGACGTCGAGGAAGGCGACGCAGTGGGCGTCGTTGGGCTCGGCGGGCTGGGGCACATGGCCGTCAAGATCGCCAAGGCCATGGGTGCCGATGTCACGGTCTTCACCACTTCCGCTGCCAAGTTTGAGGCAGCGCGTGAGCTTGGTGCCCACCATGTGGTGTTGTCCACGGATTCCGAAGCAATGGAAGCCGCCAACAGGAGCATCGACGTGATCATCGATACCGTTGCCGCACCCCACGACCTTAACCCGTACTTCAAGACGCTCCGCCTGGACGGTGCGCTTTTCCAACTGGGCCTGCCCGCGGAGGAGATGCCGCCAGTGAGCCCGGGGCTCTTGATCCGGCGCCGTTTGGCCTATGCCGGCTCCTTGATCGGCGGCATCGCGGAGACCCAGGAAATGCTGGACTTCTGTGCCGCGCATTCGGTGGCCAGCGATATTGAAATCGTCGGAGCCGATCAACTGAACCAGGCCTACGACCGCATGGTGGCGGGCGACGTGAAATACCGGTTCGTGCTGGACACTTCAACACTCCAGGAACCTTCGGAAAGGGCAGACGCATGAGCACGCTGTTTACAAGGATCATCAACGGGGAGATTCCCGGACGCTTCGTGTGGAAGGACCCGGAGGTGGTGGCGTTCCTGACCATCGCGCCCATCACGTCCGGGCATACCCTGGTGGTTCCACGCGAAGAGGTGGACTCGTGGACCCATGCCAGCCCTGAACTGCTGGCCAAGGTCATGGACGTCGCCCAGAAGATCGGCAAGGTTCAAGAATACGTGTTCGATGCCAAGCGTGTCGGCGTCCTGATGGAGGGCTTCGAAGTGGACCACCTCCACGTCCACGTGTGGCCGGCCTATTCGATGGCCGACTTCGAAGTGCACAACGTGGACCACAACCCGGACCCTGCCATCATGGATGCCACAGCCGTGAAGCTGCGCGCGGCGCTCCGCTCCGCCGGTCACGGCGACGTGGTGCCCGAGGACTGATCCCTTACCTCTTAACCCGGTGGTGCTTTTTCGGCGCCACCGGGTTCTTTTTCAGGCGCAGGCCCGCCGGTCAGTCCCCGACGGCCGTCAGGCCGGTGCGAGGGCCTGGTTGAGGACGGTCCGGATGCGCTTTTCGGACACGGAATAGGCTGTGCCAAGCTCCACCGCGAACAGGCTCACCCTGAGTTCTTCGATCATCCAGCGCACCCGGGTTAAATCAGGGCCGATCCTGCGTCCCGGCAGGAGCGCGGAGACGGCGTCGTCGTAATCATCTTCCAGGCCCTGGATGGCCGCCATGCTGAGGCCATCGCGTTGGACGTTGCCGGGCAGCTTTTCGAGGCGCTTTTCCATGGCCTGCAGGTAGCGCGGCACTTGGCTCAACTGGGCGTAGCCCGTCTGTGCCACGAACCCGGGAAAGACCAATTGCTCCAACTGGCTCTTCATGTCGTTCAAGGCACTGATCAGGGCGAGGCTGGTACTGCCCTTCAGCTGCTTCTGGATCCGGCGCGTGCTGGCCAGGATGCGCTCGACGACGGCAGTCACGGTGAAGACCGTATCGATCAGTTCCGCACGGACAGCCTCGTACAACGCATCGAACGCTCCCTTGTCCCAAGGAAGGTCCTGGGGCGTCAGCTTGTCGATGGCGGCCAGGGCACAATCGGCGATCAGGGCATTGACCGAGCCGTGTGGATTCTGGCTGAAGGTCAGCTTCTCCGTGTTGCTCAGGTGTTCCAGGACATACCGGTCCGGCGAAGGAATGCGGAGGGCCAGAAGCCGGATTACTCCGCCACGCATGGCGGCTTCCTGCTCCTGCCGCGTCTGGAATACCCGCAACGAAACGGATGATCCTTCGTCCACCAACGCGGGGAAGCCCGTGACGGCATGGCCCTTGACGGTCCTGGTGACCTGGCGTTCCACCGGGCCAAAATCCCAGGAAGTGATGCCGTCGCGCTCGGCAACGGCGCCGTTGGCCGGAGTGTTCGAAGCCGCGGGCGCCGGTTGGGAACCCTTGCCAGCAGGGCGGGCCGGACCCTTGTTCGAGGCCCGGGTGGTGGCCGGCGTCGCTCCGAGCGACTCTGCAATGGCGCGACGGGTGGCCGGGGCCAGGGCTTCCTGGAGGCCCGCGAGGTCCTTGCCTTCGCCCAGGACCTTGCCGCGGCTGTCCACCACTTTGAAACTCACCCGCAAATGCTGGGGGACTGCCTCCCAATTCCACGAACCCGGCGGAATGATGTGCCCCTTCAGCCGGCGCAGGACCAACTCGAGGGAAGCCTCCAGTTCATCCGTGGCAGGGTCGAAGTCCGCTTCAAGGGCAGCGGTAGCCTGCCGCGCGACGTCCGGGGCCGGAACAAAGTTCTTCCGGACCTGCTTGGGCAAGGACTTGATCAAGGCGGTGACCAGGTCCACCCTCTGGCCCGGGATCTGCCACCGGAAAGGAGCATCCTCCATCTGGTTCAGGAAAAGCACGGGTACTTCTGCCGTGACGCCATCCGAGGGGTTGGGCGCCGAACCAGGCGCCACCGGGTGGAACTCGTAGCTCAGCGGAAGCTCGAATCCCTTGTGCACCCAGACCTTGGGGTAGGCCGAGTCATCCAGGTCATCGGCGTCCTCGGTCATCAGGAAGGATTCATCGAAGTCCAACAACGTGGCGTCGGACTGGCGGGCTTCCTTCCACCACTTGTCGAAGTGCCGCTCGGACACCACATCCTTGCCCACGCGGGCATCGTAGAACTCGAAGAGCGTTTGGTCGTCCACCAGGATGTCCCGGCGCCGCATGCGGGTCTCCAGTTCCTCGACTTCCTGGAGGAGGGAGCGGTTCCGGTGGAAGAACTTGTGGTGGGTGCGCCACTCACCCTCCACCAGTGCATGCCGGATGAATAACTCCCGTGACAATTCGGGGTCGATCCTGCCGTAGTTGACGCGGCGGTTGGGAATGATCGGCACCCCGTACAGGGTGACTTTCTCGTGCGCCAGCACTGCACCCTGGCGCGATGACCAGTGCGGTTCACTGTAAGAGCGCTTGACCAGGTCCGGGGCCACTTGCTCGGCCCACAACGGATCAAACTTCGCAGCCACGCGGGCCCAGAGCCGGCTGGTCTCCACCAGTTCCGCGGCCATGACGAAGGCAGGAGACTTCTTGAACAGCGCCGAGCCGGGGAAGATCGCGAAACGGCTGCCGCGTGCGCCGGCGTACTCGCGCTTGCGTTCGTCGTAGATGCCGATGTGGCTCAACAGGCCGGACAGGAGGCTGATGTGGATACCGTCGTGGTGCCCCACGGGATCGGCGACCCGGGTGTTGTCCAAGGTAATGCCCAGTGGCTTCGCCAATTGCCGAAGCTGGGTGAAAAGGTCCTGCCATTCCCGGATCCGGAGGTAGTTGATGAACTCCGTGCGGCATAAGCGCCGGAACTGCGTGGAGGACAACTCGCGCTGTTTTTCCTGCACGTAGTTCCACAAATTGAGGTACCCAGTGAAGTCGGAATTTTCATCGCGGAAGCGGGCGTGCTTCTCCGAGGCAAGCTGCTGCTTGTCCGTGGGTCGTTCGCGGGGATCCTGGATGGTCAGTGCCGCGGCAAGGATCATGACCTCGCGGACACAACCGCGCTTCCCGGCCTCCACGATCATGCGGCCGAGCCTGGGATCCACAGGCAGTTGCGCGAGTTTCTGCCCGACGGCGGTCAGCCCACTGCCGCTGCCGCCTTGGCTGCCGCGGCGGTGACCGCCCCGGCCCGTGGCCGGCTGATCCTGGGCGTCTTGTTGCCGGGGCGCGCTCAAGGCGCCGAGTTCGCGGAGGAGGGTGACGCCGTCGTTAATGGCACGCGAGTCCGGCGGCTCCACGAACGGGAAGTTTTCCACGTCCTTGGGACTCCGGGCGACGCCCATGGCGGTCATTTGCAGGATGACGGCCGCGAGGTTGGTCCGCAGGATTTCCGGGTCCGTGAATTGCGGTCGTGACTCGAAGTCCTCCTCCGAGTAGAGGCGGATGGCAATGCCCTCGGAGACGCGTCCGCAGCGTCCGGAGCGCTGGTTGGCCGAGGCCTGCGAGACCCGCTCGATAGGCAGCCGCTGGACCTTGGTCCGGTGAGAATACCGCGAAATGCGGGCCGTTCCGGTGTCCACCACGTACTTGATGCCCGGAACGGTCAGGGAGGTTTCCGCAACGTTGGTGGCCAGGATGATGCGACGCTTGCCGCCCGGGTTGAACACCCGGTGCTGTTCCTGCAGGCTCAAGCGTGCATACAGCGGGAGGACCTCCGTGCCTGCCAGGCGGCGATTGCCTTGGATCCGGCTGTTGAGCGCCTCGGCGGCATCGCGGATCTCGCGTTCGCCGGAGAAGAAGACAAGGATGTCGCCGGGCGCCTCCTTGGCAAGCTCATCCACGGCGTCGCAGACGGCGTCCAGGGGATCCCGGTCCTCTTCGAGTTCGTCGTCGGTGTCATCGTCGTTACCGCTTGGCTGGGAGAGCGGGCGGTAGCGGATTTCCACGGGATAGGTCCGGCCCGAGACCTCGATGATCGGAGCCGGCGAGTCCTCGGTGCCGAAATGCTTGGCGAAGCGTTCGGGGTCGATGGTGGCCGAAGTGATGATGACCTTCAGGTCCGGGCGCTGGGGGAGAATCCGCTTCAGGTATCCGAGGATGAAGTCGATATTAAGGCTGCGCTCGTGGGCTTCGTCAATGATGATGGTGCTGTATTTGCGCAGCAGTTTGTCCCGCTGGATTTCGGCCAGCAGGATGCCGTCGGTCATGAGCTTGACCTTGGTAGCCGCGCTGACCTCGCCGGTGAAGCGGACCTGGAACCCGACTTCCGCGCCGATGTCCACGCCGAGTTCGGAGGCGATCCGTTCCGCTACCGTCCGGGCAGCGAGCCGCCGCGGCTGGGTGTGGCCGATCAGTCCCTTGTCGCCCAGTCCGAGTTCCAGGCACATCTTGGGAATTTGGGTTGTCTTCCCCGAGCCGGTCTCGCCGGCGATGATGGTCACCTGGTTCGCGGCGATGGCCGCCATCAAATCCTCGCGGCGCTCGGAGACGGGGAGCTCGGCGGGGTAGGAAATATGAAGTGTCATGGTTGATGCCAGTCTACTGCCGGGCACCAGGCGGGAACGGCGGCGCCGTCACATCCCCGCTGCCGCAACAAGCCGGCGGGACAGGTCCAGGGCAAAGGACTTGAACTCCGCCGGCCCGATGATTTCAAAATCCATGTCCAGGGCGGCCAGGTGCGCGGCCGGTGCGGCGAGGTTGTCCCAACCGGCCCGGAGAATGGTCGACTGCGGCCCTTCCGCGGTGAGGGACGCGTGCGGGCCCGCGACGGCGGCAACGTCGGTGAGTGGGGCACGCAGCCGCACGACGACGTCGAAGCGGTACGGAGACCGCGTGATCGACTGCTGGACGTAGGCTGCCAAGTCCTCGGCGGGAAGGGGCCGTGGTTCGTACTTCTTTCGTTCCGTGGGCAACGACGCCATCCGGTCAGCGCGGAAAATCCGCCAGTCGGTCCGATCCACGTCCCAGGCCACCAAGTACCAGCGCCTGCCTGTGTCCACCAGGCGATAGGGCTCAACCAGGCGCCGCGCCGCATCGCCGTCGGATTTCACGTAGTCGAACGTAATGTAACGGCGATCGGAAATGGCTGCGGAGAGTGCCGTAAGTTGCTGGGGGTCCACGGATGCGGCGTTGCTGGGCAGCGTGGTTACGGCGGCCTTCAACATGGCGAACTTGGGGCGCAACCGGGCGGGCAGCACCTGTTCAAGCTTCGCCAGCGCGCGGACGGAGGCTTCGCCGATGCCTGCCACCGGTCCCGCGGCAACAGAGTTCAGCCCCAGTGCTACGGCCAGGGCCTCGTTGTCGTCCAGGAGCAGGGGTGGAAGCTGGGCGCCGGCACCCAGCTGGTAGCCACCTGTGATGCCGGGGGAAGCGTGGATGGGGTAGCCAAGGTTGCGGAGTTTGTCGATGTCCCGCCGCACGGTCCGTTCAGTGACGCCCATGCGGTCAGCCAGTGCGGCGCCGGTCCATTCCCGGCGGACCTGGAGCAGGGACAGTAACTGGAGTAGCCGGGCGGAGGTTTGGATCATGGAGGAGAATCTAGCCCACGCGGCGGCGTGCCGCACAGGGCAGGGGAGGCGTAGAAGGACGCCCGTCAGTTCATGGGGTCCTGCAGTAACTCCGTGAACGTACGGGCGTCGGATGGATGGGACATGGAGGGGATGGTTGGCAGCGTTCCGGGGCCGGCCGCTCAGTAGATCCGCGGGTTCCAGTAGGGGCTGCTGGGGGCCTCGAAGGCGCTCCACGGTTCCTTGGAGGAGATGGGCGGGTTGTGTCCGCGGCCGTCCTTCAGGAGGGCAGCGATGGTGGCTGAAACGGCGGTGATGAGGACGATGAAGAGGATGATTCCGAAGATTTCCATGCCTCCATCCTTCTCTTGCAGACACTGGGAAAACAGTGGCAGAAATGACCCAAATGAACAATTTTCTGCCACAATAGAGAGATGTTGACATCAGTAGCCGTGATAGTGGTTCCCGACTTCTCCATCTTCGAGTTCGGCACTGCCTTTGAGGTTTTCGGCATTGACAGATCGGACAGGGGAGCCGGTGTTCCCGCCTTCGACTTCCGTGTGTGTGCGCCCGAACCCGGCGATGTCCGCATGAAGTCGGGGCTCTCCCTCCACGTCAATCGTGGCCTGGAGGCAACGGCGGACGCTGACTTGGTGATCATGGCGCCCTTTGGCAGGGACCAGGAAGTGCCGGAGTCTGTCTATGCGGCTCTCCGCGCTGCCCACGAGCGCGGGGCCTGGGTGATGTCCATCTGCTCGGGAGCCTATGCCTTGGCGCGCGCCGGCCTTCTGGAAGGGCGCCGCTGCACCACCCACTGGCATTACTCCCAGGACCTCGCCAGCCGGTACCCCGGAGTGATCGTGGACGAAAATGTCCTGTACGTCCAGGACGGCACCATCATCACCAGCGCCGGAACCGCCGCCGGCATCGACGCGTGCCTGCACCTGGTCCGGGTGGAGTTGGGGGCCAACGTGGCCGCAGCCATTGCACGCGACATGGTGGTGCCCCCGCACCGCGACGGCGGACAGGCCCAATTCATCGACAGGCCCATGCCTACCTGCGGTTCGGCGCCGATGGAGGCACTCCTGCGCTGGATGGTGGAGCATTTGGACCAAGAGCACAGCGTGAACGATCTTGCTGCCCGGCTCCACATGTCCCCGCGCACCTTCGCCCGACGCTTCCGCGCGGAAACGGGCGCAACGCCGGCCGCGTGGTTGAACTCCCAACGGGTTCTCCGCGCACAGGAACTGCTGGAAACCACGGAACTGAACATCGACGAGATTGCGCGTGAGGCCGGCTTTGGGCATTCGGTGCTGTTACGCCACCATTTCACCAAAGTGCTGGATACGAGCCCCCAGAGCTACCGCAGGGCCTTTCGGGGGCAGTTGGCCGAGGCAATCTAGCGGCTGTCCGAGGCGGCGGGGACTAGCGGCGGCCGCCCACGCGCCCACGCGTTTCGGCGCCCTCGGCCTTGGCGCATTCCACGAGGTCCTGCCACGGTCCGGTCACGGCCCTTTCGGGCAGGGTAGCCCGGCGTTGCCCTGCCCGGATGGAGTACATGAAACGGTCGGGTTCGTTCAACGCACGGCCCTGGCTCTTGGCTTCCTCCCAAGGGCAGGCCTCCACCATGGGCAGCCAGCGCTCTTTTTGGTCGGCGGACACGGCCTCCACGCTCCAGACACGGGTCATGGCGGCGACGCCCCCGCTGCGTTGGACGGTGATCTTCATGTCCGGCTGCTTTCCCGTTTACTGGCCTGAGGCAGCCAGTCCGGGGCGGGACCGCAAGGAGCGCGCAATCCCGCCGGCTGGCCTAAACCTTCACCTTCACAGTGTCCCACGCCTTTCGGACGGCGTCATGCTCTACCGAACCGGCGCCGAACAGTTCCTCCGCCGTGGACAGTGTGGTCCTGGCGAACTTGCCGAACGTGCAAGCAGGGGGCAGGGAGCCGCTGGTCAGCGTTCCGTACCAAATCTGGCCCGGGGCGCCCCAGGCGTTGCCGCCGAGCTCGGCTGCCACCAAGTAGAAGGCACGGTTGGGGATTCCGGAGTTGATGTGCACCCCGCCGTTGTCGGCGCTGGTGCGGACGTAGGTGTCCATGGAGTCGGGCTGCGGGTCCTTGCCCAACACGTCGTCGTCATAAGCGGTGCCGGGAGCTTTCATGGACCGCAGTGCAGCCCCCTGGACTTTCTCGGTGAACAGTCCTTCGCCGATCAGCCATGACGCTTGCGCGGTGGTCTCCTGCTTCAGGTACTGCTCCACCAGCACGCCGAAGACGTCGGACATGGACTCGTTCAGCGCGCCGGCCTGGTTGCGGTAGGCGAGTCCGGCAGTGAACTGCGTGACCCCGTGTGCGAGCTCGTGGCCAATGACGCTGACCGACTTGGTGAACCGCTGGAACACTTCACCGTCGCCGTCCCCGAAGACCATCTGCCGGCCGTCCCAGAACGCGTTGTCATAGAGATTGCCGTAGTGGACGGTGGCGTCCAACGGCAAGCCGGCGCCGTCGATCGAATCGCGGCCGAAGATGTCCGCGTAGAGGCGGTGGGTGCTGCCCAGGCCGTCATATGCTTCGTCCGCGGCGACATCGCCCGTGGCAGCAGCGCCTTCCTTGCGTACCAGCCTGCCGGGCAGGTTCTCCGACGTGTCGGCGTCGTAGATGGTCCGCTTGGGTGGCCCGGGCTGGGCCTGCCGGGCGCTCGGCGGTGTGGACGGTGCAGGAGCCGAGCGTACGGCCTGCAGTTCCTTGATATGCAGCAAGGACTCTTTGGCAGCCCTTGCGACGGCCCAGAGCCGCGGCTCACTCCGGGCGGCAAGCTTGCGCAGCATGTATGGCGGAACGATTGAACAAAACACGGCAACCCCTTTGGCTGGAAACGTCTGGCGGGCAACTTGTATCCAGCCTAGGATCGGGGGCCGACATTATGGCCGCGGGCCTCCGGCAAGCCTCGAACTGATAGCCCTGCCTTGCGTTGCCGGGCTGTGCAGCGGGCTCCGGCAGAACGCCCGTGCGGGCATGAAAATACCCCGCCAGCTTGGCTGGCGGGGTATTCACTGTGCCCTCGATAGGATTCGAACCTACGGCCTTCTGCTCCGGAGGCAGACGCTCTATCCCCTGAGCTACGAGGGCAACCGGGGTTCCCTCCGTTGCCGGTGGGACGTCCTAGAGCTTAGCAGCCCACGCGGTGCAAAGGAAAACCGGGCGCCACCTCGGCAAACACGCAGCGGACCTGAACGTCTCAGTACCCGGCGAACGAGTCCACATGCACCTTCCGGGCGCCGGCCCCCCGCGCGGCTGCCCGCAGTGAATCCACGCTCGCCGGAGACCCGGAGACGTACACTTCCCGGTCCCTGACATCCGGAACCAGCTCGGCAAGGCGCGCCGCATCGATCCTTGAGCTGCCGGCGTCGTGCATGAACCCCGGAGGAGTGGAACCGTCCGCCAACCGGGCAATCACGTGGGCACCCGAGGCCTCCAGTTGTTCGCAGGCAGCCAGTTCGTCACGGCTCTTTGCGAGGTACAACACCACAGCGTCCCTGGACGCCTCGGACGCAAGATGGGACAGGAAAGGCGTGATCCCGATGCCGGCGGCTATCAACAGGACCGGCCTGCCGGCGTCGTGGGGCAGCAGGAAGTCGCCGCCCACGGCCGTGCCGGCCACCCGGTCTCCCGGCTTCAACGCAAGCAGCGATTTCTTCGCCGAAGACAGTGGCTCGGCAGTTCCCACTCCAAAGGTCACCTCCGGCGAGCCAGGGGCGCTGGTGATGCTGAATACCCTGCGCCGTCCTTTGCCGTCCGAACCCGAATGGGGGAGGTTGAGTTCCATGAACTGCCCGGCCGCAAACCGTACCGGCCGACGTGGTTCGAAACGGAACTCCGTGGTTCCAGGAGTGAGCTTCCGCGAGGCCTTGAACGTCAGTTCCACGCCACCGCGCTGGCCCAGGAAGAACGCCATAGCGTTGCCCACCAGCAGGGCCAGTTCGGGGGAGTTGGCAACGAAGCCCAGGTTGTACGGAACAGCAAAGATAAGGCCCACGACGGCGGCAAGCGCCAGTTGCTGCCACCGGCGCGGAGGCAGGGTCAGCGGTTCCGAAAGCATGAAGCCCACGAAGAACAGCAGGGGGCGTTGCGCCAGCGGCTGCCACAGGGCCTGGCCTGCCGTCATGCCGCGGCTGACCAGCTCAGTGAAGATGATGCCCGTGGCCACCACCAGGAACACCGAGGCCATCAGGAGTTTGCGCGTCCGGTAAAGCACGACGAACACTCCCGGAACCAGCAGCCACAACATGGCCGGAGTGGCCGCCCACCACGTTGCGATGTTGAGCCCGGTCAAACCGGTGATGAAGGCCCCGGCAGCAGCAGGGTTGAAGATGTGCCGGCCCCGGAAGGCCAAGGCATACTTCGATGCACTGGCCAGCACACAGGCCAAGGCAACCCCGAGCATGTCCATGGCGCCGAACGCCGGCCAGAACAGGAAGTAGAGCAACAACCCGGTGATGAGCGAGGATTCTGAATGCGGCCGCGTGCGGAACAGCGGCGCCAACAAGCGGTTGGAGGCGTACGTCAGTCCCAGGCACAAGGCCAGGTGCACCAGCATTTCGGGAATGCCGAACGTCAACCAGCCCAGGACATTCAGCACCAGGCTGTACACCACCAGGATCCCCAGGACCCAGAGGATCAGGCGGTACATGGTGAAGCGGCCCAGCCACGTGTCCAGTCGCGACTTAACGGCAATCATGAGAACAGTCTCCCCTCAAAGCCGCCAGAGAACGTGGCGGCACCATTCGAAAAAACCCGGAGCCAGGAAAAGTCGAACACGGTTTCCAGCGTTTCCGGTTCAACCATGAAAAGTGCCGTCGCCAAAGCATCGGCCGCCAGGGCATTCTCCGCCATGGTCCAGGTGGCAACCGTGGTTTGGATGGGTTGCCCGGTGGTCGCATCCAGGACGTGGTGCAGGCCATCGCCCCACGCGCGCCTGTTGGCGGCGGAGGCGCACAATGCGGCATTGTCCAGTTCGACCGTTCCGATGGCCTGCTTGGCGTTGTAAGGATGTTCCAGAGCCACGGTCACTGCTTGGCTGCCGGAATGCAGCATGTCCCCGCTGCCATCCACCAGGAAATCCGTGTGGCCGGCCTCGCGCAGCACGCCGCCCAGCAAATCCACGAGTTGTCCCTTCCCGGCTGCGCCTATGTCCAGCACCACTGCATCACTGGCCGTGATGGTGGTGCCGTCCCAGTCAAGGACGTCCTCCCAACGCGGCGCGGGCTCGGGCGTTCCCGAGGGAACCAGCGTGTACGCCGCGTCGTAGCCCAAACGGTTCAGGCTGCTGCCCACGAGGGGCGTCATGGCACCCCGGCTGAGCCGGTACAGATCGGCGTAAACCCGGTGCAACGCCCCGGCATGCCGGGGCAGCGTGATGGTTCCTGGTGCCTTGGCCAGTGCGGCGACGACGGAGTCCGGCCTGAACCGCGAATACGTATGGTCGTAATCAGCGACCGTGCCGAGCAGTTCCTCCCGTACCTCCGGAGCGAGCTGTTCCGGCGTCGAAACGTCCCAGTGGGTACCGATGCCCTCAAAGCCGAAAGTGCTCCAGCCCGGGTGCGGCATGGCTGCTACTTGGCCTGGGACTTGATCTGCTGGACGGCGTCGTTGAAGCCGCCCGAGGTCAGCGAGGAGCCGGCCACCTTGGACACATTGAGTTCATCGATGTCCTTGCCCACGATCTGGGCGGCGATGCCGCTGGCGAACTCGCCCTGGAACTTCCTGGTGTTCGGGTTGGACGGGTGCGTGGTGATGTTGACGGCCGAAACCTTGTCCCCGGCGAGGGTCAATTCGACACCGACTGTTTCCTGGCCGTTCGGAGACGTATAGGTTCCGTCGGCGCTGTACGTACCGTCCTTGTAGGTGGAGCCGGTGGTGGTGCCGCTGGACGCAGCCGACGACGCGCTGGGGCTGGTGGTGGATTCCTGGCCGCCGTTCTGGCTGGCAGGGGTCTGTGATGGGGCCTGCGTGGTGGGCGCGCACGCCGCAGCCGTACCAATAATGGAGAGGCCTGCGAAGCCGGCGTAGAGGGTCTTGCGGAGTGGCGTAGTCATGGTTCTGCTCGTTTCAACTGGACAAGATTCGTCTGGGCAAGATTCAACTGCTGGGATGGGGCTGGGTTCGGTTTGATCGTTGATGACTTCATGGCCACCTCTTACGTCTTCAACAACGTCGGATTCAGCGTAATGGTTCACCCTGTGCCGGCAGGCGTCCTTTCCTGTGTCCCCGCTGTGGGCACGTTACCCACATACGGCCGTCCAAATTCCGCGTCTTTGCGGGCCCCCGGTAGGCTAGATGCGTGACTCCCGAAGAACTCTCCACTGCCATATCCACTTGCCTTAAGGACGCCGTAGCCGCCGGTGAAATTGCCCTGGCGGAATCTGCCCTTCCCAACGACGTCCGAGTGGAACGACCCAAGAACAGGGATCACGGAGACTGGGCCACCAACATCGCCCTGCAACTGGCCAAGCAGGCAGGCACCAATCCGCGGGAATTCGCCGGAATCCTCAGCAACCGCCTGCAGGAAATACCTGGAGTGACCGGCGTGGAAATCGCCGGTCCCGGCTTCCTTAACATCACGGTGGATGCCGCTGCTGCCGGGGCGCTCGCCAAGGTGATCGTGGAGGCCGGTCCGTCCTACGGAACCAACCAGGCGCTCGCAGGCCACATCATCAACATGGAATTCGTGTCCGCCAACCCCACCGGCCCGCTGCACATCGGGCATACGCGCTGGGCTGCCCTGGGTGACGCGATCGCACGGGTGCTGCGTGCTTCCGGCGCAGACGTGACAGCCGAGTACTACATCAACGACGCCGGTTCGCAGATGAACGTCTTCGCCAATTCCGTGCTGTCGCGGCTCCACGGCCGCGGGGTACCCGAGGGTGGTTACCCCGGGGAATACATCATGGAACTGGGTGACGAAGTCCTGAAGGCCCACCCGGACATCCGTGAATTGACCGACGAGGCCGCGCTTCCGGTGATCCGCGCCGCTGCCTACGAAGCCCAAATGGTGGACATCAAGAACACGCTGGGCGATTTCGGCGTGGACTTCGACGTCTTCTTCTCGGAAAAGGAACTGCACGACGCCGGCGCGATCGAGGCTGCCGTGGCCCGCCTTCGGGAGCAGGGCCACGTGTTCGACGACGGCGGTGCGGTGTGGCTCCGCACCACAGATTTCGGTGATGACAAGGACCGGGTCATGATCCGTGCCAACGGAGAACCTACGTACTTCGCCGCAGATGCGGCCTACTACCTTTCAAAGAAGGACCGCGGCTTCATCGAGAAGATCTACCTCCTCGGCGCCGACCACCACGGCTACATCAACCGCCTCAAGGCCATCGCTGCCTGTGCGGGTGACGATCCCGAGGTGAACATCGAGGTCCTCATTGGTCAGTTGGTTTCCGTTAACGGTGCCAAACTGTCCAAGCGGGCCGGCAACATCATCGAGCTCAAGGACCTCATTTCCTGGCTGGGCAAGGATGCCGTGCGCTACTCCCTGGCACGCTTCCCCGCCGATTCGCCGCTGACGTTGGACCCGGAGCTGCTCAAGAAGAACAGCAACGAGAACCCGGTGTTCTACGTCCAGTACGCCCACGCGCGCTCACGCGGCACGGCCCGTAACGCGGCCGAGGCCGGCGTGGACCGCTCCGTCTTTGACGCGGCATTGCTGGATCACGCCACCGAGAATGATCTGCTCTCCTATCTGGGCAGCTACCCGTCGATCGTGGCGAAGGCGGCCGAACTGCGCGAACCGCACCGTGTGGCACGCCACCTGGAGGTCATTGCCGGCGCTTACCACCGCTGGTACGACGCCTGCCGTGTGTCGCCGCAAGGCGATGAACCGGTCCAGGACGTCAACCGCACGCGCTTGTGGCTCAATGACGCCACCAGCCAGGTTTTGGCCAACGGACTTGAACTGCTGGGCGTTTCGGCGCCGGAACGGATGTAGGAACCATGACTGAACACTCCTCACCGCTCGCCCCCGGGTGGCTCGCAGTACCGGAAAACCTCAATGCCCTGCAGGAACCCCTGTGGGCAGCAGGGGTTGAACGGAACCACGCTGGCGAGGTCACCATCGATGGCCTGTCCGTCAGCGAACTCAAGGCGCAGTTCGGCACCCCGCTGTTCGTCATGAGTGAATCGGACTTCCGGTCACGCGCCCGGGCGTTCAAAGACGCTTTCGACGCCGCCTTCGCCGGCATTTGCGGGGGAGTGGACGTCTACTACGCCGGAAAGTCCTTCCTTTGCACCTCCGTGGCCAGCTGGGTTACCGACGAGGGCCTGCGCCTGGACACCTGCTCAGGCGGCGAGTTGGCCGTCGCAGCGCGTGCCGGGGTGCCGGGCGGCAACCTGAGCCTGCACGGCAACAACAAGTCCGATGCCGAAATCAACAGGGCCCTGGACATGAAGCTTGGCCGCATTGTGGTGGACAGCCTCGACGAGCTGGAACGCGTGGCCAAGATCGCGTCCAGCCGGGGCGAAACCGCCAAGGTCATGCTCCGACTGACGCCCGGCGTGCACGCCCACACCCACGAGTTCATTGCCACCGCCCATGAGGACCAGAAATTCGGGCTGTCCATGGCCGGTGATTCAACTGAGGAAGCGGGCCTGTCCGCAGCCGAGGAGGCCGTGGCAGCAGCAACCTCGTACGCAAGCATTGAACTTCTGGGCCTGCACTGCCACATTGGATCCCAGATTTTCGAGCCCGATGGCTTCGCCCTCGCAGCCAGGAAGCTCCTTGCTTTCCAGGCGGCCATGCAGTCCAAGTACGCCATCGTCATGCCTGAGCTCGATCTCGGCGGCGGCTACGGAATCGCCTACACGCCGGTGGACACCCCCCGCCCCGCAGCGGAAATCGCGGAGGCGATGGCCGCCGTCGTACGTTCCACCTGCTCGGAACTTGGTATCGAGGCCCCGCGCATTTCCATCGAACCCGGCCGGGCGATCGTGGGCAGCACCACGTTCACTCTGTACGAAGTGGGAACCCTTAAGACGGTCCGCGTGGATGCCGAAACAGGGCATGAAGGCCAGGAGAACGTTACGTATCCCCGCCGCTATGTGTCGGTGGACGGTGGCATGAGCGACAACGCCCGTCCGGTGCTTTACGACGCGGATTATTCGGCCGTTTTGGCTTCCCGCGGCTCCGAGGCGGCTGCGCAGCTGTCCCGCGTAGTGGGCAAACATTGCGAGAGCGGCGACATAGTTGTTAGAGATGTATATCTGCCCGCGGATGTGGCAGCCGGTGATTTGCTCGCAGTACCGGGTACCGGCGCCTACTGCTGGGCCCTCTCCAGCAACTACAACTACCTGGCCCGGCCCGGCGTTGTCGCTGTAAGCGACGGAGCCGCCAGGCTCATTGTCCGCGGGGAAACCGAAGAAGATCTCTTGAACCGCGACATGGGAGTGGCGAATGTCTGAAGTGCGAAACCTGAAGGTGGCCCTGCTGGGCTGTGGCAACGTTGGGGCCCAGGTCGCGCGGATTCTGATTGACGACGCCGACGCCCTCGCCGCCCGCAGTGGTGCCCGCCTGGAACTGTCCGGTATTGCCGTGCGCACCATCGACGCGCCCCGTGATGTGGAACTTCCACGCGAACTCTTCACCACCGACGCCGAGACCTTGGTCAAGGACGCCGACCTGGTGATCGAGCTCATGGGTGGCATTGAGCCTGCCCGTTCGCTGATCCTCACGGCCATCCAGAACGGCGCCTGCGTTGTCACCGGCAACAAGGCCCTCCTGGCGCAGGACGGTCCCACGCTCTACGAAGAGGCGGACAAGGCCGGCGTGCAGTTGTCCTACGAAGCCGCTGTAGCCGGGGCCATCCCCATCCTGCGGCCCATCCGCGACAGCCTTTCCGGCGACCGCATCACGCGCGTGCTGGGCATCGTCAATGGCACCACCAACTTCATCCTGGACCAGATGGACAGCACGGGTGCCCAGTTCGCCGACGCCTTGGCCGAGGCCCAGCGCCTTGGCTACGCCGAGGCTGATCCCACCGCCGATGTCGAGGGCCACGATGCTGCTGCCAAGGCCGCAATCCTGGCTTCCCTGTCCTTCCACACCCGCTTCTCGCTGGATGACGTCTACTGCGAAGGCATCACCAAGGTCAGCGCCGAGGACATCGCGTCTGCCAAGGAAGCCGGTTTCGTCATCAAGCTCCTGGCCATCGCGGAGAAGATCGAGGCCTCGGACAACGGCAGCGGCATCTCGGTTCGTGTCCACCCCACCCTGTTGCCGCGCGAGCACCCGCTCGCAGCAGTCCGTGGCGCGTTCAATGCCGTCTTCATCGAGGCCGAGAACGCCGGTGAGCTGATGTTCTACGGCCAGGGCGCAGGTGGAACTCCCACGGCTTCTGCCGTCCTGGGCGACCTCGTCTCCGCCGCGCGACGGTTGGTCCTTGGGGGGCCGGGCCGCACCGAAACCACCACGGGCCATGTTCCGGCTCTCCCGGTTGATGCCTCGAACACCAGCTACTACATCGGCCTGGACGTCGCCGACCAAGCCGGTGTCCTGGCACGCATCGCCCACATTTTCGCGGAGAACGGTGTCTCCATTGAAATCATGCGACAGACGATCCACCGGGATTCCGCATCCAAGGTTGAGTCGGCTGAGCTGAAAATCGTGACGCACCGGGCATCCGAAGCTGCACTCGCAGCAACCGTCGAGGCCATGAAGGGCCTTGACGTCATCAATTCTGTGACATCCGTACTGCGGGTAGAAGGGGTCTAAGTGGCTCACCAATGGCGCGGAGTAATCCGCGAATACGCTGATCGTTTGCCGGTAACGGAAGCCACGAAGGTCATCACCCTCGGCGAGGGCGGCACTCCTCTTGTCCACGCACAGAAGCTTTCTGAGCTGACGGGCTCCCAGGTGTACCTCAAGGTCGAAGGCATGAACCCGACCGGTTCCTTCAAGGACCGCGGCATGACCATGGCAATGACGGCCGCCGTGGAGGCCGGAGCCAAAGCGGTTGTTTGCGCATCCACGGGCAACACCTCCGCCTCTGCTGCGGCCTACGCCACGGCCGCCGGCCTCAAGTGCGCCGTGCTGGTGCCCGAAGGCAAGATCTCCATGGGCAAGCTGAGCCAGGCCATTGCCCACGGCGCCACGCTGCTGCAGGTGGACGGCAACTTTGACAACTGCCTGGACATTGCCCGCAAGCTCGGCGAGTCCTACCCCGTGTTCCTGGTGAACTCCGTGAACCCGGCCCGTATCCAGGGCCAGAAGACGGGTGCGTTCGAGGTAGTGGACTCCCTGGGCGATGCCCCGGACATCCACGTGCTGCCGGTCGGCAACGCCGGAAACATCAGCGCCTACTGGAAGGGCTATAAGGAGTACTCTGCCCCCTTCGAGACAGCCAATGGCACGCTGCCTGCGGTTTCCACCAAGGCTCCGGTCATGTGGGGATTCCAGGCTGCCGGGGCTGCGCCGTTTGTTGCCGGCCACCCCATTACGGAACCGGACACCATTGCCACGGCCATCCGCATCGGCAACCCGGCTTCGTGGGAGACTGCCGTGGCAGCCCGGGACGAATCCGGCGGACTGATTGAAGCCGTGACGGACGAGGAAATCCTTGCCGCGCACCGCTGGCTTTCTTCCAAGGAAGGCGTCTTCGTCGAACCTGGTTCGGCGGCCGGCGTCGCAGGCTTGATCAAGAAGCACGCCGCGGGCGATGTGCCCACCGGGAAGACCATTGTCATCACGGTTACCGGCCACGGCCTCAAGGACCCGCAGTGGGCCCTCCGCACCGAGGACGGCAGCGATGTCCAGCCGGTCAAGGTGCCGAACGACGTCGTCACCGTTGCAGCAGAACTGGGACTGGAAGAAAAGTAAGAGTGGAAACAACGCAGCCCACCGCGACTGATCGTGCGCTCGTCGCGGCAGGCCAGCGGCTGACCGTCAAGGTCCCCGGAACGAGTGCCAACCTGGGTCCCGGCTATGACAGCCTCGGCTTGGCCCTGTCCATTTACGACACCTTGACGGTGGAAACCCTGTCCACCGGAGAGCTCGAATTCGAGCTCTCCGGTGAGGGGGCCGATACTTTGCCTCGCGACGCGTCGCACCTGGTGGTACGCGCCATCGACCTGGCCCTGGCACGCCTCGGGTACGTCCGCGGCGGCCTGAGGATCATCGCTGACAACGTGAATCCGCACGGCCGGGGCCTGGGATCGTCTGCTTCGGCAGTTGTTGCCGCAGTAACCGCCGCAAACGGGCTGGTTCCCGAAGAGGCCCGCAAGGACCGCGACTGGATCCTGCAGCTGACCAGTGAAATCGAAGGGCACCCGGACAACGTCGCACCCGCGATATTCGGCGGACTGGCGCTGTCATGGCAGGACAGCGAGCAGTACAGCAGCACCCGCGCGGACGTCGCGCCATCGGTGGTTCCCGTGGTGGCCGTTCCGGACTATGAGCTCTCCACCGAGACGGCCCGTGGCCTCCTGCCGGCCTCGGTCGGCCACCACGCCGCTGCCATGAACTCGGGCCGGGCCGCACTGCTGGTCCACGCCCTGACCACACAACCGGCGTTGTTGCTGCCGGGCACCGAGGACTACCTGCACCAGAGCTACCGCGCCGAGGCCATGCGCCCCAGCGCCAACCTGATCGCGTCCTTGCGTGCGGCAGGTTTTGCCGCGGTGGTTTCGGGCGCAGGACCCACCGTCATGGTGCTCGCCAATGGCCCGGCGGAGGCCGATGCCATCACCGAACACATCAACGTATTCACGTTGGCCAACACACCCGAGGTTGCCTGGCGTGTGATGACGCTGGCTGTGGACGTTGAAGGTGCTAGAGTGGAAGTGCACCGGCGGTAAAGCCGCGGGCAGTTCCCTGATTTTGGATCTCGGTGGTTTCGCCGTACCTTTCGTCAACTGTGCCAACGTCTGGCGGTGCCGTCTCCTTCCGGCCTGTCTCAGGTGCCGCAGAACTCTCTCTGTTTCCTGAAAATTCAGTCGGCTGTCCGGGCAACTGGATCCAGTGAAGACGATCAGTATCCGGCCCTGTTGGCCACAATCCATCAGGCACGGCCAAAATCAACGGTTGCAGATCTGAACTGCAGCCTAGAACAAATCATCGCGTCCGGCTCTTGTTCCGGGCGCCGTCGAGGGGGAAGGATCCTTCGTGACAGAAACCACTGAGCTGGCTTCAGCTGTGGACACCACATCTTCTGCTGCCGAGTCGTCAACGGCAGCAACCACCAAGAGCAGCGGCCTTGCCGGCCTTAAGCTCGCCCAGCTCCAGGCTCTTGCCAGCCAGCTGGGCATCTCCGGGGGATCCCGTATGCGCAAGGGGGACCTGGTTAACGCCATTTCCGCCCACCGTGCCGGTACATCCACGGCAAAGGCGCCCACCAAGGCTGCTGCCGCAAAGTCGGCCGCACCCAAGGAAACCCCTGCCGCCGAAGCAAAGCCGGCTGACAGCAACGCTCCCGCAACCGAGGCCGCTCCGGAAGCAGCGGCCCAGGAGGCACCCCGCCGTGGCCGTGGCCGCAGCCGTCGTGCCACCAGCGACGGCGTCGTGGCCGCAGCAGAAGCTGCTGCGGCTACAGCCGAGGCCGCTTCTGCTCCCGCCGCTGAGGCTCCGGCCGCGCCCGAAGCAGCCGAAGCCGGATCAGAACGCCGCCAGCCGCGGACGCGAAACCGCCGTCGTAATGACGCTCCCGCAGCCGAGACGGCAGAGGCACCCGCTGCCGAGCAGCCGGCACCGGAAGCCCGCGGCACCGAGCAGCGCAGCACCGAGCAGCGGGGAACCGAACAGCGCGAAGCCCGTACAGAACAGCGCGAAGCCCGCACCGAACAGCCCCAGCGCGAAACCCGCGGTGAGCGTTCCGAGCAGCGCGAACAGGCCGACAGCGGTGACCAGCAGCGTGAACGCCGTGACAATTCCCGCAGCCGCCGCGAGGACAGTAACGACGCCGAAGACGGCGGCAACCGCCGGAGTCGCCGCAACCGTCGCGACCGCAATGACCAGAACGACCGGAACGATCGCGGTGATCGTCGGGGAGGCCAGGACAACCGGGACGGCAACAGCCGCAGTGACCGCTTCCGCGACCGCAACGAGCGTCGCCGCGGACGTGCGCAGGGACCCGATGTTGACGACGTCGAGGTTACCGATGACGACGTCCTTCTGCCCGTAGCCGGCATCCTGGACGTGTTGGAGAACTACGCATTCATCCGGACGTCGGGCTACCTCCCGGGTGCCAACGATGTCTACGTCTCCCTGGCGCAGGTCAAGAAGTACAACCTCCGCAAGGGCGACGCCGTTGTAGGTGCCATCCGTGCGCCGCGTGACGGTGAAGACCGCAACCAGCAGTCCTCCCGCCAGAAGTTCAACGCCCTTGTCCGCGTCACCTCGGTCAACGGCAAGACGCCTGAAGAACTGAAGGACCGCGTCGAGTTCGCAAAGCTCGTCCCGCTCTACCCGTCCGAGCGCCTGCGCCTGGAAACGGACCCCAAGAAGATCGGCCCCCGCGTCATCGACCTCGTGGCCCCGATCGGCAAGGGCCAGCGTGGCTTGATCGTCTCCCCGCCGAAGGCCGGTAAGACGCTCATCCTGCAGTCCATCGCGAACGCGATCACCACCAACAACCCTGAGGTCCACCTCATGATGGTGCTGGTTGACGAGCGTCCCGAAGAAGTTACGGACATGCAGCGGACCGTCAAGGGCGAGGTCATTGCCTCTACCTTCGACCGTCCCGCCGATGACCACACCACGGTTGCCGAACTGTCGATCGAACGCGCCAAGCGCCTGGTCGAAATGGGCATGGACGTGGTGGTCCTCCTGGACTCCATGACCCGCCTGGGCCGTGCCTACAACCTGGCAGCACCGGCTTCCGGCCGTATCCTGTCCGGTGGTGTGGACTCCGCAGCCCTGTACCCGCCCAAGCGTTTCTTCGGTGCTGCCCGCAACATCGAAAACGGCGGCTCGCTCACCATCCTGGCCACCGCGCTCGTCGAGACCGGTTCCAAGATGGACGAGGTCATCTTCGAAGAGTTCAAGGGCACGGGCAACATGGAACTTCGCCTGTCCCGCCAATTGGCGGACAAGCGCATCTTCCCGGCCGTGGACGTCAATGCTTCGGGCACGCGCCGCGAAGAGAACCTGCTCTCGGCTGAAGAAGTCAAGATCATGTGGAAGCTGCGCCGCGTCCTCTCCGGCCTGGAGCAGCAGCAGAGCCTCGAACTGCTGACCAACAAGATCCGGGAAACGCAAAGCAACGTCGAGTTCCTCATGCAGGTCCAGAAGACGACGCTTGGAGCCAAGTCGGACAACGACAAGTAGCTGCTCTGGTGAGCCGCTGATTCTGCTGCCCCCGCCCCTACGCGTGGTGGCAAAGTCCCTTCGGACTTTGCCACCACGCTCCGGCAGGCCCTAAGAGAGATGACGAGGGCCCCGACCTGAGCTTGCGAAGGTTGGGAGTCATCGAACGCACTCCCGGGGCAGCAGAGTCAGCGGCTCGTTCCGCTTTCGGCCCGCCTTCGCGGGTTGGCAAAATGCTCGACGGCGGCACGGGTCTCCTGAAGGATCAATGCGGGCTCCAGCCCTGTGTCATTGGCCCGACGCCGCAGTTACTAGACTTGTACGAGTCGAAAGAGGTTTGAAAATGTTTGAGTCCGTCCAGGGATTGCTTGATGAGCACGCTGCCATCCAGGCACAGTTGAGCGATCCTGCTGTTTACGCCGACCAGTCCGTAGCCCGTAAGTTGGGGCGGCGTTCTGCCCAGCTCCAGGGCATCGTGGAGGCTTACAACAAGTGGCGCGGGCTCAACGATGACATGGAAGCCGCCAAGGAGATGGCTGCCGAGGATCCGGACTTCGCTGCCGAAGTGGAGCAGCTCGAGGAGCAGATTCCCGCGGCGCAGGAGCGGCTGCGGCGGCTCCTCATTCCGCGTGACCCGGATGACGCCCGCAACGTGATCCTTGAAGTCAAGGGCGGTGAAGGCGGCGACGAGGCTGCCCTGTTCGCCGGCGACCTGCTGCGCATGTACATGCGCTACGCGGAATCCCGCGGCTGGAAGACGGAAATGATCTCCGCCACCGAGTCCGACTTGGGCGGGTACAAGGACGTTTCCGTCGCCATCAAGGGCAACTCGAACGATCCCGCCGAAGGCGTCTTTGCCCGCTTGAAGTTCGAAGGTGGCGTGCACCGCGTGCAGCGTGTTCCCGTGACCGAATCGCAGGGACGCATCCACACCTCTGCCGCCGGCGTCCTGGTGCTGCCGGAAGTCGATGAACCCGAAGAACTTGAGATCAACCAGAACGACCTCAAGATCGACGTGTACCGTTCCTCGGGTCCTGGCGGTCAGTCCGTGAACACCACCGACTCCGCGGTCCGCATCACCCACTTGCCCACAGGCATCGTCGTGGCCATGCAGAATGAGAAGTCGCAGCTGCAGAACCGTGAAGCCGGCATGCGCGTCCTGCGGGCAAGGCTCCTTGCGCACCAGCAGGAGCAGATCGACGCAGCGAACTCCGAGCAGCGCAAGTCGCAGATCCGTACCATGGACCGCTCCGAGCGCATCCGCACGTACAACTTCCCGGAAAATCGCATCGCGGACCACCGCACCGGCTACAAGGCGTACAACCTGGACGCCGTGATGAACGGTGACCTGGAACCGGTCATCCAGTCGGCGATCGAAATGGACGAGCAATCGCGGCTTGACGCCATCGGCGAGTAAAGCCGGTAGCACAAGCCATGCCGTTCTACCCTGGCCAGAGCCTCGCGGACGCCGTCCGTGAGGCCACGGCTGTTTTGTCCGACGCCGGCGTTCCCACCCCGCGGGTCGACGCCGAGCTCCTTGCCGACCACCTCCTGAACGTGGGCCTTGGACGCTTGCGTGCGTTGCTCCTTGGCGATTCGCCGGCACCGGAGGGTTACGCCGCCTTGGTGGCCGAGCGTGCCGGACGCGTGCCGCTGCAGCACATTACCGGCGTCGCCTACTTCCGCCACCTGGAGTTGCGCGTGGGACCGGGCGTCTTTATTCCCCGGCCCGAAACCGAATCCGTGGTGCAGTTGGTGATCGACCGGCTGGCAGGGGTGTCCGCCCCCAAAGTGGTGGACCTCGGAACGGGATCGGGCGCAATCGCCGGTTCGATCGCGCATGAGATCCCGGGGGCCGACGTCTACGCCGTTGAATTCAGTGCCTTGGCCCACGCCTGGGCTGCCGGCAACCTGGAACCTTTGGGTGTGACCTTGGTGGCGGGCGATCTCCGGGATGCGTTGCCCGAGCACGACGGAACCTTTGACGCCGTCGTTTCCAACCCGCCGTACATTCCGGCCGAAGCCATTCCCAACGAACCCGAAGTCGCCCTGCACGATCCCCCCGAAGCGTTGTACGGCGGGGGAGCCGACGGGATGGAACTTCCGACGGCGGCAGCCGCCTCTGCAGCCCGCCTCCTGAAGCCCGGGGGCTACTTTGTGATGGAACACGCGGAAGTCCAGGCGGCATGGATCGCCGGCGTGCTGCGGCGCGCCGGCCACTGGCAGGAAATTACGACGCACTTTGACCTCAATGGCAAGGAACGTGCCACGAGCGCAGTGCTGGCAAAGACCGCTCCCAACGAGTGAAAGAATAGCGCTGTGACCACAACCTACAATTGCACTTCCGATGACCAGCGGGCTGAAGGGCTGCAGCACGCGCAGCGTGCCATCAGCGAAAAGAAGTGCATCGTGATGCCTACGGACACCGTCTATGGCATCGCGGCAGACGCCTTCTCTCCGCTCGCGGTGACCATGCTGCTGGCATCGAAGGGCCGCAGCCGCCAAATGCCTCCTCCTGTCCTGATCCCTCGGATCAACGCCTTGGATGGACTGGCCACCGATGTTCCGGCTGATGCCCGGGCCCTGGCACAGGCTTTTTGGCCGGGTGGCCTGACGCTCATCCTCCATGCGCAGCCTTCGCTGGACTGGGACCTCGGAGATACGAAGGGCACCGTGGCCCTGCGTATGCCCGATGACGAGCTCGCCCTGGAACTGCTTGGCCTCACCGGTCCGCTCGCCGTCTCCTCGGCGAACCGCACTGGCCAGGAAGCCGCGCAAACCGCTTCCGAAGCACGCCTGCAATTGGCGGAATCGGTGGAGGTGTACCTTGAGGGTGGCTTCCGGCCGGTCCAAGGCACGGCCGCCGTCCCTTCGACGATCGTGGACGCGACATCCACCCCCTTCAAGGTGGTGCGCCAAGGAGCCATTTCCCTGGACCGCTTGCGGGACATAGTGCCCTCCGTGTTGGGAGTGGGCGAAGTGGCGGCTCCGGAAGCATCCGGGGCCCAGAGCGAGGCCGACGCCGGGGGCGTCACCGATGCGGCGTCCGAAAGTGTCGCCGAAACACCATCCGCCAGCGTTGCGGAAACACCGTCCGAAAGCGTTGCGGAAACACCGTCCGAAAGCGACCTTGGGGCTCCCTCGGAAACCACGCCCACAACGGCTGCGGCTGACGGGGAAACAGGACCATCGTCCGGGGCCGCGCGCGAAGCCACCCCCGAATGATTCCCGAACGCCAGCGCGTCCCCGTCCTTGACGTCGACGCCACTCCGCTGCGCGCCGACGGGGTGGTTGCAGCGCTCGGACGCCTCATCGCCGATGGCAAAACCAGCACCGTCCTGGGGCACAACCTGCACAGCGTCACATTGTTCCATTCCCGTCCGGACTTCCGTGGGCTCTATGACAACAGCGAGATTGTGCTTCTGGATGGTGCTCCGGTAGCCATGCTGTGGGGCCTTGCCCACAGGGAGCAGTTGAAACCCCTGGGCCAGGGAACCATGGCTTTCCGGATGGGATCCATGGACTGGATTCCGGAATTGGGCGGCGTGGCAGGACTTGAACGCGTGGCAGTGATCGGCGCCGGACGTGACGCCAATACCAAGGCAGTCGCCAAGCTCCGCACGATCATCCCGGGTGCTACGGTGGACGGCATGCCCGGCGAAGGCTGGGACGGAACACTTGAGGACGCCGTGGTTGACTGGCTCGCGTCCTATCGCCCCCAACTGGTTTTGCTGGGCCTCGGCATGCCGTTGCAGGAAATGGTCCTGCAACGGAGGATCCAGCAGTTGCCACCTGCCGTCTATTGCGCTGTGGGTGGAGCGATCGAACAAGTTGCCGGTGTCCAGAAGCTTGCGCCCCGCTGGCTGGGACGGCTGGGCCTCGAATGGGCCTGGCGCCTGGTGCTGCACCCGGGCCGGGTGGCCTACAGAGTATTCGTTGAACCGTGGAAGCTGGCGGGCCTTTTGATCCGCAGGCGTTTCCAGCCATCCCAGACCAAAGGGAAGTAATGTCAAAACCCGTGGTGGTCGCCGTCGTGGTGACCTATAACCGGCGCGAACTCCTTGAGACAACCTTGGCGGGCATCGCCGCCGGCACGCAGGTGCCGGACGCCGTCGTCGTTGTGGACAACGCCTCCACCGACGGAACTGCCGCCTTCCTGCGCAGTTACGCGGGTCCGGTGCCCACCGATGTAGTCACCTTGAACACCAACGTGGGCGGCGCCGGTGGGTTTGTGGTGGGGATGGAACGCGCCGTTTTGGACCATGGCGCCCACCATGTGTGGATCATGGACGATGACACCGAGCCGCAACCCGGTGCCCTCCGTGAAGCCCTGGAGGTGTCCGAGGGCTACGCCCGGCAAACGGGGGAGACTCCGGCGTTCATTGCCAGCCGGGTGGTGTGGACCGATGGCCGCGACCATCCGATGAACCGCATGCGGCCCAGGATCGGTGCCGCTGAATCGGCGCGGGTTGCGGCCACGCGGGTGGGTGCGACCCAGATCCGCAGTGCCTCGTTTGTCTCCGTGCTGGTCCATGCGGAGGAGATCAGGCGCCACGGTTTGCCGATTGCCGACTATTTCATCTGGAATGACGACCTCGAGTTCACGGCCCGGGTATCCCGGCGCGGTGTGGCGCTGACAACCGACGCGTCCGTCGCCAACCACCACACGAAGGTATTCGGCGACGCAGGCGCGGATCCCGGTCCCCGCTTCTATTACGAGGTCCGCAACAAACTGTGGGTCTACACGCGGTCCAACGCCCTGGCCCCGTGGGAGAAGATTCTTTTCACTGGTGCATCGCTGCGGAATTGGACGCGGACCATTGCGTCCTCATCCAACCGGAAAGTCCTGGTGGCAGGGTTCCTGAAGGGGCTGCGCGACAGCTACCGGCCGCCGCGGTCCAATGAAAAAGTCCTGGAGGGGATCTACGCCTTGCGGGACGTCACGGGTCCGCAAAAGTAGCGGGAACGCAGCAACAGGACGGCCAAAAGCAGGCCCGCCGGCGGCTGCGTCGCGCCGCTGGTCACGGCGGTTGGCATTAGTATCGTGACTAGAGTCCACAGAAAACCAGCAACATTCGGCACGGCCGGTGCAGGCATGGCGACGGAGTAGTTCCATTTATCCACAGACAGCGTTCCACACACCAAGCTGCCCCGAACCATTCGACTTTTCAGCGGCCACCGCGCTGCGTTCCGGAGCCGCATCATGATCATGTATCTCCTGATGGCGCTCACGGCTGCCGTGGTGTCCTATGCGGGAACATGGGGTGCCCGGGTCCTGGGCAACAAGCTCCGGCTCTACCGCCCCATCCGCAGCAGGGACATGCACTCGTCCCTGATCTCCAAGCTGGGTGGCCTTGGCATCTTCGCGGGCTTTTTTGTCGCCCTTGTGGTGGCCAGCAATTCCTTCTTCGTCAAGGACATCTTCAGGCATAACGATGCCCCGTGGGGGATTCTTGCCGGCGCCGTGGTGATCGTTGCGGTGGGCGTGGCGGACGACATCCTGGACATCCGGTGGTGGATCAAGCTCCTTGGCCAGGCCGGAGCCGCCTTCATTGTGGCGATCTGGGGCGTCCGGATGTCCGTGGTTCCCTTCATCCCCGAGCCGATCTTCATCCAATCCGAGCTGGTCCAGATCGTCCTCACGGCAGGGTTGATCGTCACCACCATGAACGCGGTGAACTTCATCGACGGCCTGGACGGCTTGGCTGCCGGCGTGGCGACCATCGGCGGGGGAGCGTTCTTCCTGACGGCGTACTGGGTGCACCGGAACAATCCCTCAACGGACAACTCGGACCTGGCTACGCTCCTGATGGCCATCCTGGTGGGTGGCTGCATCGGGTTCCTGCCGCACAACTGGTTTCCCGCCAAGATTTTCATGGGTGATTCCGGGGCCATGCTGATTGGCCTCCTCATGGCCGCGGCCGGCGTCGTGGCCACCGGACAGATTGGTTCCGGCCTCTACGACCGCGCCAACGGTATTCCCACCATCATTCCGATCCTCCTGCCCTTTGCTGTTTTGTCGCTGCCGCTGCTCGACTTCGGCATGGCCGTGGTCCGCAGGACCGCACGTGGACAGTCGCCGTGGTCAGCGGACCGCGGGCACCTCCACCACAAGCTCGTGGACCTCGGGTACTCGCACCGTACCGCCGTCGTGATGCTGTACGTGTGGACCTGCATCCTTGCCTTTGGCGGCGTCGCGTTCGCTGTCTTTCCCTGGCAGATCGTCCTGATCGTGGATGTTGCTGCGGCCCTGGTGATGGCAGCTGTCACAGCCTGGCCTTACTTCACCCGAAACACGGCGCAACCGGGGGAGTAATTGGGAGCTCCCGGTTGCCGGCGCTGTCTACGTTGTTTGACTTGACCCCTCCTGGCCACGTTGTTAGCTTGTCCAAGTTGTGCCGCGTCCTGTGGCATCAACGGGTCAGCAGCTGAGTGCTGGCTTCTATTGGGGAATATCAATTGGGGGAAAAGTGAAATTCAAACGCTTCGCGAGTGCCATGGGTGTTGCTGGATTGCTGGCCGGGGGATTGGTCGCCGGTGCGGCTCCCGCTAACGCTTCTGGGTGCGCTCAGCTGGTAAATGGATTGGCTGCGCGTGAATGGGGAGGCACCTACGCGGACATCAGGAACATCTGCGGCAGTTACTCGAACATCATGGCAACGGGGTTCCTTGCTGACAGTGCCTGCGTGACTGTCGCCCCCTACACCACGGTACGAGTCCGTGTATCCGGCGGATGGGGTCCGGGTGCCACAGACGCGCGTAACTGTTAAGGAGCGTCGTTCCTGAAGCAGAGGAGTTACTAAAGCAAGAGGCAAGGCACCCGGTGATGCCACCGGGTGCCTTCCTGGTGGAGACGGATTACTGATCACAGTTCTATCTCGTGTAGAATTCTTGGTGCGGACAGTCACTCGCCCGTAACCCCACTTTGAGAATATGGCTCCCCTGCCACGAGGATTGGTATCCCCATGACATCCAACGCCGAAACCGGACGTCCGTCCGGCAAACGTGGTGTTGGGGTATTCGGGCGCATCTCATCTTTGTGGTTGAGGCTGCTGCTGCTTAGCACTGTAGCGTCGCTCGCCGCCACAGTCGTGTGCTGCCTCATAGCCGCACTCATGAACGGCGTCCAAGGCGCGGTTTCCGTTGCTTTCGGTGCGTCGCTGGTAATGCTCTTTTTTGCGATAAGCCTGCTGATCGGCCATTTCGTCGGCCGGAACAATCCTTCTGGCGCAGTCGGTCTCTTTGTTGCGACGTATTTCGTCAAAGTCATCGGATTTGCCGTCGTGCTGTTCGTCGTCGGCGCCCCTGCGTGGCTGCACGGCCGCTGGTTCCTGATCGGCGCCGTCGTCGGTGTCGTGTTCTGGCAGGCCGCCGAAATCTACGGATTCAGCAAGGCGCGCCTGCAGATCTTCAATGACCCAGCCAGCCAGAAGGGCGGCCCGGATGCCTCTCCGTAAGCGCAAAACCGGCCATTCCTCAGATGCACATGGATCGCAGCCGCCGACCAAATCTCCTGATGCGCCCAATGATGGTGGATACAACGCCGGCATCGCCGTCTTCAGCTACATCATTGGCGGGATCATTGTCTGGAGTTTGATAGGCTGGGGACTGGATAATCTGTGGGGGACCCGCTGGATTGTGCTCCTTGGCGCTCTGCTGGGAGCCGCAGGAGGGTTCTATCTTTCCCATATGCACGGCCTCACCAAGCAAAGCACTTCTGCCGGAGAGAACAACGCAGACAGCGGTCCGTCCAACGACGGGGACAGTAATGCCAAATAATTTCACATGGAATGGGGATGCGATGAACGTGTCCGCGTTCCGCCCAATGCCCAATGATGGACACAGCAGAGAGGAAACGCGTTGATCGCGCTTGCGCTCCCAGCCCAGGATTCGGGGTCCTTCACCCCACCCGGAATCGAAGAAATGCACCTGCCGGCAATCCTGCCTTGGGGTGCCGAGGACGGCTTCTCCAAGCAAATGCTGCTGGTGATCCTGTCGGTCGTCATTATTGCCGCCTTCTTTGTGGCCGCAGCCCGGAAGCAGCAATTGGTTCCCGGCAAGCTGCAGTTCGCCGGCGAGATGGCCTACGGCTTTGTCCGTAACAGCATTGCCAAGGACATCATCGGCGGCAAGGACTTCATCAAGTATGTTCCGCTGCTGTTCAGCCTGTTCTTCTTCATTCTGGTGAACAACATCTACGGCGCCATTCCGGTGATCCAGCTCCCGAGCTTCTCCCACGTGGGCGGCGCCTACGTGCTGGCAGGCATCGTGTACTTCACCTGGATCATCATCGGCATCAAGAAGAACGGACTGCGCTACTTCAAGCTCGCAACTGTTCCCTCCGGTGTTCCGTGGTACATCCTCCCGATCGTCGTTCCGATCGAAATCATTTCCAACTTCCTGGTCCGCCCGGTTACGCACAGCCTCCGTCTGTTTGCGACCATGCTGGCCGGCCACTTGATCGTCATGCTCGCCGGGTCCGGCATCGAGTTCCTGGTCATGCAGGAGAACGTCCTGCTCAAGGGCGCCTCGGTCCTGGTGCTGGTCGGCGCCGTCGCCATGTACATGCTCGAAGCCTTGATCATGGCCCTGCAGGCTTATGTGTTCACTCTGTTGACCGCGATCTACATCGAAGGCGCACTGCACGCCGACAGCCACTAGGCTCACCAACTTCCCCCAGCGGGGATGAAGCAACCCAAACAACCTGCCGCGCCCGCGGCATCTTGAAAGGAAGAAAAAATGGAAGGCACCATCAACGGCTCCCTCAACCTCATCGGCTATGGTCTTTCGGCCATCGGCGGTGGTGTGGGTGTGGGTCTCGTGTTCGCCGCTTACATCAACGGTGTGGCACGTCAGCCGGAAGCTCAGCGTGTGCTGCAGCCGATCGCATTCCTTGGTCTTGCACTGACCGAAGCTCTCGCCATCCTCGGCCTCGTCTTCGCTTTCGTTCTTTCCTAATAAGCAAGAACTTAGCGACTTCCAACGAGTAGATAGGACGGGTGAAATATGAATCAGCTGATCATCTCAGCCGCCACTGAGGGTGAAAAGCCCATGCCCCTGCTGCCCAACATCTGGGAAATGGGCGTTGTCCTCGTCGGCTTCGCAGTCCTCCTGTTCATCGTGGTCAAGTTTGTTGTCCCGATGTTCGAGAAGACGTTCGCAGAGCGCGCCGAAGCAATTGAAGGTGGCATTGCGAAGGCCGAACAGGCCCAGGCAGAAGCTTCTGCAGCTCTTGAAGAGTACAAGCAGCAGCTCACCGATGCCCGTGCCGAGGCCAACCGCATCCGCGAAGAAGCACGTGCCGAAGGCGCCCAGATCCTCGCGGACCTGAAGGCCAAGGCAGCTGCTGAGTCTGCACGCATCACCGAGCAGGCACACGCCGCCATCGAGTCCGAGCGCCAGGCAGCTGTTGTCTCGCTCCGCTCCGAGGTTGGCACGCTTGCTACCACGCTGGCAGGCCGCATCGTCGGCGAAGCACTCAACGACGACGAGCGTTCGGCACGCGTCGTGGATCGCTTCCTGGCTGATCTGGAGACCCAGAACGCAGGTGCAGCTAAGTAATGGCAGGAATATCGAGCGAATCGCTGACCACAGCACTGGCAGACCTGGAAGCCAAGCTTCCTTTGGCCTCGCTGCAGTTGGCAAAGGACCTCTTCGGAATCCTGGGAACGGTGGACAGCTCGGCTGGCTTGCGCCGCGCCCTGACTGACCCTTCCCGCAGCGGGGACGAGAAGTCGGCGCTGGTCAAGCAGCTGGTTGGCGGAAAAGTCTCCGCTGATGCTGCTGAGATTGCAGGCGGACTGGCCAGCTCGCGCTGGGCATCCGCACGCGATATCGGCGATGCACTCGAGACGCTTGCCGCCACGGTCGTCATTGCGGTAGCTGAAAACAAGTCGGCCGTTTCTGCCTCCGGTATTACGGGGCTGGAAGAGCTGGAAAACGATCTGTTTGCCTTCAACCAGGTTGTCGCTTCCAGCCACGAAGTACAGCGGGCTTTGTCTGAGCCGCAGGCATCGGGTGCCGCCAAGACTGCCCTTGCCGAGAAGCTTGTTCCTGGCATCAGCGAGGAAGCCAAGGTTCTTATTGGCCAGGCAGTTTCGGAGCCGCGCGGTGTCAAGCCGAGCAAGCTCGTCGAATCCTTCGCCAAGCTTGCAGCCAAGCGCCAGCAGCGCTGGATTGCAACTGTCAGCGTTACCCGTCCGTTGACGGAAACGCAGGCCAGCCGACTGCAGGCCGGGCTCAACGCCCTCTACGGCCGCGAACTGAAGGTCAACATCACTGTTGATCCTGCACTGATCGGTGGAGTCCGTGTCCAGGTAGGCGACGAAGTGCTTGACGCTTCGGTCATCGCCCGCTTGACCGAACTCCGCCGTCAGCTCGCTGGCTAGTGAAGACAAAGCACAACTAACTGATATAAACCCGGTCATCGTGAGCAACGATGATCACGAAAACAGGAGAGCAGGGACTGCAGATGGCCGAATTGACCATCAACGCCGACGACGTCCGTAATGCGTTGAACGAGTTCGCGGCGTCCTACGAACCCGGTAACGCAGAGCGCGTAGAGGTTGGTCGCGTGACCACCGCAAGTGACGGCATCGCCCGTGTTGAGGGTCTTCCCTCGGTCATGGCGAACGAGCTGCTTCGCTTCGAAGATGGCACGCTGGGCCTCGCCCAGAACCTTGACGTCCGCGAAATCGGTGTCATTATCCTCGGTGACTTCACCGGAATCGAAGAAGGCCAGGAAGTTCACCGCACCGGTGAGATCCTGTCCGTGCCCGTTGGCGACGCCTTCCTGGGCCGCGTGGTTGACCCCCTGGGCCAGCCGATCGACGACCTCGGCGAGATCAAGGCCGAGGCCACCCGTGCACTGGAACTCCAGGCTCCGGGCGTGACCGAGCGCAAGTCCGTTCACGAACCCATGCAGACCGGCCTCAAGGCCATCGACGCCATGATTCCGATCGGCCGTGGCCAGCGTCAGCTGATCATTGGCGATCGCCAGACCGGCAAGACCGCCATCGCGGTTGACACCATCATCAACCAGAAGGCCAACTGGGCTTCGGGCGATGTCAGTAAGCAGGTTCGTTGCGTTTACGTTGGTGTTGGCCAGAAGGCTTCCACCATCGCAGCCGTCCGTCAGACCCTCGAGGACCACGGTGCACTGGAGTACACCACCATCGTGGCTTCCCCGGCTTCGGACCCCGCCGGCTTCAAGTACCTCGCACCGTACGCAGGCTCGGCCATCGGCCAGCACTGGATGTACGGCGGCAAGCATGTCCTGGTGATCTTCGATGACCTGTCCAAGCAGGCTGAAGCCTACCGCGCCGTGTCCCTGCTGCTCCGCCGCCCGCCGGGACGTGAAGCATACCCGGGTGACGTCTTCTACTTGCACTCCCGTCTCCTGGAGCGTTGTGCAAAGCTCTCCGACGAGCTCGGTGCAGGTTCCATGACCGGTCTGCCGATTGTCGAGACCAAGGCAAACGACGTTTCCGCCTACATCCCCACCAACGTGATCTCCATCACCGATGGCCAGATCTTCCTCCAGTCGGATCTCTTCAACGCCAACCAGCGTCCTGCTGTTGACGTTGGTGTGTCCGTCTCCCGCGTTGGTGGCGCCGCACAGGTCAAGTCCATGAAGAAGGTCTCCGGTACCTTGAAGCTGGACCTGGCCCAGTACCGCGACATGCAGGCTTTCGCCATGTTCGCCTCGGACCTGGACGCTGCTTCCCGCCAGCAGCTGACCCGTGGTGCTCGCCTTATGGAGCTCTTGAAGCAGGGCCAGTACTCGCCGTTCCCGGTTGAGAACCAGGTTGTTTCCATCTGGGCCGGTACCAACGGCTACCTGGACGACGTTCCGGTTGAGGACATCAGCCGCTTCGAGTCCGAGTTCCTGGAGCACCTGAAGCACCAGTCCTCCATCCTGACCACGCTGGCCCAGACCAACGTCCTGGATGACGACACCGCCGCAGCGCTGAAGGAAGCAGTCGTTTCCTTCAAGAAGGGCTTCTTCGGAGAGGGCGACAACCGACTGGTTGGTGCCGGACACGAAGAGCACGAAGCGATCTCGGGCGGCGACGTCGACCAGGAAAAGATCGTCAAGCAGAAGCGCTAGTTTCGATGACCTGCTCTGCCGGGGTCCGCAAGGGCCCCGGCAGGGCGGTACGTCGGGAACTTAGGAAAGGATAAGTATGGGAGCCCAGATTCGGGTCTACCGTCAGAAGATCAGCTCGACGACGTCGATGCGCAAGATCTTCAAGGCGATGGAACTGATCGCTACCTCGCGCATCGGTAAGGCCCGCGCCCGCGTAGCAGCTTCACTGCCTTACGCGAACGCCATTACCCGTGCCGTTTCTGCTGTCGCGACCCAGAGCGAAATCGACCACCCGCTGACCACCGAGCCGGAGCAGATCCGCCGCGCCGCCGTCCTGATCATCACCTCGGACCGTGGCCTTGCAGGATCGTACTCCGCAAGCGTGCTCAAGCAGGCCGAAGGCCTCACCGAGCTTCTTCGCGCAGAAGGCAAGGAAGTCAAGTCGTACCTGGTTGGCCGTAAGGCCCAGGCGTACTTCGAATTCCGTAACCGTGACTACTCCCGTGTTTGGACGGGTGGTACGGACGCTCCGGAATTCGGAACGGCCCAGGAGATCGGTGCTGCACTTCTCGAAGACTTCGCCACTGACTACGCCGAGGGTGGCGTGGACGAGATCCACGTCGTCTACACGCGCTTCAAGTCGATGGTGACGCAGGAGCCGACGGTAATCCGTTTGCTTCCGCTGGAGGTCGTCGAAGAGGAAGCAGCCTCGGAGTCCGAGCTGTTGCCGCTGTACGAATTTGAGCCGGAAACGGAGCAGGTCCTCGACGCCCTGCTCCCGCGTTACATCGAGTCCCGCATCTTCGCAGCCATGCTGCAGGCAGCAGCTTCCGAGCTCGCCGCCCGCCAGCGGGCCATGAAGTCGGCCGGTGACAACGCAACGGAACTCATCAAGAAGTACACGCGCCTTCGCAACACGGCCCGCCAGGCCGAGATTACGCAGGAGCTTTCCGAGATCGTGGCCGGCGCCGACGCCCTCGCGTCCTAGCCGGTACGGATCCGGCTCGAAGCCGCACCTGCACCAAACAGATAAACTTAACCCCACGCCATCTACTGAGTGAAGTGAGAGAGATGACTGCCACTGCTACCGAACACGTAGCAACGGCCGGTGCCACCGGCCGCATTGCCCGTGTTATTGGTCCGGTTGTCGACGTCGAATTCCCGGCTGACGCAATCCCCGAGATCTACAACGCTCTGACCACTGAGGTCACCCTCAACGGCCAGACCAAGACCATCACGTTCGAGACCTCCCAGCACCTGGGGGACAACCTCGTTCGCGCCATCTCCCTGCAGGCAACCGACGGCCTGGTCCGCGGTACCACCGTGCAGGACTCCGGCGCTCCGATCTCCGTGCCCGTCGGCGACGGCGTCAAGGGCCACATCTTCAACGTCCTCGGCAAGCCGCTTGACGTTGACGAGTCGGAGATCAAGGCTGACGCCTACTGGCCGATCCACCGCAAGGCCCCGAGCTTTGCGTCCCTCGAGGGCTCCACGGAGATGCTCGAGACCGGTATCAAGGTCATCGACCTCCTGACCCCCTACATCAAGGGTGGAAAGATTGGTCTGTTCGGTGGTGCCGGTGTTGGCAAGACCGTTCTGATCCAGGAAATGATCACCCGTGTTGCCCGTAACTTCGGTGGTACTTCGGTATTCGCCGGTGTTGGCGAGCGTACGCGTGAAGGCAACGACCTCTGGGTTGAAATGGAAGAGGCAGGCGTCCTCAAGGACACCGCCCTTGTATTTGGCCAGATGGATGAGCCGCCGGGAACGCGTCTGCGCGTGGCACTGTCCGCACTGACCATGGCGGAGTACTTCCGCGATGTCCAGAACCAGGACGTGCTGCTCTTCATCGACAACATCTTCCGCTTCACGCAGGCAGGTTCCGAAGTTTCCACGCTGCTCGGCCGCATGCCGTCCGCCGTGGGCTACCAGCCGAACCTTGCTGACGAGATGGGCCTCCTCCAGGAGCGCATCACCTCCACCAAGGGCCACTCGATCACCTCGATGCAGGCAATTTACGTGCCTGCTGACGACTACACCGACCCGGCTCCGGCAACCACGTTCGCCCACCTCGACGCGACCACGGAACTTTCCCGTGAAATCGCCTCGCGTGGTCTGTACCCGGCTGTTGATCCGCTGACGTCCACCTCCCGTATCCTGGACCCCCAGTACATCGGTAAGGACCACTACAACACGGCTGTCCGTGTGAAGCAGATCCTGCAGAAGAACAAGGAACTCCAGGACATCATCGCCATCCTCGGTGTTGACGAATTGTCCGAAGAAGACAAGATCGTCGTGTCGCGTGCACGTCGTATCCAGCAGTTCCTGTCCCAGAACACCTACACCGCCAAGCAGTTCACCGGCGTCGAGGGCTCCACCGTCTCCATCAAGGACACGGTTGAAGGCTTCACCGCCATCTGCGATGGCGAGCTGGACCACATCGCAGAGCAGGCGTTCTTCAACGTCGGTGGCCTGGATGACGTCGAGCGCAACTGGGCCAAGATCCAGGAACAGACCAAGTAGTATGGCTGAGCTTGAGGTTGAGATTGTCGCAGCTGACCACTTCGTGTGGTCCGGAGCGGCCAAGATGGTGAAGGCCCGCACCAGCGATGGTGAAATCGGAATCCTGCCGGGCCACTCGCCCCTCCTGGCCATCCTGGCCGAGGGCGAGCTGGCAATCCAGCCGGTTTCCGGTGACCGCATTGCGGTAGTGGTGGACGGCGGATTCTTCTCCGTCGACAACGACCGCGTGGTCATTGTTGCTGACAACGCCCAACTGGGCGAAGCGGCTACAGCGGGGATCCGATAGCACGACCTTGATGGACGATTCCCTTATTCCGTTCATCGCCCTGGCAACGGCGTTTGCGTTGCTGATTTTTACACTGTGCCTTTTTGGGGTGCGCCGCTTCAATCTGCGGCGCGCCCTGGGCACGGTAGACGCCTCCATTTGCATGGCTGGAAACAGCTGGCAGATGGGGGTTTGTCGTTATCAGGACAATGAACTTGAGTGGTTCCGCTTGATGTCCCTCAGCGTGATACCCAAATACCGTTTCAAACGCAGTTCCCTGGAACTCCTTGGACGGCGTAAACCCACCGAGGACGAGCTCGTCCGGGTCCAACCCGGCGTGGTGGTTGTTGAGCTTCAATACGAAGGCAAAACACTCATGCTGGCCATGAAGTTCGAAGCCTACGCCGGGCTTTCATCCTGGCTTGAAGCCGGGCCGGTCATCGGTGTTGGAACCTGGCGTTAGGCGTCATGGATTTCCTGTCCGACGTCAGCCTCGTTGACGGGCCGTTCTTCTGGTTCTCCCTTGTCTGTGGAGTGGTTGGCGCATCCTGGTTGCTTTGGCGACGCAGGCGCTGGTGGCCGTTGGTGGTGGTTGCTTCCCTTGCGTTGGCTGCCGGCGTGGTGGCATTGACGCACTGGCTGCTCATCGACGTGATGGCCACGTTCTCTGAGAACCTGCCTTTCGAGACGTTGGTGTGGTCCACCGCTGCGGTGGCTGCACTTCTTCTTTGCGTTGCCCGGTTTCCCCGCGCTGCCTGGAAGGGCCGCTCCGCGAGCATCGCCGCAATGCTGGGTGTTGTCCTGCTGTCCGTGGTCCAGGTCAACTCCTACTTTGGCCTCAACAACACCGTGGCCGACCTCCTGGGCACCGCCGTAGCGCGTATCCAGCCGTTGGAAGCAGGACTGCAACGTGCTCCGGACAGTAAGCCCGGCCCGTCGCCGTCCGCTTGGAAGGCGCCCGAAACCATGCCCCGCGGCGGTACGCTGCGCCGGGCGGACATTCCCGGTACTGTTTCCGGCTTTACCGCGCGGGAAGCGTACGTTTACCTCCCGCCGGCGTACCTCACCGAAAACCGCCCCAGCCTTCCCGTCCTCATCCTGTTCTCTGGTCAACCAGGCGGTCCTGCCGATTGGCTCACGGGCGGGCAGCTCCGCTCGCAGCTGGACAAATTCGCCGAAGCACATGGCGGTATTGCACCCGTCACCGTGGTGGTAGATCCCAACGGCTCAGCCAATGCAAACACCATGTGCATGGACAGCAGGATCGCTCCCGCGGACGCCTATCTCTCCCAGGATGTCCCCACGTGGATCAGCAAGACCCTGGCTGTCTCCACAGACCACCGGCAATGGGCCGTCGGAGGGTTTTCCTTTGGGGGAACGTGCGCGGTCCAGATGGGAACCGCCCACCCGGAGCTGTTTCCTTCCGTGATTGGGTTCTCGGCCGAGCAGGAGCCTGCCCTCGCCAAGGACAGGAACAAGACGATCGCTGACTCGTTCGACGGCGACGTAGCGGCTTTCGAGTCAAGGACCCCTTTGGTCCTGATGCACCAGAGGCAGTATCCGGGCAGTGGCATGTACTTGACGGCCGGGGCTACGGACAATGAGTTCATCGCTTACATGCACACTTTGGCAGACGCTGCCCGGTCTGCGGGTTTCACGGTTGAGGACCACGTCATAGACCACTCCGGACACTCGTGGGACTCGGTGGTTCGCGGTATGCCCGGCGCCCTGGACTTCTTGTCGGCCAGATGGGGGTTGCCGCAGTGAGTCTCGCCCTGAAGGGTTTCATCCAGCCGGCCATGCGGCAGGCGGGGCGGCATTTGCGGGCTACGCCCTTGACGCTGGCCGTCGTCGGAGTGTTCGTCCTTGTCTCAATCGTTTCCGGAAGCATCGTCGCCGGTCCGCCCGAGTCCTGGCTGCCCGTTGCTGGTGTGACGCTGCGCGGACTGCGTGCCGGCGAATGGTGGTCCATCTGGACGTCCCTCTTTTTCACCACCAACGTGCCTGCCTTTGTCGTCGTTGTGCTGATGATCCTTTTCCTCCTGGGCCTGGCGGAGCGGCATTTCGGGTTCCTGAAAACGTCCCTGGTACTTATCGCCTGCCAGTTCGCGTGCGTCACGGCCTTCTTCCTGGTGACCCAAATAGCGCGGTATGCGGACGATGGCTGGATCTCCCGCATGGTGGACACCCGGCTCATCGGTCCCTACGGCGCCTTGCTGGCCACGGCCCTGGCTGCCAGCGCCAAGCTGCCAACGCTTTGGCAGCGGAGGTTCCGCACGGTGGCGTTGTCCATCACCTTGCTGCTGGTGCTTTTTGTTGGACACCCTGAGACGCTCATGGGCTTGTTGGGCGCCCTGATCGGGTTGGCGGCGGCGTGGTGGATGCAAAGCAACCAGGGACATCTCCACTTGCACAGGTCTACGGGCCGCGAGGTGCGGAACCTCCTGTCGCTGACCATGGCCATCTTTGCCGTAGGCCCCATCCTTACTGCCGTAGCCAAGAGCCCATCGGGGCCGCTTGCCTTGCTTCGCGATGTGATCCTCAACCCCCTGCCTACGCTCAGCCAGTTGGAGGGGAACTGCGGAGGGACGATCGATGTGGCGTGCCTGGAACTGGGCCGGCAGGGGTACACGGGGCCCTTCGGCCTGGCACTGGCCGTCGTTCCCGTGGTGCTGTTGCTCATCTGCGTTGACGGGATGCGCCGTGGACGCCGGCTGGCCCTGGGCATCGCTATCGGCGTCCAGGTTGTGGTGGTGGCCTTGTCCACGCTCTATCTCGGCCTGTTCGCCGGCATGCCGCAACTGCCGGGCCGTCCGCGGGTGGGCATGATGAACTCGGCTGTGGCGCACCTGATCCCACTGGTCATGGTTCCTCTGATACTGGCGATCCTCCTCTTCGCGTACCGGGGGCATTTCCGGGTTGAGTCTTCGACGCGGATGCGTCGCAGGGTTTTCTGGTTTGTCGGCCTCAGCGGTGTCGCCCTCGCCCTGGCGTACACCGTTGTGTGGCTGGCCTCCGGTGGCATGGCGCGCGACGGCGGCCTGCTGGGTTTGGGTACCGAACTCGCCCGCCAATACCTGCCGGTTCCTTTGCCCGGCGTTTACCGCAAGGTATTCGCCGAGCGCGATGCCCTCGAAGTGTTCCTTTTCTCCTACTCCGGCACCGCCTTTTGGCTGGTGGCCCTCATCGGCGTCTGGGTGCTGCTGGTCCGCGGACACCACGCCGGGGGCCTTGACCACCAGTCCCGGGAACATGCCCGTTCGCTGGTAAAAGCCGGCGGCGACTCCTTGTCCTGGATGGCGTTGTGGGAACCCAACAAGTACTGGTTCACTCCGCAGGGGACCGGGGGAGTGGCCTACCAACAGCATGGCCACGTTGCGCTGACGTTGGCCGGACCCATTGGTGTGGCGGAGGGGCACCGGGCCACTGCCCTGGGTTTCCTGCAGCACTGTTCGCGCAACGCCCTGATCCCCTGCCTGTATTCGTGTACGGACGAACTGTGGCCGGAGCTGCAGGCAAGGGGTTTCCGGAGGGTTGCCGTTGCGCAGGAAACCCGGCTCAGGATCCGTGGCCTGGAATTCCGTGGCAAGGAGTGGCAGAACGTCCGGACTGCCCTCAACAGGGCCAACAAGATGGGCATTACCGCCGTGTGGGGTGCCTTCGGAGACCTGCCGCACTCCTTGCGGGCAAAGGTGGGTGAGGTTTCCGAGGAATGGGCAGCGCAGAAACGCGTCCCCGAAATGGGGTTCACCTTGGGCGGCATGGATGAGCTTGAGGACCCGGATGTCCTGTGCTGCGTTGCAGTCGACGAAGCCGGCACGGTCTACGGTGTCACCAGTTGGTTGCCGGTCTACGACAACGGCACGGTTGTCAGTTGGACCTTGGACTTCATGAGGCGCAGTGGTGACGCATTCCCAGGAGTGATGGAGTTCCTGATCGCCTCGGCCGTGCTGCATCTGCGCGAGTCGGTGGAAATGATCTCGTTGTCCGGTTCACCGCTGGCCAGGGACAAGGATGAGCCGGACCAAAGGCCGGAGGGCCTGGCAGGAATCCTGGACCTCGTGGGGCAGGCCTTGGAACCGGTTTATGGCTTCCGTTCCCTGGCTTCCTTTAAATCGCGCTTCCAGCCCGACTACAGAACGCTGTACATGTATTACCAGGATCCCTTGCACCTTCCGGCAATGGGCCGGGCCTTGAGCCGTGCTTACCTCCCTGGTTTATCGGTCAGGCATTCCGCCCGGTTGTTGCGTACCTTAGTTGGTTGAATTGTCAACGCTCCATTCGGGGAGTCTTTTCGCAATTCTTCACCGTTAGTAACAGGGTTGTCAGAAATATCAGACATTTCCGTCCGCAATGAATGGCGCTTAAACAGCTTGGCCCCGGCTAAATGCCGGGGCCAAGCTGTTGGTGAATCTGCCGGGGGCAGGTTCAACGGATCTAACTAGACGACGGTGACGCCGGTAGCCTGGGGACCCTTGGCGCCCTGGCCGATCTCGAACTGAACGCGCTGGTTCTCATCGAGGGTCTTGAAGCCGCCGGTCTGGATCTCCGAGTAGTGAACGAAGACGTCGCCATCCGAGTCGTCCGGGGTGATGAAGCCGAAGCCCTTTTCAGCGTTGAACCACTTGACGGTTCCGAGTGCCATGTATTTCTCCTCAATATGGAACATCAGTCCGATACACCGCGTACCGGCTTTGTTACTCCGCGAGAAGATCCGGATTCCGCCCGGGCTGGCCCGGTTGGTTTCGCAGGAGCCTCACGCTCGCAACTCGTCTTGCGAGCATGAAAACCACCTACACAAAGACTGCTACAACACTTTCATGCGCGGTGCCGGAGGTCAACGGTCTTTTTGGTAATTCGGGAAAATTTTCGGTTAAAAGCCGGTTACGACGCCCAAGGGAATTCCACTTGGACCTTAGGCCTATGACAACCATTCACCATTTCGCATGACGCCGGTGAGTCCCAGTTCCTGGTCCGCGGTCACGACGTCCGCCCGAAGACCCCGGCGCAACCCGCCAACTTCATCCGAGAGGCCCAGGACGCCGGCCGGAACCGCCGTGGCCGAACAAATGGCGTCTGGAAGGTCAACGCCGGCCGAGACGGTCTTGCGGACCACGTCCAGCAGGGTGGCGGTGCCGCCAGCGATGGAACCGGTGGCATCAAGGGTGGCTACGCCCTTGCTGACGGTTACCGGGGAGGGGCCCAGCATGTAGTGGCCGTCGGAGAGTCCGGCGGCCGCCATGGAATCGGTGACCAAGACGATGTTGTTTGCCCCCACAAGCTGGAAGACCGTGGCCACGGTGCTCGGATCGAGGTGGGTGTCGTCGGCGATCAGCTCCACCACAGCCTTGCCGGCCTGGGCGGTCCGCAAACAGGCGGCCACCGGCCCGGGCGCACGGTGGTGCAGGGGAGGCATCCCATTGAAAAGGTGCGTCACGGTCGGGAGCGAGCTGACGCCGTCGAACCCTGCCGACTCAAGCCCCTCACGTGCGGCGGCCAACGACGCTGCCGCCGTGGCGTCGTCGCAATCCGTGTGCCCCAAGGAGGGAGTTACCCCGTGGGACGTCATCAAATCCACCAGGACGGCAGCACCCGGAAGTTCGGGTGCGTACGTCATGGTGGCAAGCTTGCCTTCCGCAGCCGCAACGAGCTCGTCCATGAGGTCCAGGTCAGGTTCCAGCAAGTAGTCAGGGTTTTGTGCGCCACACCGTGCGTGGGAGAGGAACGGGCCTTCCAGGTGGATTCCTGCGACCAGGCCTTCGTCGGCGAGCTTCACGTACAGTTCGATGCCGCGGAGCAAATCCTCCCGTGGTGCCGTGACCATGCTGGCCAGCAAAGTGGTGGTACCGGATCGGTGCAGGAAGTCCACGGCCTTGCGGGCCGAGGATTCCTCCCCGCCGGGGAAATCGCCGCCCTTGCCGCCGTGGCAGTGCACGTCCACCAGGCCGGGGAGGATGTAGTGGCCGGCCGGGACGCCATGCCGGATGGCGCTCTGGAAACCGGGAAAGTCTTCGGGGACGAAGGCCGAGGCCTGCCCGGCGTAGGCGATCCGGTCACCCTCAATGGCCAGCAGACCGTCTTCCACCACCGTTCCGTCGGTGACGAGCGTTCCCACGAGGATCTGGTGGCTGGGCGCGGAAGAACGGACAGAAGAGTCTGCGGCAGTCATGGTTCTGATTCTAGTGGCCTGCCGCACACGCTCCGGGTACGGGGTCAGAAGAGTCGTGACTCGCTGTCATCCACGCCCCGCATGGCGTCATAATCCAGGGTCACGCAGTCGATGCCGCGGTCATTGGCCAGTACCTTGGCCTGCGGCTTAATCTGCTGCGCTGCGAAAATCCCCCGGACCGGTGCCAGGAGGGGATCGCGGTTGAGGAGTTCCAGATACCGCGTCAGTTGCTCCACGCCATCGATGTCGCCCCGCCGCTTGAGCTCAACGGCAACGGTTGCCCCGTTGGCATCCCGGGCCAGGATGTCCACGGGCCCGATCGCCGTGAAGTATTCGCGGCGGATGAGGGAGTAGCCGGTTCCCAGGGTCTCGATCTGTTCGGCGAGCAGCCGCTGCAGATCGGCCTCCACACCGTCCTTGATCAGTCCCGGATCGATGCCGAGCTCGTGGGACGTGTCATGGAGTTGCTCGTAGATGTTGATGATGAGCCGGTCGTCCGTCTTGGCGGACTGGACCGTCCATTGCTCCACGACGCCCTCTTCCACGTCTGTCTCCTCGGGAGAGGTGACACGCAGCGTGGCCGGCGGACTCATCCAGTTCAGGGGCTTGTAGGAGCCACCGTCCGAATGCACCAGCACCGAGCCGTCCGCTTTGACCAGGAGGAGCCGTGTGGCGAGCGGGAGGTGGGCCTTGAGGCGGCCAACATAATCAACAGAACAACGGGCTATGACGAGTCGCACCCGCCCAACATTACCGCGTGGAGACCTGGGGCTGGGGCAGAATGGACTCATGCCCCGCTCCAACCGTCCCCGCAGAAACGCGTCCGCAGCGCGTTCCAACAAGTGGGCCGAGGCTGTCCCGGAGCTGGACCTGGAACGGTCCCGTGCCGGAATCGCCCGCCGGGAGAGCGCCCCGGACGGGGACTGGATGGTCCGCACCATGACCGCCCGGAAAGCGGAGAAGCAGTACATTTGCCCGGGGTGTTCCACGGCCATCATGCCTGGCATCGCCCACTTGGTGGTGTGGTCCGACAGCCACCTTTTCGGCGAGGCCGCGGGGCTGGCCGAGCGCCGCCACTGGCACACCAACTGCTGGACATCGCGGACGTATCGCTACCGCTGAGTCGCTTAGGCTTGAAGGCATGACTTTCGATCCCGCCACGCTCGTTTTCGTGCCCCAGGATGCTCCGTCGGAGATCCGGGCCTCCACCGTGTTGCCTGCCCGTCGCGAAAACGTGGAGTTCACCACGGAAGACGGCAAGGTATTGGTGGGCGAGTTGGCCCTTCCGGAGTCCGGTGATGTGGCGGCGACGCTCATCATGCTCCACCCACTGCCCACCCACGGCGGATTCATGGATTCACACGTCTACCGCAAGGCTTCCTACCGGCTGCCGGCGCTGGCCGGGGTGGCAGTGCTGCGATTCAATACCCGCGGGACTGCGTCGCCGCGCGGGACCAGCGAGGGCAGGTTCGAGGAAGGCATCGGCGAGCGTTACGACGTCGAGGCAGCGGTCCGGTTCGCCGTGGACCGCAGCCTGCCCAACCGGTGGCTGGTGGGCTGGTCCTTCGGCACCGAACTGGCGCTCATGTACGGGGCCGTTGAACCCGTTGCCTCGCAGGTGGAGGGAGCGGTCCTCCTCTCGCCGCCGCTGCACCGTGCCACGGACGTGCACCTGAAGGAGTGGGCCGCCACTGGCAAACCGTTGACCGTGCTCGTCCCCGAGCATGACGACTACCTTCAGCCGGCCGAGGCCGCCGCCCGCTTCAGCCTGGTCCCACAGGCCCGGCTGGTGGGGGTGGATGGCGCCAAGCACCTGTGGGTGGGCGAAAAATACGCCGCGCGGGTCCTGGATGAAATCGTCGACGACGTCACGGAAGCGGGAGCCGGCGTGGACGGCCTGCCGCGCGTCTGGGCGGGGCCGGTCGCCAACGGCTAGGCCGGTCGCCAACGGCTAGTCCGGTCGCCAGCGGCTAGTGCCGGTCGCCAGCGGCTAGGCCGGTCGTCAACGGCTGGTCCGGCTGTGATCGGCTAGTGCCGGTCCTGGCGGACGATAAACACTTCCTTGATCAGCAGCATGATGGCCGCTGCCGTGGGAATGGCGATGAGTGCTCCGAGGACACCCAGGAGGCTGCCGCCCGCGATCACGGAAATTACCGCCACCGCGCCCGGTACGGCCACTGCCCGCTGCATGATGCGAGGCGAAATGAAGTACGCCTCGAACTGCAGGTAGGCGAAGTAGGCGATCGCGTAGATGAGGGCTGTCTGCCAGCCTGCGGTGAGGGCCACCAGGATCACGACGATGGCTGCGATCATGCCACCCACCAGGGGGATGAAGGCGAGCAAGGCCACCACGAAGGCGAGCAAGACGCTGAACGGCACGCCCAGGATGGTCATGACGATGAAGGCGAAGACCGCGTTCAGGAGTGCAACGCAGGCCTGGCCGATCACGTAATTGCCTACCGAATCCGTAATGGCCTCGGAGAGTGCCTCGACGCGGGGCCGGCGCGAACGCGGCGCCAAGCGGTAAGCCCATTTCTTCATGGAGGGCAGGGCCGCCAGGAAGTAAAGGCTGAGTACCAGCACGATCAGTGTGCCGAACAGTCCGTTGGCCACCGAGGAGCCGAAGCCAACCACTCCGCCGAAGATGCCTCCGACGGCCTCGGAGTTCTGCCCGAACTTGTCCAGCTCCTGGGTAATCCGGTCCCGGAGGCCGAACTGGCTGTCCACGTTCCGGAAGAAATCGGAATTGAGGAAGTCCCGGATCCAGTCAGGAGCTTGCCGCACGATGTCCGTGACCTGGTTGACGATGGTGGGGATCAGCGTGGCGAAGAAGCCCGCCACGGCCAGGACCAGGACGGATACCGAAATCAGGATGCCCGCCGGTCGGGGGATTTTCCGGGACTCAAGCCAACGAACCACGGGGTCCAGGCCGAGGGCGATGAACAGTGCGGTCAGGATCCACAGCAGGAGCTGGCTGGTATTGCTGGCGATGTAGAACACCAGCAGGGCGACCCCCACTCCGGCGGTGCCCATGAAACCAACGTACAGAGGGTGCTGCGAAGACATTCTGGGGCCCGGTGATCCGAAGTCGTGGTCCTCGTCACCGGAGGCGCTCTTGACGGCCACGTCCGACTCGTCCTCAGGCGGCATTTCGAAGCGGACGCGCGTCCTGGCGCCGGGAATGGGTTGCCGAAGGCGCCTGGCCACAGCTGCGAGCCGCCCGGTGCGTACCGGAACCGTCACGGAGGTCCCGTCGGACGGGGCATCCACCGCGGGCGAGCCGGACTCGTCGTTGGTGCTGGGTTCCAAGTGGTCTTTCACGCGGTTTTGCTGCCTTCTGGTTGTTCTCGCACTGTCTCTACCGGGATGTGACACTCTGGATACAGGTGGTTTTCGCCCCCAATAGCATGATCATCGCCACACTATCAGCACCCCGTCATGGCCCTTTGGCGGCACCACGGCGGGGTTTCCGGCGTGTCATGGCCGGTCGGCCGATCTGACTCTTTGATAACAAAACGGTTACCCTTGAAGTTCAACGACCGCTGATGATAGGTGATCCTGTGCGTTTGAAGACTGCAGCCTTGCTGGTGCTGCTGGGCCTGCTGACGATGCTGGCCGGCATTGGCCAGCTGACTTTCTGGGCCCCCGCCGAGACCGTGACGGCCTCGGTGCCCAGCGACACTAAAGCTGCCCCGTTGACGGTGATCGACCAGAAGTTGATCGCCCTCCACGAGGGGCCGGTGAAGATCAAGATCCAGGGCGAAGGCAACTTCGTCGTCGCCACGGGACGCCCGGACGACGTCGACGCCTGGGTAGGCAAGACTGCCCACAATACCCTCACCGGCGTTTCCCAGGACCAGAAGGCGCTGGAGGTTTCCACCACTGACGGTGAGGCAACCGCGCCGAGTCCGGCCGGTTCCGACCTCTGGGTCAACACCGAAGACGGCAGCGGCGAGCTGGACTACACGTGGAACCCGCCCGCCAGTGGCGAGTGGTCCCTGCTGGTAGCCAGCGACGGAACCAAGCCGGCGCCGTCGTCGATCTCCATGACGTTCCCCAACAGCGCAACCACGCCGTGGGCCATTCCGCTCATCGTGCTGGGCATCATCATCATCCTGGTTGGCGCAGCCCTGCCGTTCGTCGCCAAGGCTCTCGGCAACCGCCGCAAGGACGGCGGCGATGAGGGTCCGAAGGGTGGCGGAGAAACCTCTGCCCTGCCTGTGCAGCCGTCCGCCGGCGACGCCGGTCGACGCGCCCCCGGCGCCGAGGGTTCAACCTTGCGTATCTCCGCCATCGCCGCAGCCTTGGTTGCCGCGTTGGTTGGTGGCACCGCGGTCGCGGCCCAGGCCAGCCCGGCGCCGGAGTCCAACAGCGGCAACCCGAGCCCGTCCGCGTCCGCGGAGAAGGCCGGAACGCCGGTACTCCTCGAGTCCCAGCTGCAGCGTGTCCTGGAGCAGGTAGCCAGCACCGTGGATGCCGCAGACGCCGCCAAGGACGCCGCGAAGCTCGCGCCGCGCGTGGACAAGATGGAACTGCAGGTCCGTACCGCCAACTACAAGATCCGGACTGCCGTCTCTGCTTACGATGCCCGGATGCCGGTGCGAGCCACCAAGCTGCAAAGCAGCGTGATCAGCACCAAGCGTGACTGGCCGCGCACGGTGTTCGCCCTGACCCAGGGTGACGGCAACGTGGTCCCGCAGGTCTTGACGCTGGTCCAGCTCTCGCCGCGTGAGAACTACAAGCTGTGGGGCACCGCTCCGCTGCAGCCGGGCACCAACTTCCCGTCCTTCCCGGTTCCCCGTGACGGCACGGCCCCCGTGGCCGCGGACGACAAGAACGGCTTGGCCTACAGCGGCAACGAAGCGTTGAGCATCCTCGGCGAAATGCTCACCACACCGGATTCCCCGAACCGCAGCAAGCTCGCCGATGGCCAGTCCTCGCCTTACATCGCCGGCGCCCTGGCCTACCAGGCGGACACCGTCAAGAACGGCACCAGCGCCAACTTCAAGTTTGCGCACACCCCGGTGACCAACCAGACCGTGGTGCTGCACACCGCCGACGGTGGTGCGCTGGTGGTTGGCCGCCTCGATTTCGCCTTCGAGGGAACGCCCAAGGCCTCCGGTGACAAGCTGATCCTTGAAGACGATTCGGCCGTGTTTGCCGGAGGCAAGGAAACCACCACGGGCATGTCGCTCAACTTCGCCGAATCCGTGGCGATCTACATCCCGCCGGCAGGTTCCTCTGATCCCATGAAGCTCGTGGCCGCTACCCGCGGACTGGTCGGCGCCAGCTTCAAGTAGGGCGTGGCCCTGGCAGGGCAGCGGCTAGAGTGGACGGTATGAGTTCGCCCGGATACCGACCCACTCCAGCCGCTGCCAGCCAGCTCAACCTTCGCGGCGCCGTCGACCTCTCGTCGTTGCGCCGCCCTCCGGCTCCGCCGCAGTCGCCGCCGGCCGCGCCGGCTGGTGATCCGGCAGCCTCCGGTAGCCCGGAGGCGGGCAGCCCTTCGCTGCGTGTGGATGCTACGGAAAGCAACTTCCAAGACCTCGTCCAATTGTCGGCGCAGATTCCGGTCCTTTTCCTTCTCTGGTCCCGCTATGCAGCCGAGTCTCCGGGCGTCCTTGATGCTGCACAGCGGGTTGTTGAGGGCTTCGGTGGCCGCCTCGTCCTGGCCGCCGCCGACGTCGACTCGTTCCCGCAACTGGCCCAGGCCTTCCAGGTCCAGGCCGTGCCCACGGCCGTCGCCGTGGTCAAGGGCCAACCAGTGCCCCTCTTCCAAGGCCCTGCCGACGACGCGCAGATCCGCAGCCTCGTGGAGGAACTCCTCCAGGTGGCCGCTGCCAACGGAGTGACCGGAAGCATCGGCGACGCTCCGCAGGACGGCGACGCCGAACCGGCCCCGCTGCCCCCGCTTCACCAGGCAGCGATTGACGCCATCGAGTCCGGTGACTACGCCGCGGCCGCGGCCGCGTACAAGCAAGCCCTCCTCGAGCAGCCGGCTGACGCCGATGCCAAGGCAGGATTGGCGCAGGTGGAACTGATGGCCCGGCTGGAAAAACTTTCCGCACCGGAGGCCGACAGCTTGCGGCAGTTGGCTGCGCAGGAACCGGACAATGTGGAGGCCCAGCTCGGCGTGGCTGACTTGGATGTCTCCGGAGGACACATCGAAGACGGCTTCAACCGCATCATTTCCTTCATTGGACGGAACTTTGGCCCGGAACGGGAAGCGGCCCGGGTGCGGCTCCTTGAATTGTTCGAGGTAGTGGGCACGTCCGACGAGCGTGTTGCCAAGGCCCGCCAGGGGCTCGCGAGGGTCCTCTTCTAGTGCCGTCTGCGCTGTTCAGCCCGCTTCAGCTGCGTTCGCTGACCATTCCGCACAGGGGCTGGGTGTCGCCGATGTGCCAATACAGCTGCCTCCCGGAGACCGGCGAGGGCGTGCCCAACGACTGGCATCTGATGCACCTGGGATCCTTCGCCGCCGGTGGTGCAGCCCTCATCATGACCGAGGCAGCCGCTGTAAATGCCGCCGGACGGATCAGCCCGCGGGACGCCGGCATGTATTCGGAGGCGCAGGCAGCCGGTTGGGAGCGCATGGTGGATTTTATCCACCGCCATGGTGCGGTGGACTGCAGGATCGGCGCGCAGCTTGCCCACGCCGGACGCAAGGCATCCACCTACTGGCCGTTCTCCGGGCAGTCGGGTTCAGTTCCGGAGTCCGACGGCGGATGGCAGACCGTGGGGCCCAGCACGTCACCCTTTGACGGTTATGCCTCCCCGGTGGCCATGTCCGAAACGGAGATCATCGCGGTGATCCAGGACTTCGCGGCGGCTGCAGGACGGGCTGTTGCGGCAGGCTTTGACGTCGTGGAGATCCACGGCGCCCACGGCTATCTGTTGCACCAGTTCCAAAGCCCGTTGATCAACACACGGACGGACAATTGGGGCGGTGATGAAGCCGGACGCAACCGCCTCATGCTGGAAGTCGTGGATGCAGTGCGCAACGCCATTCCGGATTCCATGCCGCTGCTGCTGCGCATTTCCGCTTCCGATTGGGCGGACGGGGGAGTGGACGTTGAGGCATCGGTAAGGCTCGCGCGCGCTGCGGCGGAGCGGGGCGTGGACCTGGTGGACGTCTCGAGCGGCGGTGCCGTGGCCCACCAGGCGATCCAGGCGGCGCCTGGCTACCAGGCCGGTTTCGCCGAGCGGGTCAAGCACGACGCCGGTGTCCCCACCGGAGCTGTCGGCCTCCTGACCAGCCCGCCCCAGGCCGAGGACATTGTGGCCAATGGTCGTGCCGATGCCGTGTTCATGGCTCGGGCAGCCCTGCGCGATCCGCACTGGTGGCTCCGGGCGGCGTACGAACTGGGCCACGATATTCCCTGGGTCCCGCAGTACGAGCGGGCCGTGCCACGCCACGGCTTCTAGGGACCGCCGCGGGCGTGCCTTGGCAACGCTAGGCTGTTGCCATGACGGAACCAGACCATCAGGCCAACGCCCAGTCATCCCACCTGCCCCAGGTGCCTGTTCCGCCGGCACAACCACCGGAACCAGCGAACGGCCAGGCCATCCCGGCTTTGGCCATCCGGGGACTCGCCAAGCGTTTTGGTGAGAAAATCGCCGTCGACGGCGTGAGCCTGGATGTGCCGGCCGGTTCGTTCTACGGAATGGTTGGCCCGAACGGCGCCGGCAAGACCACCACGCTGTCCATGGCAACAGGTTTGCTGAGGCCGGACTTCGGAACCGCCACCGTGCACGGCGTGGACGTGTGGGCCCGTCCCCTCGAAGCAAAGAAACTGATGGGCGTGCTGCCCGATGGCGTGCGCTTGTTCGACAGGCTTACCGGAGAGCAACTGGTCACGTATGCCGGACTTCTCCGTGGGATGGACCGCGACGTGGTCCTGTCCCGGGTCTCGGAGTTGCTGGCGGCTTTCGACCTCCAGGCTGACGCGGGCTCGTTGGTAGTCGACTACTCAGCCGGCATGACCAAGAAGATTGCCCTGGCATCAGCGCTGATCCACGCGCCGCGCCTCCTGGTGCTGGACGAGCCGTTCGAGTCTGTGGATCCTGTTTCCGCGGCAAATATCCGGGGAATCCTCGAGGGCTACGTTTCTTCCGGGGGAACGGTGATTGTCTCCAGCCATGTCATGGACCTGGTACAACGCATGTGCAGCCACGTGGCCGTTGTGGCGGGCGGACGCGTCCTGGCTGCCGGTTCCGTGGATGAGGTCCGGGCAGGCTCCACGCTCGAAGAGCGCTTTGTGCAGTTGGTGGGCGGCGGCCACCGGACAGAGGGGCTCGAATGGTTGCGCACCTTCTAAGGCTCAAGTGGCGCCTGCTCCTCAATGGCTTCAAACGCAGTCCGTGGCAGTTGGTGGGCATCGGCCTGGGGCTGCTTTATGCACTCGGCATGCTCACCATGCTGGTGGGCGGGTTGGTGGCGCTCCGCTGGGCCGACCCCGCAATCGCCCACACGGTGGTGGTGCTGGGCGGGGCGGCAACCATCATCGGATGGGGGGTCATACCCCTGGTTGCCTCGGCGGGGGACATGACGCTCGATCCTGCGCGGTTCACGACGTTCGCGATCCCGCCCCGGCAACTCTTGGCCGGCCTGGCACTGGCCGGCTTCATCGGGATTCCGGGATTGGCAACCTTGCTGGCCGCCTTGGGAACGGTTGGCACGTGGTGGCGGAGTGTTCCCACGGCGACCGGTGCCTTGGTGGGGGCAGTCCTTGGTGCCATGACCTGCGTGGTGTTGTCCAAGGTTGTGACCACCGCGACGGCGGGCCTGGCTTCCTCGCGTCGATTCAAGGACGTCAGCAGCATCGTGGTGTTTGTCCCCTTGGTACTCCTGGGGCCGATCATGGTGGGCATCGTTGACGGCATCCGGGGCAGCGCCGACTATCTTCCGGTACTGGCCCGGACAGTTTCCTGGACCCCTCTTGGAGCTGCGTGGTCGCTCGGCGGCGAACTGGACGCGGGCAATCCGGGCGCTGCCGGCCTCAAGGCCCTCATCGCCGTGGCCACGATCGGCGTCCTCCTGTGGTGCTGGCACGTCCTGTTGCAGCGCGCCCTGGTGACGCCCGCGTACTCGGGCGGTCCAACCCGGAAGGGCGGCAAGCCGGGTTTGTTCGGTGTGCTGCCCGGAACTCCGGCCGGAGCCGTTGCCGCCAGGGCATTGATCTACTGGCTGAAGGATCCCCGGTACGCGGGTTCCTTGGTGATCATTCCGCTCATGCCGGTGATCCTCTTCTTCGCCGGCAACCAAAACGGCGGCCAGGGGTTGCTGATGATCCTTGGCCCACTGACCGCGTTCATGATGGCTTGGTCGATCTCGGCTGACGTCTCCTATGACAACACAGCTTTCGCCCTTCATCTCGCCTCCGGTGTCCGCGGCGTGGACGATCGCTTGGGCCGCGCGATGGCTTGCCTGGCGATTTCCTTGCCGGTGGTGTTGGTGTTCACTGCCGGCCCACTCTTCATCACGGGGGACTGGGCGTGGCTGCCGAACCTGCTGGGCCTCTCGCTGGGAACGTTGTTCACGGGGCTGGGTCTGTCCTCCGTCATTTCCGCCCGCTACAACATTGCCGTTCCGTTGCCTGGGGACAGCCCGTTCAAGAAACCGCCAGGAAACGTTGCCCAGACGCTCGCTGTCCAGGCCGTGGGCATGGGACTCCTGGCGCTCCTGCTCCTGCCCGAACTGGCCCTGGTGGTTGTGCAAATGGTCAGCGGCGGGCCGGAGGCAGGCTGGATCAACCTCGCGGTGGGTCCATTGCTCGGTGCCGTCCTCCTCGTGGTGGGCGTTCGCCTGGGCGGAAAGTGGCTTGACGCCCGTGGCCCCGAGTTGTTCGCCCAGCTGAGCGTGAATAAATAACGACGTAACACCCACATCTGGTTGTGGGACATGGGATATCCTCGACTCAAACAAGCACCATCATCGTAGAAAGGCCGTGACAATGGAAGTTGTCATCCTCCCGGGCACCAAGCAGATCGGCGCCCTGGCTGCCGACGCCATCGAGGCACTCGTCCGGCGCAAACCGAATGCCGTTCTTGGATTGGCTACGGGGTCCTCGCCCTTGCCGATCTATGACGAACTGGCACGTCGCTACGAGGCAGGTGGACTGGACTTCAGCGAAGCGCACGGCTTTGCCTTGGACGAGTACGTTGGCTTGGCAGCGGACCATCCGGAGTCGTACCGCGAGGTGATCCGGCGGGAATTCACCAACAGGGTCAACATCAAGCCGGAAAATGTCCATGGTCCGGACGGGGCTGCGGCGGACCTGGAAGCCGCATGCCAGGCCTACGAGGACGCGATCAGGGGCGTCGGCGGCGTCGACCTCCAGATCCTGGGCGTGGGAACCGACGGGCACATCGGCTTCAATGAGCCTGGATCCTCGCTGGCTTCGCGCACGCGCATCAAGACGTTGATCGAGCAGACGCGCAAGGACAACGCCAGGTTCTTTGACAGCGTCGACGACGTTCCCCACCACGTGGTGACGCAGGGCCTGGGCACCATCATGGACGCCAAGCACGTGATCCTGGTGGCCACAGGTGCGCAGAAGGCCCAGGCGGTCCGGGATTTCGTGGAGGGACCCGTGGCCGCCATCTGTGCGGCATCGGTGCTCCAGATGCACCCGCATGCCACCATCCTGGTGGATGAAGCGGCCGCTTCCTCACTGAAGTTGGCCGACTATTACCGCCACACGTACGACAACAAGCCGGAGTGGCAAGGCCTCTAGACGGTAGGATGGATGCCATGACTACGCTTCCTCCGGATCCATTCGAAAACGACCCCATGCGCGAGCTTTCCGGAGCCGGAACGTCCACGGCCACCATTGAGCGCGAGGAAACGCGCCAGGAAGTGGAGCCCGGCGACCGCGAGCGGTTTGCGCACTATGTCCGCAAGGAAAAGATCATGGAATCGGCAATGACCGGCGAGCCCGTCATTGCTTTGTGCGGAAAAGTCTGGACCCCGGGAAGGGATCCGCAGAAGTTCCCGGTTTGCCCGGAATGCAAGGAGATCTACGATGGCCTCCGTCCGGGGAACGACGGCGGGAACGGCGACGGCCCGGGCAACTCCAAGTAGTGAGTGGGAAGACTGCACAGGCCCACATGACGGAAACACTTTTTGGTGGCCCCTCCCTGCCTCCGGCGTACCCGGAACGGGCGGCCTGGGGAACTGCTCCCAAGCTGCGTGCCTGGCAGCAGGAGGCACTTGACCTCTACATGAGCCGTGGTCCGAAGGACTTCCTGGCGGTAGCCACCCCGGGAGCTGGAAAGACCACTTTTGCCCTCCGGATCGCCACCACCCTCCTGGACAGCGGCGTGGTCAACAGGGTCACCATCGTTGCGCCCACGGACCACTTGAAGCGCCAGTGGGCGGACGCCGCGGCGCGCGTGGGCATCGCGATCGACCCCAACTTCAAGAACTCCGACGGACAGCACGGCCGCGGCTTCGTCGGCGTCGCGGTGACGTATGCCCAGGTAGCGAGCAAGCCGATGCTGCACCGCGCCAAGACGGAAGCGGCCCGGACGTTGGTGATCCTCGACGAGATCCACCACGGTGGCGAGGCACTGTCCTGGGGTGATGGCCTTCGCGAGGCTTTCGACCCGGCAGCGCGCCGCTTGTCACTCACGGGTACCCCGTTCCGCTCGGACACCTCGCCGATTCCGTTCGTCGAGTACGCCGAGGACCGGGACGGCATCCGACGCTCCAAGGCCGACTACACGTACGGCTACGGCAACGCGCTCCGCGACCACGTGGTGCGGCCGGTGCTGTTCATGGCCTATTCGGGCCAGATGCGCTGGCGGACCAGCGCAGGCGATGAGATGGCGGCTTCCCTGGGGGAAGCCGCAGTCACGAAGGACATCACGTCCCAGGCATGGCGGACGGCGCTCAATCCGGCCGGCGAATGGATTCCGGCAGTCCTGGCGGCCGCGGACAAGCGCCTGAGCGAAGTGCGTCGCACCGTCCCGGATGCCGGCGCGCTGGTTATCGCAACCGACCACGAGGACGCCCGGGCCTACGCCGGCCAGCTGAAGAAGATCACCGGGGAATCGCCCACGGTGATCCTCTCGGACGACTCGAAGGCTTCCAGCAAGATCGAGGAATTCTCGGCCGGGGACAAACGCTGGATGGTGGCTGTCCGCATGGTATCCGAAGGCGTGGACGTCCCCCGGCTCTCTGTGGGTGTGTACGCAACATCGACGTCCACTCCGTTGTTCTTCGCCCAGGCCGTGGGGCGCTTTGTGCGTGCCCGCAAAAGGGGAGAGACGGCGTCGGTCTTCCTGCCGTCGGTTCCACCGCTCATGGGCCTGGCAAACACCATGGAAGCCGAACGCGACCACGCCCTGGACCGCCCCGAGAAGGACGACGACGGGCTGTTCAGCCCCGAAGAGAACCTCATGGCCGAGGCGAACCGCGAGGACAAAGCCTCGGACGAGCTCACCAAAGGCAAGTTCGAGGCCTTGGATTCCCAGGCTTCCTTCGACCGCGTCCTGTTCGACGGCGGCGAGTTCGGCACGGGAGCCGACATCGGTTCCGATGACGAGCTCGACTTCCTGGGTATTCCGGGGTTGCTGGACGCCGAACAGGTGGGAACGCTGCTGCGGCAACGGCAGCATGAACAGCAGTCCCGCAAGAAGCGCCAGGCTCCCGCAGCGGAGTCGGCTCCGGCCATTCCGGACCACCGCATGCTGATGGACCTGCGCAACGAGCTGGCCAAGAATGTCTCGGCCTGGTCTGCGCGGACGGGGACACCACACGGAGTGGTGCATACCAAGCTCCGTGAAGTGTGTGGCGGCCCGGCCGTGGCGCAGGCCAACGAAGAGCAGCTCCAGGCGCGCTTGCGCAAGCTGCAGGATTGGTTCATCGGCCGCAAGTGACCGGTGGCAAACGAAGGGCGCCGCATCAGCGGCGCCCTTCGTCGTCAGTCGGGTTGTCCTGCAGCCCGGATGTACTAGCCGCGTTCCACTTCGACGCCGGCCGATTCCATGTCATCGAAGGCCTCATCGAGGTCGTCCGATATGCCCGCCGTCAATTCGGCGATCACCGTGGTGGCATAGCCTGCCTGCACTGCGTCAAGGGCGGTTGCCTTGACGCAGTAGTCGGTGGCGAGGCCCACCACCACTACTTCTTCGACGTCGTGGCTTTGCAGCCAGTCGTCGAGGCCGATCGCGTCCTCGTCGAGGACTTCCGTCACCGTGGCGCCTGCCTTCAGGTCGCCGGAAGGAACGTCGTCCTCCGGTGCCAGCACGCCTTCGAACCCGGAATAGGCGGCCGTGTATTGTCCCTTCCGGAAGTATGCCTCGATGTATTCGGGGTCCAGGTCCTGGTGCAGTTCGGCGCCCTTGGTCCGTGCCCTGCAGTGCGGCGGCCACGAGTCCACCATGTCCGGCTCGTCCGAGAAGTGGCTGCCCGGTTCGATGTGCCAGTCCTGCGTCGCCACCACGTGGTCGAAATGCTGCTGGTTGGCGTCGAGGTACTCGCTGATGGCGCCGGCCACGGCTGCCCCACCTTCGACGGCGAGTGTTCCGCCTTCGCAGAAGTCGTTCTGGACGTCGACGATGATCAGGGCCTTGGCCATCAGTTCTCCTCGTAGATGGTAGGGATCGCTGCTTCGCCGCGTTGCAGGCGGTTCACGACGGCGGGCAGCTCGGCCATGCTGGCGGCGTGGCGTTCCTTGGCGCGGATGACGCCTTCCGGGCCGGTCCAGCCGGGCAGGAGTTCGCCGTTCTTGATGAATTGCTGGAGGAGGGAGCGGTCGTTCCCGTCGTCCTCGGGCCGGTGGCCGATTCCCACTACCTCGTGGGTGGCCCTGCCTCGTTCGTTGAGCTTGCGCAGGGCGTATTTGCGTCCACCCACGCTGGCCTTGTTCTTGGCCGCCTTGGCCACCGAAATGAACTCACCGGAATCGTTGGTCCGGCTCACCAGCTTGTAGACCATGCTGGCAGTAGGCGCGCCGGAACCGGTGACCAGTGAGGTGCCCACCCCATAGGAATCCACCGGGGCCGACTGCAGGGCGGCGATGGCGAACTCGTCGAGGTCCGAGGTCACCACGATCCGGGTGTCCACGTTGCCGAGGTCATCGAGCAGTTGGCGTACCCACTGCGCCTGGGCGATGAGGTCGCCGGAGTCCAGGCGGACCGCGCCGAGCTTGTTGCCGGCGAGCTCGACGGCGGTGCGCACCGCGGTTTCGACGTCGTAGGTATCCACCAGCAGCGAGGTCCCGGGCCCGAACGCGGCAATCTGTGCCTCGAAGGCCTCCCGTTCAGTGTCGTGGAGGAGGGTGAAGGAATGGGCAGCCGTGCCCACCGTCTTGATGCCGTAGCGGCGGCCGGCCTCAAGGTTGGAGGTGCTGGCAAAGCCGGCGATGACGGCGGCGCGGGCGGCCGCCGTCGCCGATTCCTCCTGGGTGCGCCGGGAGCCCATCTCGATGCACGGGCGGTTCCCGGCCGCGGACGTCATCCTCGAGGCGGCGGAGGCAATGGCGCTGTCGTGGTTCAGGACGGACAGGATGTACGTCTCAAGGATGCAGGCCTCGGCGAAGGTGGACTCGACAATGAGGATGGGGGAGTTGGGGAAGTAGGCATCGCCTTCGGCATAACCCCAGATGTCGCCGTTGAACTTGTAGTTGGCGAGGTAGTCAAGGGTTTCCTGGTTGACCACCTTGTTCCGCGCCAGGTAGTCCAGCTCGGCTTCGCCGAACGTGAAGTCGGCGATTCCCTCCAGCAAGCGGCCCGTACCGCCCACCACGCCGTAGCGGCGCCCATCCGGCAACCTCCGGGCGAAGGCCTCGAACACGGAGCGGCGGTGCGCGGCGCCCGAATGCAGGGCGGCCTGCAGCATGGTCAGTTCATAGTGGTCTGTATACAAGGAAGTTGCGGGGTGATCCCAAGACGTGGCTCTACTCACGAATTCACTCTAGTGCGAGCCGCCCTAGAATGGACAGATGACCCCTAGCGTTGCGTTTGGCACGGACATCGATGAACGGACGGAAGCTGCAGAGCTGACCTCCACCGATGTCCTGACCGCCCCGGACATCCCCTGGAACCTTGTGATCTGGAACGATCCCGTCAACCTGATGAGCTACGTCAGCTATGTGTTCCAGAGCTATTTTGGCTACTCCGAGTCCAAAGCGCACAAGCTGATGTTGGAGGTCCACCGGAAGGGCCGGTCCATCGTGGCGCACGGAAGCAAGGAGCAGGTGGAGCAGCACGCCGTGGCCATGCACGGTTTTGGGCTCTGGGCAACGGTGGAAAAGGCCGCGAGCGGCAACCAGACTCCCGGAAAGGGCGGCCGCCAGAGTGGCTAAGGCATTCAAGTACGGACTCAAGGGAATCAGCGGCTACCTGGAACCGGCGGAGCGGGACCTGCTGCGGGGGCTGCTGGCCGACGTCATCTCCATGCTTGATTCCGCTGCCCGGGAGGACGAGGACCCGCTGGCGGCGATGATCGGCCTGGACATGGACGTGAAGCAGCCCACGGACCGCGCGCTTCTGCGGTTGCTGCCGAACGTCATGAAGGACGACGACGCCGGCTCGCTGGAGTTCCGGCAGCTCACCGAACGCTCTGTCCGGGAAAGTAAAATCGGCGCCTTGCGCGCAACGGCCATGGGGCTGGACAAGGAAGAGCTGGTCCTCACGTCCGAGGACGCCAACCGCTGGGCGATGGCCCTGAACGACGTTCGGCTGGTCCTTTCGGAACGCCTGGACATCCGCGACGAAGCTGATGCCGACCATATCCACAGCATGCAGGACTGGAGCCAGGCGGAGGACGTGGAGAGCTATCTCGCGCTGGTGTACAACTTCACCACGTGGCTGCAGGAGTCGCTGGTGCAGTCCATCATGGCGGCCAGGCAGGCGGCGAAACCCTGATCCGGCCGCCCGCCGTTGCCCCGCACCGTGTGACAAATCAGACACGATGGGGGAGACGCAGCTAATGGCCGCAACCCAAGGGAAGCCTTATTCTCGAATAATCATGACAACAGCCACGGCCAACTCAACAGGCGTCTCCAATGAGCTCATGGGCGCGCGTCCGATTGGGGTCTTCGATTCCGGAGTGGGGGGCCTCACTGTTGCCCGGTCCATCATCGACCAACTCCCCAACGAGTCCATCCTCTACGTGGGTGACACCGCCAACGGCCCCTACGGACCCCTCCCGATCGCCGAAGTGCGGGCCAACGCGCTGGGCGTCATGGACGAATTGGTTGATTCGGGCGTCAAGCTCCTCACCATCGCGTGCAACTCGGCCTCAGCGGCCGTTTTGCGGGACGCCCGCGAACGCTACACTGCCCGGTACGGCATTCCCGTGATCGAAGTGATCCAGCCCGCCGTCCGCCGCGCTGTGTCCGCCACAAGGTCCGGCCGCATCGGCGTCATTGGAACCTCGGCAACGGTCGGATCGCGTGCCTACGAGGACACATTTGCCGCGGCTCCGGACCTCGCCATCACGTCCGTGGCCTGCCCCGCCTTCGTGAACTTCGTCGAAGCCGGCATTACCACCGGTCCGGACCTCCTGGCCGCGGCCAACGAATACCTGGAACCGCTCAAGCATGCGGGTGTGGACACCGTGGTGCTGGGCTGCACGCACTACCCGCTGCTCACCGGGGTCATCTCCTTCGTCATGGGCGAGGACGTCACGCTGGTATCCAGTGCCGAGGAAACTGCCAAGGACGTTTACCGAGCCCTGGCCAACGGGGGCATCCAGCGCACGGATACGTCGGCCCCCAGCCACGAGTTCATCGCCACCGGCGACGCCGCACAGTTTGAAACCCTTGCCCGCCGCTTCCTGGGGCCGGAAGTCCTGTCCGTGAAGCACGTGGACCACGTTTCGGCACAGTATCCCACCGGCAGCCTCGCCCGGATCACCCCGGAGATGCTGGCGGCCGCCCGTGCCGGCGGAGGCCTTTCCCGCCGTTCCTATTTCGTCCAACCGGAGGCCGGCACGCGGTCAGATGCGGAGCGTGGGCTGTGAAGCTGACCATCGTGGGTTGTACTGGCTCTTTTCCCGGTCCAGGCTCCCCGGCGTCGTGCTATCTGGTGACCGCGCACGATGGTGAGCGCGAGTGGAAGATCGTGATGGACCTCGGCAGCGGCGCCCTCGGGGCCATCCAGCGCTACACGGACCTTGAAGACATCGACGCGATCTTCCTCACGCACCTGCACCCGGACCATTGCATGGACCTGTGCGGCCTCCATGTTGCTGTCCGCTGGAAGCCCGGCGGGTGGGGCCGCGACCGGCTCCCGGTGTGGGGTCCCGCGGCAACGGCGGACAGGATGGCCACCGCCTACGGCCTGGATCTGGACCCGGGCATGCACGAGGAATTCGACTTCACCAACTGGGCGGAGCAGAAGCCCGTCACTGTGGGGCCGTTCACAGTGACCCCGTATGGCGTCAACCACCCGGTGGAAGAGGCCTACGCCTTGCGCGTCACGGCCACGGAGCCCGGCAAGGACGGGACACCCGTGACCCGCGTCCTGACCTATTCCGGTGACACGGACTCGTGCCAGGGACTCGAAGACGCTGCCAAGGGTGCCGACCTGTTCCTGTGTGAAGCAGCTTTTGAGGAAGGCCGCGACGACGCCATCAAGGACGTTCACCTGACCGGCAAGCGCGCGGGCGAGGCGGCCACAAATGCGGGAGCCAAACGGCTGCTCCTGACGCACATCCCGGTATGGACCTCTCAGACCAAGGTGATGTCCGAGGCGAAGCCCGTCTTCGACGGCGACGTGGCCGTGGCGGTCGCCGGAGTCCACTACACGATATAGCCCTGGGACGGACAAGCGGTGTTCCTCGATAAGCTGGGGGCATGACTTCAGAAGCAACCGCAACACCCGTGATCCGCGCCGACGGCCGCACCCCCGATCAACTGAGGCCCATCAGCATCACCCGCGGCTGGTCCAAGCAGGCCGAAGGGTCGGCCCTCATCGAGTTCGGCAACACCCGGGTCCTGTGCACCGCTTCCCTGACCGAGGGCGTTCCGCGGTGGCTCAAAGGCGAAGGCCGAGGCTGGGTCACAGCCGAGTACGCCATGCTTCCCCGCGCCACCAACACCCGCTCCGACCGCGAATCCGTCAAGGGCAAGATCGGCGGACGCACGCATGAGATTTCCCGCCTGATCGGCCGTTCGCTGCGTTCCATCATCGACACCAAAGCACTCGGCGAGAACACGATCGTCCTGGACTGCGACGTGCTGCAGGCCGACGGCGGTACGCGCACCGCTGCCATCACCGGCGCCTACGTGGCGCTCGCCGAGGCGATTCGCTTCGCCCGGGAGAACAAGCTGATTTCCCGTAACGCGGAGCCGCTGGTGGATACCATCGCCGCGGTTTCCGTTGGCATCATTGACGGCGTTCCCATGCTGGACCTGCCGTACGTCGAGGACGTGCGGGCGGAGACGGACATGAACGTGGTGGTGACGGGTTCGGGCAAGTTCGTGGAGGTCCAGGGCACGGCCGAAGGCGCTCCCTTCGACCGCGACGAACTCAACGCGCTGCTGGATTTGGCGCTCCTCGGCACGGGCCAATTGGCAGCCATCCAGCGCGAGACACTGGCGGAGGCTCCGTGAGCGGCGGCGCTGCCGGCGTGACACCGCGCCTGGTTCTCGCTACGCACAACAAGGGCAAGTTGAAGGAGCTTCGGGAACTGCTCCGCGGCCAGGTTCCAGGACTCGACGTCGACACCCAGGTGGTGGACGCTGCTGCGGCAGGTGCCCCGGATGTTGCGGAGACCGGAGTGACGTTCGCCGAGAACTCGCTCCTGAAGGCACGCGCCGTTGCGGAGGCAACCGGGCTGATTGCGATTGCAGATGATTCCGGACTGGCCGTGGACGTCCTTGGTGGCGCTCCCGGCATCTTTTCCGCCCGCTGGTCCGGACGGCATGGCGATGACGAGGCGAACCTGCAGTTGTTGCTGGCGCAGCTTTCCGACGTTCCGGATGCCTCGCGCGGAGCTGCCTTCGTGTGTGCTGCTGCCTTGGCAGTTCCCGGCGACGGCGGCATTGCACGGGAAACGGTGGAGTACGGCGAGCTTGAAGGAACCCTGTTGCGCGAGCCGCGCGGTGAAGGCGGCTTCGGGTACGACCCCATCCTGCAGCCCAAGGGTATGGACCGCAGCTGCGCCGAGCTCAGTTTCGAGGAAAAGAACGCGATCAGCCACCGCGGCCAGGCCTTCCGTGCCTTGCTTCCGGCAGTCGTCGCGGCTCTCTCCGAGGCCGCTGCCTAGGGCCGGACAAGCAGGCAAGGAAAAGGCGCCCCACGTGATCACGCGGGGCGCCTTTTCCTTGCCTGGATAAGCGGGAACTCAGTGTTCGCCGTGCTTTTCCGTTTCATGTTCGTCGATGAATTCTTCCACCGGGTCCGTGCCCTGGGCGGCTGCTTTCCGCTTGGCTGCCATGCCGCGGAGCACCTCGATGCCCACCGGGACCACGGAGATCAGGACGATCACAATGAAGATGATGTCCAGGTTGTCGCGGACCCACGGAACGCGGTCGCCCAGGAGGTAGCCCAGGAGCGTCACGCCGCCACCCCAGAGGACGGCCCCAATGACGTTGAAGAGGAAGAACTTCCGCTTGTCCATCTGCGCCACGCCGACAATCACGGGGACAAACGTGCGGATGATGGGAACGAAGCGGGCCAGGATCAGGGCCTTGCCTCCGTGCTTCTCGAAGAAAGCGTGGGCACTTTCAACGTTTTCCTTCTTGAAGAGCTTGGAATCGGGCCTGTTGAAGATGGCCGGGCCGGCCTTGGAGCCGATGAGATAGCCCGTCTGGTTGCCGATGATGGCCGCAATGATGATGAGTCCTGCGAGGCCCCAGACGTTGAACTTGATGGTGTCCGTGGCCACGAGGAGTCCGGCCGTGAAAAGCATGGAGTCGCCCGGGAGGAAGAAGCCCACCAACAGGCCTGTTTCGGCAAAGACGATGCCGCAGACCAGCAGGACCACCCACGGCGCCAAGGCGGGGTCGGCGAGGAAGATCTGGGGGTTCAGCCAGTCAGGCAGGAACGAGGCCATGGGCGGCCGCACCGGTCCCGCGCCCCCAAAGGTGGATACGGCAAAGTCGCTCATCGCAGAAAGGATCACCCGTTAAGCCTACTGGACCGCCGCCGTCGGAAATCCTGGGAAAAACCTTGACGCGGTGTTGATTGCTTGTATGGTTAGTTACATGAGTAATGAACCAGTGAGGCGGTGGTGCTCATGATCGACGACGGCAAGCCGATCTTCATGCAGATTGCCGAGCTCATCGAGAACGGCATCGTGGACGGCAGCATGCCTGAGGAGTCACAGGTGCCTTCCACCAACGAGTTCGCCGCTTTCCACCGGATCAACCCGGCTACCGCGGCCAAAGGGGTAAATGTCCTGGTGGATTCCGGGATTCTCTACAAACGCAGGGGGATAGGCATGTTTGTTGCCACCGGAGCGCGCGCCCACGTGGTGGCCCGCCGCACCGAGGAATTTTTTGAGCAGTACGTCAGGCCGCTGACGGCGGAGGCCCGAAAGCTGGGTATCTCCGCGCAGCAGCTCAACAGCATGATCGAACGCGGCGTGGACCTCGCTCCTGACGCCGGAACCGACAAGGAAAGGAGCGCGGCCCTGTGAACGAGATCGTCGTAGAGGCCCGTAACCTGAACAAGCGCTACAAAGACCTCAACGCCCTGGACAACGTGGACCTGAAACTGACGTCCAATCGCATCTACGGCCTGTTGGGCCGCAATGGCGCCGGCAAGACCACCCTGATGTCCATCCTGACTGCCCAGGCTTTCGCCACCTCCGGAGAAGCCCTGGTGTTCGGTGCCAGTGCCTACGAGAACGATGCCGTCCTTTCCCGGCTCTGCTTCATCCGGGAGTCGCAGAAGTACCCTGACGACTTCCAGCCGCGGCATGCCTTCCGCTCGGCGGCGCTGTTCTACAAGAACTGGGACCAGGACTTTGCCGACCGCCTGGCCGAGGACTTCCAACTGCCCGTCAAGCGGCGCATCAAGAAGCTGTCCCGTGGCCAGTTGTCCGCCGTAGGGGTCATCATCGGCCTTGCCTCGCGCGCGGAACTGACGTTCTTCGACGAACCCTACCTGGGGCTCGACGCCGTGGCGCGGCAACTCTTCTACGACCGCCTCGTGGAGGACTACGCGGAGTATCCGCGCACCATCATCCTGTCCTCCCACCTGATCGATGAGGTGGCCAACCTTCTGGAACACGTCGTGGTGATCGACCGTGGCCGGATCATCATGGACGCTGACGCCGAAGACATCCGCGGCTCGGCGGTCACCGTGTCGGGTTCCGCGGACAAGGTTGATTCCTTCCTTGCCGGACGCCGGATCCTCCACCGCGAGACCCTCGGTTCCCTGGCCTCGGTCACGGTGGACGAAGCATTGGATGCACGCGAACGGGCAGAAGCCCAGGAGCTCGGGCTGGAACTGGCGCCGGTCTCCCTGCAGCAACTCGTGGTCCGGAAGACCATGGCCGGCGCAGGCCCATCCGGCGCCGTGCCCAGCACCACAGATTTCGCCGATGGCAGCATGGAGGCAACACGATGAGCCGGGCAATTGCAGTGGCCAGGATGCAACTGATCAACAAATGGACATTCATTGGGTGGCCACTGACCATCCTCGGCGCCTCGTTCCTGATGTCCCTCGCGATCTTCGCCCTGATTCCGGTCAATGAAGGCAAGTACGGCGGCGGCAGCCAGGCGCCCTTGTGGTACTTCCTGGTCCTGGGGATCCAGAGCCTCACCCTGGTGTTTCCTTTCTCCCAGGGCCTGAGCATCAGCCGGCGGGCGTTCTACCTCGGCTCCCTTGGCCTGTTCTCGCTGATCGCCCTCGGCATGACCGTCCTCTACCTGGTGGGCGGGATCATCGAGAAGGCCACCAACGGCTGGGGCGTCTACGGCTTCTTCTTCTCCATTCCGTGGGTCACCGACGGGCCATGGTATTCAACGGCTGCGTTCTTCTTCGTGGTGATGATGTTCATGTTCATCATCGGTTTCTGGTTCGCCACGATCTTCAAGCGCTGGGGAACCACGGGAGTGCTGGTGTCCACCCTCGGTTCGGTGGTGGTCCTGATCGGCATCGCCGCGCTCTCCACCCTCCTTGAGTGGTGGGGCAGCATCGGCGGGTGGTTCGCGCAACAGACTCCACTGAGCCTCAGTGGCTGGGCTGCCCTCCTGTGCGTAGTGCTCGCCGCGGGTTCATACTCCACGCTGCGGCACGCTACCCCCTGACGCTCGGCTGGCGACGTCCGCCATGTAGCGTTCGCCACACTCATGGCCGAAAGGGCCGCCCCCGCCGGGTCACACGGCAAGGGGCGGCTCTTTCCGCCTGTACCCTTGACCAGTGGCATTGGACTTTACGGCGATCGACTTTGAAACGGCCAACGGCTTCAGGGGGTCGCCCTGCTCGGTGGGACTGAGTAAAGTCCGCAACGGTGTGGTGGTGGAAGAGGCCTCCTGGCTCATGCGCCCCCCGGAAAACCACGACCATTTCGAATTCCACAACACCCGCATCCACGGCATCCGTGCCGAAGACGTTGCCGGCAAGCCGCGGTTCGGTGAGCTGTTCCCCGAAATTGGCGCGTTCATTGGGAATGATGTCCTCGCCGCCCACAACGCCGCCTTCGATTTGGGCGTCATCCGTTCGGGGCTGGAAGTCTCGGGCCTGCCCGGCCCGGCCTACGAGTACGTGTGTACCGTCATGTTGTCCCGCCGCTGCTACTCGCTGGTGTCCAACTCGCTGCCCTACGCTGCGGAAGAGGCCGGAGTGCCGCTGGTCAACCACCACGACGCCACGGAGGACGCCCGCGCCTGTGCCGGAATCCTGATCGATATTGCCCGGCGCAACAATGCCAACAGCATTGCCGAGCTGTACTTGTCGCTGGGGCTTGCCGTGCCCAGGCAGCCGGCTTTCGATCCCGCCCAGAGCCTGTCCAAGGCCACCGTGGCCGCGCTTGCGGCAAAGGTGGCGGCGCCTGGAGCCATGAGCCCCGCGGAACAAACACTGGGTGGGGCGGTTGTCCGGGGCTGGTCTGCATGGCCGGAGGAGGGCCCCAACCCGCTGCCCAATCCCAGCGCCGAGCCGGGGCATCCGCTGTTCGGTCAGACCGTGGTGTTCACCGGAGACCTTGCCATGACCAGGCCCGAGGCCAAGTCACGGGCCGCGGACATGGGTGCCCGTCCCGAAAGCCGGGTGACGGCCCGTACCACGGTCCTGGTGGTGGGAGACGGATTCGACGCCGGCGACCTGCGGGCAGGGCGCCTGACCGGCAAGGCCAAACGGGTGCTGGAACTGCATGCCAAGGGCCAGCAGATCGAAGTGGTGTCCGAAGGCGAATTCCTCCAGATGGTGGGCGGCCGCTAGCTCGCCGGGGGTCATAGTGCGCAACAATGCTTCCGGCTGCGCCAAGCCCGCTCCTAGCCTTGGGGCATGACCAAGGAACAGTCCACGGGCATCGACTGGCGGTCCGTCTTCGCTTTCCCGAACCCCGTCAACGAGTACGCGGCCAGGATAACTGCCGGGCTGGTGGTGGTGCTCGCCGTGGTGACCTTGCTCACCGGCTCGGGCCTGGGACTGGTGGCTTTGGCCATCGGCTTTTGGCTTCGCGTGCTCTTCGGCCCGAGGATTTCCCCTTTCGCCCTCCTGTCCGTCAAGGTCCTGGCCCCGCGCATAGGCCATGCCAAGCTCGTGGCGGGTCCACCCAAGCGTTTCGCCCAAGGGATGGGCGCCGCCTTGACGAGTGCCGCCGTCGTGCTTTTCTTCGTTGGCCTTCCCCTGGGAGCCTGGATCCTGCTGGGCTTGCTGATCGTGGCGGCGTCGCTGGAATCGTTCGCGGGGTTTTGCCTGGGATGTGTGATTTTTGGTTTCCTGCAGAACCGCGGGCTGATCCCCGAAGACGTGTGCGAGGCGTGCAACAACATCAGCCTCCGCCAGCCGCAGGACAACGGTAGCCGCAGCGTTAGCCGGTAGTCACTGCCAGGAGGCGGTTGGCCATGCCACGGATGACCTCTGGTGCTTCCAGCGCTTCCATCCAGTCTGCCGGGAGGCACTCCTCGCCATAGAGGGCGCCAAGGATGTTCCCTGCGATGGACCCCGTGGAGTCGCTGTCGCCGCTGTGGTTGATGGCAACGGCGATGGCCGCGCTGAAATGCTCCGCCGGCGTGCCGCCCGAGGTCGAGAGTACCGAGTAAAGCCCGACGGCGAGGGCTTCTTCGGCGACCCAGCCCTCACCCAGCGCCGTGGTCAACTCTTCGGGACCGAGGGTGGTGCCTTCGGCGGACAGCCGCAGTGCTTCGGTGATCCGCCCGCCCAACTCGGGAGCCGTCGCCGGGAGGGCGTCGACGTACTCCAACGCCGCCGTGGTGGCCGTGCGCACACTGCTGCCGGCCACGATGTGGTGGATCAGGAGGCTGAACGCGGCAGCCCCCAACCGGGCCGCAGGGTGCCCGTGCGTCAGGGAGGCGGCGTCCATGCTGAGCTTGGCCACGGCCTCGGGAGAGATGTGCGGGATCAAGCCGAAGGGGGCTGAACGCATCACCGTGCCACAGCCCTTGGAATCGGCGTTGACCGGCCTGGCTGCCGTTCCCATTTCCCCGGAAGCGAGGCCACTCAGGCAGGCGTTGCCGGGTGCCCGGCGGTGCTTCAGGACTTCCTGTCCATCGATCCACCGGGGTTGGGGGACCGGCGCGGCCGGGGAGGCCGCAACATCCTGGGTGGCCAGCCAGCGCAGGTACGCCAGCCAGAGGCACGCGATCTCGTCGGCGGCCACGCCGTCGTTGGCCCATTCGAGCGCTTCCACCAGGCCATCCACGGTGTAGAGGGTCATTTGGGTGTCGTCCGAAAAGTGGCTGCCGCCGTCGAGCTGGTTAAAAGAGGTGAGGCCCGCATCGCCGAACCTGGCGCGGATGGCGCGTATGGCGTCGAACTCCACGGCGTATCCGAGGGAATCGCCCAAAGCGCCTCCCAACAAGGTGGCGTGGACGCGGGATTCGAAGGAGGGGGCTTCAACACTCATGCCAGTAACTTACCGTGCCCGCCAAGCGCCGCTGATATGGTGGGGAAGCTGTGCAGGCCTAGGGAAGCTGGAGAAAGAACGTGCGTGAACCCGCTTGGCGACGGACCGGCAAAACGCCTGACTACAGATTCTCCCTTGCCAACGAGCGCACGTTCCTTGCCTGGATCAGGACCTCCCTGGCCCTGCTCGCCGGCGCCGTGGCGATCGACCAGCTTGCCCCGAACATTGCCCCGCAGCCCGTCCGCCTGGTCCTCTGCGTGGTGTTGTCCGTCATCGGTGCCGGGCTCGCCATCCTCTCCTACCGCCGCTGGGGCCAGATGGAAGCGGCCATGCGCAACGACCAGGCGCTGCCGTTCTCACGCGTGATGCTCTTCATGACGATCGTGGTTGCCGTGGCCGCCTTCGCCTTTGCCGTCTTGATCCTGGTTGCCCGGTGATTGCTGCTGCTCCCAGGGTGCAGTGGTGAGCCTGGAAACCCGCGATCCCGGCCTGCAGCCGGAACGTACCACCCTGGCATGGCGCCGAACGCTCATTTCGCTGGTGGTGGTGGACCTGTTCATCTGGCGCCGGTGGTTGTCCGCGGCGCCGGGTCCGCATGTTCCTGGAGTCCCGGGGCTTGATTACGAGGGTATTTGTGCGCTGATGGCCGCCGCTGCGACCATCGTCTGGGGGTGTGCGGTGTGGATCCGCTCACGGGAGTTGCACGCCGGCAACACCGCCCCGCCCGCGTGGTTGATGCTGCTCAGTACCGCCGCCGTGGTGGGACTCGGCGCTTCGGCCATCGCGGCCATCGCCTTGGGCGGGTAGGCTCAAAACGGCGCCATGGCCCGGACCACCCAGCCGGGATCCAGCATCTCCCCAGACTTCATTGGCAAGATACTCAAGGTTTTTGCCCCCAACCGTAAGGAATCCTTCGCCATGTCCTCCTCCGTCCCGGCCCCCGCAGAGCATTCACCCGGATTGATTGCCCGGCTGGGTGCAGAAGCCCTGGGAAGCCTGTTCCTGGTGCTCGTGGCGGCCGGCGTAAAGATCTTCCTGAACCCGCAGTCCGGGCCCATGCCGGCCAGCTTGGCTACGGGCCTCGCGGTCGCAGCCGCGATGATTGCCTTCGGTTATGTTTCGGGCGGGCATTTCAACCCCGCCATCACCTTGGGAAACCTCATCGCCGGACGCATCCGCGCCGTCGCGGCCCTTGCCTATGTGGTGGCCCAGGTGGTGGGAGCCGTGATCGGTGCCGCACTGGTCTACTTCGTGGTGTTGGCTACCCCCGTCCTGTCCGATCCCCGGGCGGCCCTTGGAACGGTTGCCGCAGGCTTCGGCGAGCACTCCGCTGCGCAGACGCAGTTGGCGGGCGTGCTGCTGGTGGAGGTCATCGGTTCGGCTCTCCTGGTGGGCGTTTTCCTGGGCGCCACCGCAGGACGCCGGGCGGTTCCGGCGCTTGCCCCGTTCGCCGTGGGCCTCGCCACTGCCGTGTTGCTGCAGTTCGGCGAGGTTGTAGGCAACCTCCCGTTCAACCCGGCCCGCGCCACCGGCCAGGCGTTCTTCAGCCCGTCCTGGGCCCTTGAGGGCCTGTGGCTCTTCTGGGTGGCCCCGCTGCTCGGTGCCGCGCTTGCAGGCTTCGTCTTCCGTGGCTTCAGTGACGCCGCCGCAACCAAGCCGGCCGTGGATGAGGCACCGGAGGCGCAAGACGGTGACGATGACCTGGGCGTCGAGGAACCTGCAACTCCCGTGGCTGCGCCCTCTGACGTTCCGGCCAAGCCGGCAGGCGCGTCGCAGTCCACGGACGACGCCCGCGATTTCTTCGACGGCAGGAAAGGCCACTAACAGGACGGGTTCGACGGCGGGCGGCCAGCCTTCGCTTTATTGTCGGTGCCCACCGTTAGCTTGAAAATATGCGGTTACTTCATACCTCGGACTGGCATCTCGGGCGGTCCTTCCACGGTGTCGGCATGCTTGAGTCCCAGCGCAGCTTCGTGGACCGACTGGTGGCCTATGTGGCGGCGGAGTCAGTGGACGTCGTGTTGATTGCCGGTGACGTCTACGATCGCGCCTTGCCCGGGCTTGATGTGGTGACCTTGTTGGACGAAGCTTTGGTCCGGATCACGGGGGCCGGCGCCAGCGTGGTGCTGACAAGCGGCAACCATGACTCCGCCATCCGGCTCGGTTTCGCTTCCCGTTTGCTGGAACGCGGGGGAGTGCATTTGAGGACGCGCATCGAGGACCTGGACACTCCAGTGGTGCTGCCCGGCGGTCCAGGCGGAGAAGGGGAGGGGATCGTCGCCCTGTACGGCATCCCGTATCTCGAGCCGCGACTGGTGGCCGAACGCCTCGGCGTTGAAGATGCCAACCACGTCGACGTCACCAAGGCTGCAACGGACCGGATCCGCCAGGATGTTGCGCGGCGTCGGAAGGCCGGCCCCGTGTTTCCTGTGGTTCTGGCGCACACCTTTGCCAGCGGGGGCATTACCTCGGACAGTGAACGGGACCTCAGCATCGGTGGTCTCGGAGCCGTGCCGTTGGACCTGTTCGAGGACTTTGGGTACACCGCGCTGGGCCATTTGCACGGCCGGCAGGAGCTGGCGCCGCATGTGCGCTACTCCGGCTCTCCGTTGGCATATTCGTTTTCCGAGGCCACGCACCGGAAGGGCGCCTGGCTTGTTGACGTGGATGCCGGTGGCCTTGTGGGTGTCCGGGAGGTGGTCTGGGACGCTCCACGGACCCTGGCCGTCCTTCGCGGAACGCTGGCCGAACTGCTCGAGTCGCCGGACCACCAGTGGGCCGAAGAGGCGTTCTGCCAGATCACCCTGACCGACGCCCAGCGTCCGGTCCAAGCCATGGAGCAGCTCCGCGCACGCTTCCCGGACACGCTGGTCCTGGCCTTTGATCCCCAGGGCGTGGAGGCAACTGCCGAGGTCACCTACAGCAGCCGTTTGGCCGCTGCGGAGGACGATCTTGGCGTCTGCTGCGGTTTCCTGGAGCACGTCCGCGGCCACGGTCCCGGGACCGTCGAGGACGCGGCCTTGCGGGAAGCGCTTGAAGCTGTGCGAGTGGAGGAGGCAGAACTGTGAGAATCCACCGCCTGGAGATTGAAGCCTTCGGACCATTCGCCGAACCCCAGCGCATCGATTTCGATCATTTGGGTGCCCAAGGACTGTTCCTGCTCAACGGCGCCACAGGTGCGGGCAAGACCAGCATTCTGGATGCCATTTGCTTCGCCCTGTACGGTTCGGTGCCCGGCGCCCGCCAGGAAGGCAAACGGCTCCGTAGCGATCACGCTGCTCCGGCGGCGGAGCCACGGGTAGTCTGCGAGTTCACCGCACGTGGGCGTCGGTTCGAAGTAACCCGTTCGCCCTCGTGGGACCGGCCCAGCGCGCGCGGCCGCAACGGCTACACGACGCAACAGGCGAAGACCCTCCTCCGGGAGCGCACAGGCGGAGCGTGGCAGGAAAAGTCCTCCCGCAATGATGAAGTGGGCGCCGAGCTCTCCGACGTACTGGGCATGGACAGGGAACAGTTCACCCGGGTAGTGATGCTTCCCCAAGGGGACTTCGCTGCTTTCCTCCGTTCCAAGGCCTCGGACCGCCTGGACCTGCTGCAAAAGCTTTTTGGCACGGAGCGTTTCGAAGCCGTCGAAAAGCAGCTTGCCCGCATGGCTGCCGAGGCTGCCAAGGCCGTTGAGGACAATACGGCGGACTTGAAACTGCTGCTCGGCAGGGCCGCCGCCGAACGCGAAGCGCTTGGTTTGGAGCAGGACGTTCCGGAAGGAACCGGTGCCGCAGCGTCCCCGGCGGATTCCCTGGCTGACACCTCTCCCGAGGCATGGCTCGGTGCCTTCGGCACCAAAGCCGCCGCAGAACGGGACCGCCGCGAGCTCCAAGCCGACGCAGCCGAAGCCCATGCGGCCCGATTGACGGAGAAGCTCCACGAGGACCAGGACAAGGCCCGGCGCCACGGAAGGCTGGCCGCGGCCATGCAACGACGCGTCTTGCTGGAGCTTGCAGCGCCCAGGGCGCTGGAAGACAAGGAACGACTCGGCAGGCACCGCCGGGCTGCGGTCCTCAAGGGTCAGCTCGACGCTGCGGAAAACGCCGACCGCGCCTGCCTGGCGGCCAGCGCCAGGTCCGATGAAATCCACGGACTGCTCCAGGAAGCGGGCCTCGCCGAGGAAATCCCCGAGGTCGCCCTCGAATCGACCAAGACCACCATTGCCCTGGTGGAGGCCCGAGTGTCCGATGAACAGCGCATGGAGGCCATCGCCGGAAGGATAGAAGCCAAACACGCCGAACGGACCACGTCCGACGCCGCGGCCGCACAAGCGCAGGAAGCGCTGAAGGCCCTGGCGATCCAGGAGTCCGCGGTTCTTGCGGACATCGCCCGGCTGGAGCCCGTGGCCGCGAAGGCCGGTGACGCGGACCGCGCGGCCGCTGCTGCCATGGAAGTGCTGGACGTGGTGGACCGCTATGCCCGGGCAACAGCGGAACGTGATGCTGCCGAAGGACGGCACGCCCAAGCACGGACGGTATCGCAGGATCTCCGTCAAGGATGGCTGGACCTCCGGGAGGCCCGGCTGGCCAACGCAGCGGGCGAACTCGCCGCAGCCCTGGTGGACGGGGAGGCCTGCGCGGTGTGCGGCAGCGCGGAACACCCCCATCCTGCCTCGGCTGCGCAGTCAGCCCTGTCCCTCGCCCAGGACGAGGACGAGTCCCGCAAACGCTTCGAGGCCAGCGAGAAGGTCCTTACCCGGCTGGCCTCCGAGTTGTCTTCCACTGAGCAGGAGCTTGCCGCATTGGCCGCCCGGGGTGGAGCCGTGGATGCCGCTGAAGCAGCATCCCTTGCCCAGTCGGCCAAGGCAGAAGCATCAGCCACGCGGGACGCTGCCCAGCAGTTGGAGTCCCTGAAGGACCAGCTGGAGCAATTGCACCGCCGGGCGGATGCGCACCGCCAAGAACATGGCTCATCAGTGGCAGCCGCTGAGCAGGCTGCCTCGCTTGCCGGGCTCCTCCAGGAACAGCACACGGCCATCCAGACTGAATTGGCGGGCCTCAAACAAGGCTTTCCGAGCCTGCAGGCCCGGCTTGAGGCCCTGACGGAACAACGGAGCCTCCTGCAGTCGGCGGTGGCCGCCGGGCAGGAAGTGGAACAGGCACAGCGCGCCAGCGCCGACGCCCTCGCCGCCCTGGACAAGGCTTTGCCCGAGGCCGGGTTCGGCTCAGCGGACGACGCCCGGCGGGAACTGCTCACGCCATCCGACGTCCTTGCCCTCGAAACGGCGCTCTCCGATTTCGAGAATGAAACCGCCCGCCTGGAGGAATTGTTCGCGGCGGAGGACCTTGTCCTGGCAGGCAAGGAGGCAAGTATTGGCGAATTGCCCCAAGCGGAGGAGGAGCTTGCCGGTGCCGCCCGGGAAGCCGCGGAGGCGGCCACAACCGCCAGGGAGCTTGCCTTGTCAGCCCGGCTCGCGGGGAAGGCCGTGCAGACCCTCGGGCGGATCAGCGACGAGTACCGGCAACTGACCCTCACCGGACAGGAGCCCCGTGAACGCGCCCGCCTGCTGGCGGGCTTGGCGGACACGCTGCGTGGCGCCGGGGAGAATACCTACCGCATGAGCTTGAACAGCTACGTGCTGGCCGCCCGCCTGGAGCAAGTGGCCCTTGCGGCATCGGAGCGCCTGGTGACCATGAGCGATGGCCGGTACACCCTCCACCACACCGATGCCAGGGCCGCCCGCAACCAAAAGTCCGGGCTGGGCTTGGAAGTGGTGGACGAGTGGACCGGCCAACGACGCGATACGTCCACGTTGTCCGGGGGCGAATCCTTCATGGCTTCCCTGTCCCTGGCACTGGGTCTGGCCGATGTGGTGCAGCAGGAAGCCGGGGGAGTGGACATTGAGACGCTCTTCGTGGACGAGGGCTTCGGAAGCCTGGACGAGCAGGCACTGGAGCAGGTGATGGATGCGCTGGAGGGACTGCGTGACGGCGGCAGGGTGGTGGGCCTGGTCAGCCACGTCGCGGACATGAAGCAGCGGATCACCAGCCAACTCCACGTAGTCAAAGGCCGGCACGGCTCCACCGTGAAGATCGTCGAGGCCATGCCCGTCTGAGGCAGTATCCGATAGACTTGATTCGTTACACCGGGTCGCGCGCATCGGGAGGAGGGACGATGCGCAAACTTTAGCGAACCCGGAATGATGGAAAAATCTTCTTTGGCCTCCCAGCCGATGCCCGCTCCACACACCACGCCCACACCACGGCCTTCCCGCTTGCCCGGCCGTTTCGCCCGGCTGCCCGAGCTCGCAGGCCCCGGGTTCCTGCCGCTTGGCCTCTTTGCGAGGCTGCCCCTGGCGATGCTGACGGTGGGTACCCTGACGCTGGTCACGGCGGTGAGCCACTCCTATGCCATTGGCGGCATGGCTGCGGGAGCGGTGGGGATTGGCTCCGCCATAGGAGCCCCCGTGCTGGGTACCCTCGCTGACCGGGCAGGCCAGCGAACCGTGTTGCTTGTTGCCGCCGTGATCAACACCCTGGCGGTTGCAGGACTCCTGGGCGCCGCCTACCTCACTCCCGCCTACGCCTCACCGATGGATGCCCTGGCTGTGCTGGTGACGGCCTTCCTTGCCGGTGCGAGCTGTCCCCAGGTGGGTCCCATGGCACGTGTGCGGTGGATGGCCCTCACGACGCGCAACCTCTCCGCGCCGGTTACCGGCCACCGAAGCGTCGCTGCCAACCGCGCGGATCTGGACACCGCACTGTCCTATGAAGGAACCGCCGACGAAATCACCTTTGTCCTGGGGCCGGCGCTCGTGGGTCTCCTCGCGAGCTTGGTGGCTCCGTGGTTGCCGCTGGCACTTGCGGCCATCATGACCATCACCCTGGTCCCGGCGTTTGCCGTCCACCCCAGCCACCAAGCCGTGCTCCCGCATCCACGGAAGCCGGGTTCCGGCGTCGTAAGTTCCGAACGGCAGAACCGAGGCCGGCGGGCCACGGCCGTGGTGGCGGTTCCGGTACTGGCCATGGTGTGCATGGGCACGTTCTTCGGGGCAACCCAGAACGGTTTGAGCGCCTTCGGGGCGGAGTTTGCCACGGCGGAGGTCGCCGGACTCCTGTATGCCGTGATGGGTCTCAGTTCCGCCGTGGCCGCGTTGTCCGTGGCCTTCTGGCCTCAGCGTTTCGGACTCCCCGCGCGGTGGGTGGCTGCCGCGTTGGCGATGTCTGCGCTGTCAGTCCTGCTGCTTCTGCCCGCGGGAATGTGGTCGATGGTCGTGGTGCTGCTGGTGCTCGGCATTCCGGTGGGGCCGGTGATGGTGACCGTCTTCAGCATTGGTGGACTGGTTGCGCCGCACGGCCGCATGGCCACGGTGATGACGGCCCTTGCGAGCGGCATCGTGGCCGGAACAGCCTTGGGCGCCTACCTGGGTGGGCAGTTGGCCCAGGACCAGGGACCGGGGGGAGCGTTCCTGGTGTCCATGGCCGCGGCACTGGGGTTGCTGGTGCTGGGGCTGGTGACGTGGCTGGTCCTGCGCCGCAAGAGCGCAGCCTGACTCAGCTGTAGTCCAGGCCGGCCGCCAACGACCGCGCCATGAGTTCCACCAGCCGCAGCGATCGGTCCTCATCGGGGTCCGCCAGGTGTTGCATGCTGATGCCGTCGATGCCTGAGATGAACAACCGGGTGACGTCTTCCAGGTTGTGGGGGAGCGGCTCGCCGGACGCCTGCGCTGCGTTGCGGAACAGTTCCAGGGTGGAGTTGACCCAGCCGTCGTACATTGAACGGTTCATGAGCAGTGCCTGGGGCTGGTCTACAGCCTCTACGCGGTACCGCCTGAGGAGCAGTTCGAAGGTAGTCACCTGCTCATGCGGGTTTTCCAGCATGCGGCTCCAGATGCGCCTGGCATGGGCGGCGATCATGGGGCGCAGTCCCAGGCCGGGGTCTGCCACGGGTTCCAGGGCCTTGGCGTAGTCCCTGCTCAGGAAGTTGTAGACCTCTTCGAGGAGTTCGTCCTTGTTGCGGAAGCAATAGTGGAGCGCTGCCAGTGGGGCATCTGCCTCACTGGCAATCCGCCGCGTGGTCGCTGACGCGAGCCCGTCCTGGGCGATGACCCGTGCCGCTGCCTCCACGAACTGCAGTCGCCGTTCCTCGGCGGGAACCCTGGCCATGCTCGGCCCCTCTCCTCATGTTCTGACCGGTCATGCCAACAGCCGGTCCCATCGATCCTAGGCGGTGTCCGCCCGGGCCCGCTTTCGGCGCCGCCGGGGAGGGTGGAAATGACCTCCAAAAGAAACTTTAGCCGAAAACCTAGTCAAATGACCTAGTCAAGCGACATACTTCTTTCAGGAACGTTGCCTGCATCACATTTCGTGGCTGCAGAAACCTGAGGAGACCCGATGCAAGAATTCGCCGATCTGGTGATCATCAATGCGGAGGTCCACACCATGGACCCCAGCGATCCCGGAAGCCTGACCGACTCTGTTGCCGTCAGAAACGGCCTGGTGGCCGCGCTGGGACGCGAAGACGTCGATGCCATGACCGGTCCTGGCACGGTGACGGTCGATGCTGCCGGCGGCGCAGTGATTCCCGGCATCAACGACGCACACCTCCACTTCGTCTCCGCGGCCATGGCCTCCTATGGTTATGTCCGCCTGGACGCAACGGCGGCACCCGACTGGTCCGCCGTCGTCAAGGTCATCGAGTCTGCACCCGTGGGTGCCGACGGCTGGATCCGCGCCCACGGGTGGGATGAAGTGGCGCTGGGACCCGCCGTCGGGCAGTTGCTTGAATCCCGGCCCGGGACGCCCGTGGTGGCGTTCGACCAAACCGGCCACCAACTGCTGGCCAACCGCGAAGCGATGCAGTTAGCCGGAGTCACCGCCGCCACTGCGGACGTCGACGGCGGCGTGGTGGTGCGCGGTCGGGACGGTACCCCCACCGGACTGTTTCAGGACGGGGCCATGGAACTCATCTCCCGCGCCCTGCCACCTGTTCCCGAGGAAACCCTCCGGCCCGCGTTGCTGCGCCTGCAGGAACACCTGCACTCCCTGGGCATTACGTCCCTCACTGATCCCGGCCTCGGTCCCGCCAGTGCCGGACTCATGGACGGGGCCGGCTCGACGGCGGCCCTCGGCTTGCTGGGCGACCTAGCCGGGGAGGACCTGCTCACTTTGCGGATCAACGTCCTCATGCTGTTCGCGGGGACGGGCGGTGCTACCGCCCACGCGGTGGAAGAGGGCTTGGGCAGCGGCCTGGCCGATGCCTACTCGGCCAGGGGAATCGACCCCCGCCAGTTGCGGATAGCCGGCGTCAAAGTCTTCGCCGACGGTATTCCGCGCAGCGGCACGGCCTGGATGACAGAACCCTACGGAAAGGCCTGCACACACGGACGCCTGGTGATCCAGGGCGGCACTGACGCCGAGAGGGTGGCCGAACTCCACCGGATCCTGCGGCTGATCGACACGGCAGGCCTTCAAGCCGGTATCCATGCCACGGGCGACGCCGCTACCGGCGCCGCAGTGGAAGCCATCCTCGCTGCAGGAAACCGTGCCGGGGGTGCCAGGCACTACGTCATCCACGGGTCCTTCAGCGACTCCGGCATCCTCTCCACCATGGCGGACAACGGCATTGGCTACAGCACCAACCCGCTGATCCGATCCGAGGCGGGGGACATCATGCGCACCGTCCTGGGCGAGGAGCGCTTTACCCGCCACCAACCCCTCCGCTCTGCCCTCCATGCCGGCGTGCAGTTCAACCTGGCCTCGGATGCGCCCGTGACCAGCCCCGACTGGCGGCGCACCATCTTGGCCGCCGTTCGAAGGGGAACGGCGTCCACCCCCGGCGATCCTGCCGACCCCGAACGGATCAGCGGACTGCAGGCCCTTGCCTCCATGACCGGCAAAGCGGCCTGGCAGGACCACGCAGAACATTTCAAAGGCTCGCTGTTGCCGGGAATGGCGGCAGACCTTTGCCTCTTGTCCCGTCCCTGGCCGGAGGACGAGGAGATCGAAGCGCTCCTCCACTCCGGGACCAGGCTCACCGTGGCGGGCGGGCGCATCGTTCACCAGTCCACCACTTCAGACACCGGTTCTGAGCAATTCTCCAGTTCTTCCAACCGTTCGTAACCCAAGGAGCATCCCCATGAAACGCACTCTTCCGTTGGCTTTGGCCGCCCTGCTCTCCATGTCCCTGGCTGCCTGTGGCACCACGTCCGGTCCGTCGGCAACCGCTGCGGCCGATGGCACTACCACGCTCAAGGTGGGGACCATCGGCATTGGTTCCGACGCCGGGATCAAGCTCGCCATCGACAAGGGCTACTTCAAGGAACAGGGGCTCAACGTGGAGCTCTCTGTCATTGCCAACCCACCCGCCGGCATCGCTGCTGCCCAAAGCGGCCAGCTCGTCCTCACCTACACGCCGTCAATCCCGATGCTCAACGCCCTGAGCCAGAATGTGCCCCTCAAGGTGGTGGCTGCCGCCGATGGATACAAGGACGGAGCCAGCGAGGGCGCCGAGCTGAACCGGGTGGATGACACCGGTCTCCTGGTCCAGAAGGCCTCCGGTATTTCCCGGCCCAAGGACCTGGAAGGCAAGAACGTCAGCGTTCCGGCCCGCAAGGCGCAGCTTGAGGTCACGGTCAGCAAGCTCATCAAGGACGACGGCGGCGACCCCGCCAAAGTGAACTGGATGGTCCTTGATCCTTCCTCCGCGCTTCAGTCCCTGAACTCCGGCCGGGTTGACGCAGCCTCGCTCGTGGCGCCCTTTACGTCCAAGGCCGTCTCCGAGGGCAACCGCCTCCTGGCCTCGCCCGGCGTCAAGTTCTTCGAGGAAGGGGCAATCGGCCTCTGGGTTTCCGGGGCGAACACCGTCAAGGGCAAGCAAAAAGCCCTGGAAGGCTTCAAGGCCGCCATCTACAAGGCCAACGCCTACGCCAACGGCCACACGGACGAAGCCCAGCAGCTCAGCGCAGAGATCACCAAGACTCCCTTGGACGTGGTGAAGTCCGGTGCCGTCAACTACTGGCCGGAAGAGGTTCGCATTGAGGACATCGAGCGTGCCAACACCAACCTTGCCGACCTCGGCTTCCTCAATGCCCCGGTAAAGCTGCCGGGCGACCTCATCTTTGGTAAGTAGGTCCGGCGTGGCAACGGGAGACTCACCATGAAAACGTCAATGCGCCCCTTGGCCTACAGCGCGGCCGGTATTGCCGCAGCGTTGGTTGTGTGGCAAGTCCTGGCAACGGCCAAGGTGGCCGGCAGCGCTTTGCCGCAGGCCACGACGGTCTTCGGAATGCTGGCAGGGATACTCGGCACGGGAACCTTCTGGTCCGCCCTTGGATCAACGGTGGGGATAGCACTCTTCGCCCTTGCCGTCTCAGCCGTAGCAGGCGTCATCCTCGGACTGCTCGTGGGTAGTTTCGAGACCATCCGCTACGCCACCCTGGCGGTCCTTGAGTTCCTCAAGCCCGTGCCACCGATCGTGGTCCTGCCGCTGGCTGTGCTGGTCCTGGGCCCCACAGCCCAAATGTCCCTGTTCCTGGTGGTGTTCGGCTGCTTCCTGCCGATCGTCATGCAGACCGTCGATGGGGTGCAGGGCACCGATCCGGTGGCCCGCGATACTGCCCGCAGCTACGGAATGTCCGGAACCGAAATTCTTTTCCGCGTGGTCCTGCCCAGCGCCTTGCCCTATATAGGAACGGCCATGCGCGTGGCGGCTCCCGCAGCCCTGGTGGTCACGGTGGTCGCAGGGCTTCTTGGCGGCGGCCCGGGACTGGGCCAGAGCATCTACCAGGCCCAGGCCGCCGGGGACTACGCCACGTTGTACGCGCTGGTGATCGTCCTGGGCATCCTCGGCTTGTTGTTCCAAGGTGCCACCAGGCTGGCGGAACGCCGGGTCCTGCACTGGCATGAGTCCTACCGGGAAGTGGTGCCCTGATGAAATCCCTGACGCTTCGAAACTGGTTGATCGGAGCGGGCACTCCGGTGCTCCTGCTGCTGGCATGGTGGTTCTTGTCGGCCGGCTCGATCGACCCGTTCTTTCCGCCCCTGCAGGACATCCTGGTGCGGTTCCAGCAATTGTGGCTCTTCGACCACTTCCAGTCGGATGTCCTGCTGAGCCTGGGCAACCTCTTTATCGGTTTCCTGATTGCAGCCGCAGGCGGGGTTGCCTTGGGATTTGCCACGGCGCTGGTCCCGCAGGTGCGCTGGATGGTGGATCCCCTGATCCACTTCCTCCGGGGCATCCCGCCCGTCGCCCTGGTACCGATTTTCATTTCGCTGATCGGCTTCGGTACCCAGATGCGCGTCACCAGCATCGCGTTGGCCGCACTGTTCCCCACCATGATCGCCACTGTGGACGGCCTCCGTGGAGTGGGGAGCGACCTGAAGGATGTGGCCCGCGTCTACAGGTTGACCCGCAAGGAGCGACTGGTCAACGTCCTCCTGCCCGCAGCCGCGCCGCAGATCTTCTCCGGACTCCAGGTGAGCCTGCAAGTGGCGTTCATCGTCATGATCGCCAGCGAAATGCTGGGCAGCTCCCAAGGCATCGGTGCCATGACCCTCCTCGCCCAGCAAAGCTTCATGACCGCCGATATGTGGGCCGGAATCCTGCTCCTTGGCGTTATCGGGTTCCTGGTCAATGTGGTGTTTGCGCTCATCAAGCGCCGGGTCCTGTCCTGGTACATCGGTTCCCGGGCCATGGCGCGTGCCGCATGAGCAACCGGCAGTCACTTACGCTTCCCCTCCAGAACAGAAAGTCAGCCATGCAGCAGCAACCAGAAGCCACCCGGCAGCCAGAAGCCAGCCAGCAGCAGAATGCTTCTGCTGTACCGCGGCTGGATGTTTCCCACCTCGCCAAAACCTACGGCAGCGGCGAGAAGGCCCGCACGGTCATCGAAGACCTCACCTTCACGGTGGATGCCGGCGAGATCGTCTGCATCGTCGGTCCCTCGGGCGTCGGCAAAACAACGCTGCTCAAGTGCCTGGCCGGCCTCCACCCTGCCAGCAGCGGCCGCGCCGCCATCGACGGGCGGACCATTGACGGACCACCGCCGGAGATGGCACTGGTGTTCCAGGACTACAACCGCTCGCTGATGCCATGGTTGACCGTCCGCAAGAACATCGTGCTGCCGCTGAAGCACCTCAAATTGCCCGCAGCGGAACTGAAGGAGCGCTGCGACAGTGCGCTGGCCGCCGTCGGGCTTTCCCATGCCCACAACCAGTACCCGTGGCAGCTGTCCGGTGGCATGCAGCAGCGCGTGGCGATTGCCAGGGCCCTGGCTTACCGCCCGGAAATCCTCATCATGGATGAACCGTTCGCCTCGGTTGACGCGCAAACCAGGTTCGACCTGGAAGACCTGTGCCTGAAAATCCGGCGCGACTTCGGGATGACCATCCTGGTGGTCACACACGACATCGACGAGGCCGTGTACTTGGCCGACCGCGTAGTGGTCCTCGGATCCCGTCCGGCGCGGGTGCATAAAATTGTCGACGTCGACCTGCCGGCTCCGCGGGACCAGATCACCACGCGCTCGCTGCCGGCGTTTGCCCAGCAGCGCACCGAGGTGCTGTCCATGATCAAGAGGCCCGCATGAGCGCCGCCACGCCCGAGGGAACGCGGCGCCGCCCCAACGTGCTGTTCTTCATCGCGGACCAGCTCAGGGCGGACCACCTCGGCTTCGGCGGAAACGGCACGGTCCGAACGCCCAACCTTGATGCGCTCGCAGCCAAGAGCATGGTGTTCACCCATGCCACAGTGGCCAACCCCACGTGCATGCCCAACCGGGCCAGCCTCATGACCGGGCGCTGGCCATCGGCCCACGGAACCCGCTGCAACGGCATTACCCTGGACCCCCTGACGCAAACTGTGCCGGGGTCCCTGGCCTCTGGCGGATACCGGACCATCGGCGTCGGCAAACTGCACCACCAGAACATGGGCTGGGAGTTTGAACCGCACCAGGCGGAGGAAATCCGCCGGACGGATCCGTTGCTCCTGGACAAGGCGGTGGGCGACGCCCACACCCGCAACATGGCGCCGGGCTGGGACCACTGGGAGAACCGCGCAGCCCATGATGAGCGCTTCATCGCGCTGCCCGCCGACTACTACGGATATCAGCATGTTGACCTGGTGATCGGCCATGGCGACCGTCCGGGTGGCCATTACGTGCACTGGGCCCGCGAGCGTGGTGTGGACCCGGAGGCTCTGGGCGGGCCGGAACAGTCCGCCAGCACCTTCACCGGCTGGGACCAGGTGTACCAAACGGCCATCCCGGCCGAAGCCCATCCCACAAGCTACGTCAGCGAGAAGGCCATTGAGCACCTCAAAGACGCTGCCGGCCAGGACCAGCCCTTCTTCATGTTCGTTTCCTTTCCGGACCCGCACCACCCGTTCTCTCCGCCGGCGGGGTACTCGGACCTGTACGATCCCGACGACGTGCCGTTGCCCTTGGGCTTCGATCAGGACCACGCGCGCTCACCGGACCATGTCCGGACCATGATCGAACACCGGGGCACGCCGAATCCCGATCCCACCATGACCTGGGCCGCCACTGCCGAACAGTACAGGCACGCCGCGGCCGCCCAGTACGGCCTGATCACCATGATGGACGAGCACATTGGCCGGATCCTGGACGAACTCGAACGGCAGGGCCTGGCGGAGGACACGGTCATCGTCTTCACGAGCGACCACGGCGATCTGTTCGGCGACCACGGGCTGATGCTGAAGCACTTTGTCCACTTCCGGGCAGTGACCAATGTTCCCCTGGTGGTACACGTTCCAGGAGGTGCCACCGGACGCACGGACGCCCTGGTTTCCAGTACGGACCTTGCACCCACCCTGCTCGAACTCGCGGGGTCAACGGGCTTCCGGGGGATTCAGGGCAGGTCCCTGGTGCCCTTGCTGAACGGCAGCCTCCACCGGCACCGGAACGCTTTGCTGGTGGAGGAAGAGCAGCCCTTCGGCCTGGAGGGATTGCCGGGCCCGGTGCGGATGCGGACAGTGATCACCGAACAGGGCCGCCTCACGCGCTACTTCGGCACGGACGTGGTGGAACTCTACGATCACCATTCCGATCCCGGTGAGCTGGTGAACCTCGCCGGTGATCCTTCCGCTGCGGAGTTGGAGGCCCGGCTGCTGAAAATCATGGTGGAGGAGATGGCGGCACTGGCCGATGAGGGGACGGCGCCTACCGCAGCTGCCTAGCGGGAAACCGCCGGAAAGGTTCGACGGCGGTGGCGGAACCTCAGTGGCTGCTGCGGTAGCCGGTGGGGGAGTTCCCGAAAGCGGCCCGGAAGATCCGGCTGAAGTGGGCTGCATCGGTGAACCCCCACCGCGCTGCGATGGCGGTCACGGCCCGGTCTGCCAGCACCGGGTCCAGCAGGTCCCTCCGGCAGCGTTCCAGGCGCCGCTGCCGGATGGAGGCAGCAACGGTGGTCCCGATCTCCTGGAACAGGTCATGCAGGTGCCGCGTGGAGATGTAGTGGGCCGCAGCGATGGTTCCAGGGGAAAGCTCCGGGTCGCCGAGGTTGGCTTCGATGTAGTCGTGGATCCTGCCGAGCAGGAGCAGGTGCGGATCGCGGCCCGTTTCAATCAGGTGGTCCAACTCGCCATTGAAGAGGGTGGTCACCAGGTCAAGGGCGTTGTGGACCAGGCGAAGTCCGTTGGTCCCGGACAGTGCCTCGAGATTGTCGGCCAAGCGGACCAGGAAGGGGCTGATCAGCTCGCCCAGGCCTTCGTCGCCGGGGATCCGCAAGGCGGTCACATGGCCCATGGCTTCGGCCGGCAGGTCCAGCAGCACATGCGGGAACATCAGCACCAACGTGCGGAAGTCGTCGTCGAACGTTAATTGGTACGGGCGGGAGGTGTCGTAGATGGAAAGGTCGCCCGGGTTGAGCACGGCCTCGCGCTCATCCTGGACCAAACGGCCGGTACCGGAGAGCTGGATGCTGAGCTTGAAGTAGCGTCCGGTGGAACCGGCGATCAGTTCGGGGGTCCGCAGGACGGTGTGGGGTCCGGCAGTGACCTCCACGACGGAGATCTGGCCAAGGACCCTGGCGCGCATGGCTCCATGGAACGTGGCCCCGCGCGGTCCCTTGGCCAGCAAGGGCACAAAAGAGGCCGAAATGGCCCGGCTCCATTCCTGGAACGAATCCGCGACGATGGTTTGCACGGTAGCTGGCCCGGTATCAGCCGCGACGGTCATCAAGCTCCCTTTCAATGGCCCGCCGTGCCGCTGGGTACCGGCAAGGGATGCCGCAGACCGGACGTGAGCTTGCCCACGATTCTACACCGCGGCCCTGCGCCACCGCGGCGTGCGTGGACAGACAACCACCTTGCCGTGTGAGACAAGTCACGCAGTGCCTGTCCGGTGGAAGATTGCGGAATGACCCACACCTACCGCGCCATCTCCCGCGGTATCGAGGCAGGAGCACACTTATGAGCGTGGACAATCCCGTGAAAGGCCGGACCGCCGGGTCCGTCACCACCAAGAGGCGTCTGGGCGTTCCGGCCGTGACGTTCATGATCATCGCGGCCTCGGCGCCGCTCACCGTCCTGGCCGGTGGCGTGACCACCACGTTCGCGGTAACGGGCGTCACCGGCGTGCCGTTGTCCTTCCTCATCCTCGGCGGGATCCTGGCCCTCTTCGCCGTGGGGTACGCCGCCATGAGCCGCTACGTCACCAATGCCGGGGCCTTCTACGCCTATATTGCCCAAGGCATCTCCCGGCCTGCCGGAGTAGGCGCCTCGCTCGTGGCGCTGATGGCCTACAACCTGATGCAGGTGGGCATTTATGGGCTCTTCGGCTTCACGGTGTCCTCGTTGCTCTCCGCGCGGCTGGGCGTCAGCGTTCCGTGGTGGATTCCCGTGCTCGTCTGCATCGCCATTGTGGGCTGGCTTGGAGTCAACCGCGTGGACCTGTCTGCGAAGGTCCTGGGCATCCTCGTGGCACTCGAATTCCTGGTGGTCATTGTCTACGACATCATGAGCCTGGCAGTGGCGCCCGAAGGTGTCAGTGCCGCGACGTTCACTCCGGAGAGCCTCTTCGTTCCGGGAATCGGAGCGGTGCTTTCCTTCGGCATTGCGGCGTTCATGGGCTTCGAATCGGCAGCCATCTACGGCGAGGAATCCAAGGACCCCAAGCGCACCGTAGCCCGGGCCACGTTTGCCGCCGTCGCCATCATTGCCCTCTTCTACGCCGTGTCCGCGTGGGCCATGACCGTAGGCGCGGGGCCGTCAGCCGTGATTGAGACCGCCACTGCCAACGGACCGGACATGATCTTCTCCTTCCTGGGCACGAATGGTGGCGTCCTCCTCAGCGACATCGCGCAGGTACTCTTCGTCACGAGCCTTTTCGCCGCCCTGGTCAGCTTCCACAACGCCGTCGCCCGCTACTTCTTCTCCCTGGGCCGCGAGCAGGTTATTCCCACAGCCCTCGCTGCGGTCCGTCCCGGCAGTGGAGCGCCCTTTGCCGGTTCGCTGGCCCAGACACTGATCGCCGTCGTCGTGACCGTTGCGTTTGCCATCGCCGGGAGCGGTTCCGAACTCGGGGAACTGTACCCCGTGCTCACCATGTTCACCTGGTTGACCAACAGCGGAGCGATGGGGCTGGTGCTGCTTATGACGGTCGTCTCCCTCGCCGTGATTGGCTTCTTCCGCAAGGAATCACACGGCGCCAGCCTGTGGGTCCGCGTGGTGGCACCGACACTCGGGTTCGTCCTTCTGGCGGTGGTGTTCGTGCTGATCCTGGCCAACTTCAACGTCCTTCTGGGACAAACGGAGTCCACGGCGGCCACCTTTGTCCTGCCGCTGGTGGTGCTGCTCCCGGGTGTGGTTGGCATTATCTGGGGCTTGCGGCTGCGGCGCTCGCGGCCGGCGCTCTACGCCCGGATCGGCCACGGTTCGGAGAGCTGAAAACGCAGCTCGGAAAGCTGAAAACGCAACAAGAAGGCGTCCCGGCAGATTCTGCCGGGACGCCTTCTGCTTTAGAGCGCGGGGTTCAGCCCGGGGCTGTGGTGGCTGACGCTGACCAGCCGGCCATGGGCGCCGAACGTGAAGTGGACGGGTGCCACTCCGGACTCGTCCCAGCCGAAGAGGCTCCCGTGGGAGCGGATGGCGTTGACATTGCGGTGATCGGCGATGGTCACCGAACCGCACGGAATTACCTTCTCGCGCCACGTGAAGACGAAGATGCCCGGCCTGACCTGGAAGACGGTGTTGGAGTCGGTGTCCGCCAGGCCGCGTTCGGGACCCGCCAGGCACTGCCACGTGTACCAGGTGGGGCTGAGGTACACGTGTTCGTAGGCGTGAACCGGGCTGTAGACCCATTCCACGCGGCGACCGATCAGGCCGGTGCTTTCCTGGATCGGTTCGCCGCCGGTCGAGTAACCCTCAAGGACGCCGGCCCGGAAATCGTGCTCCACCGCAGTGGTACCGGGAGTTGCTTGCCCCAGCAGGGCGCCGATGTAGAGGGCCCGGCCGTTGGCCAGGTCCAGGATGAGGGACACCGCCAGCCCTGTTTCCACGCTGCTGTGCCACTGTGCATAGTAGAGCTGTTCGGCCACAAGGAAGGCTTCGTACTGCGCAGTGCCGGCTTGTCCTGCGGCTGCCCAGTTCACCTCTTCGTCGTCGAAGCTGAACGTCATGGGACCGCCGTCGCCATTGACGGTGAAGTGGCGGCCTGCAAGGTCCTGGACTGTCGGTGCCTTGTTGGCGTCGAAGCCAGGGGCCAGGCCGTCCAGCGGCAGCCAGTTGGACGTGTCAAGGAGATTCACGCTCATGGGGTTCCTTCCGAAACTCTGCAAGGGCAGGCCAAACGGTCCTGTCCTCTTATGAGTATTCGAAATCCTTTGGGCCGCGGTCTTGTGTGCTGGGGCACACTCCTTGGCCTGGAGGGAATGACTTCAGGCGAGCTGGCTTTCGATCCGCGCAGCGCTTGCCGCGAGTGCCTGCCCCACCTGGTCCGCGTCCTGGTCCATCCGGATATAGACGACGGCGATCGCGGCCGGCCGTCCGCCGGGAACGTGGATGGGGGCGGCCAGCGAAGACAACCCGGCAATGACTTCGTCGTGGCTGGTGGCGTAGCCGACGCGCTTGGCCTCGTGTGCTTCAGCCCGGTACGGCAGGCCTGGTCCTACCTGCTGCCAGCGCTCCTCGGTCATGGTCGACTGGATGGCGATGCCCGGCGCGCCGGTGCTGATGGGGTGGCGGGTTCCGGGGTGTTGGGCGAGTGCCGCGCCGGATTGGCGGGGTTCCACCGTGACCAGGGTGACGCATTCCTGGTGGTCCCACACGGCAACGAAGGCTGTCATGTGCAGTGTGTTGGCCAGTTGCGTGAGTTCGGGGAGGGCTGCGGCCTGCAGGTTGCGCGACACGCCGCGGGCCAGGACAGCGAGTCCGGCCCCGGGCTGCACCCGGCCGGAGTCGTCACGGAACACGAGCGAGTGGTCCTCCAAGGTGCGAAGGATGCGGTAAGCGATGGAGCGGTGCACGCCCAGTGCTTCGGCAAGTTCGGCAATGGTCAGGGGGCGATCGGCGGCCGCCAGGATCTCCAGTGCGCGGATTCCCCGCGAGAGGGTTTGCGACGGCGGAGCCTGGGTAGGTGCCTCCGTCGGTCCTTTGACGTCGCTGCGGGAACTCATGCCACCAATCCTATGTCCCGGAAGCTCTGTGCTTTCGGTCACAGTTTGTAGTACAGTTTCCTAACTGACCGTTCTGTCGGTTAATGCAAGTCACACGCCGACGAGTCACTCACACCCACTGGAGTTCCAATGACCGCAACTTCCTCTGTCGACTCCCTGTCAGGTCCCAGCAGTAAGCGCGAAGAGCGTCGCGTCCTGGCCGGGACCCTGGTAGGAACCACTATCGAGTGGTACGACTTCTTCATCTTTGCCCAGCTCACGGCCACACTGTTGTCGCCGCTGTTCCTGACACCGCTGGAAAAGTCCAACCCCGGAGTCGCGCAACTCCTTTCCTTCGCCACCATCGGCATCAGTTTCCTCTTCCGGCCGCTGGGGGCATTCGTGGCCGGCCATATGGGGGACCGGATGGGCCGCAAGGCTGTCCTGGTCATGACGCTGGTGATGATGGGCGCTGCGACCGCCCTGATCGGCCTGCTGCCGACGTACGAAACCATCGGCTTGTGGGCTCCCGTGCTCCTGATCTTCCTGCGCGTCGTCCAGGGGTTCTCCGCCGGTGGTGAATGGGGCGGAGCGGCCCTGATGGCCGTGGAGCACGCGCCAGTCCCAAAGCGGGGATTGTTCGGTGCCTATCCCCAGATCGGCGTGCCGATCGGCATGATCCTCGCCACCGGGCTGCTGTTCTTCCTCCAGTCGGGCATGTCCAAGGAAGACTTCAACGCGTGGGGCTGGCGCGTTCCGTTCCTGCTCTCCGTGGTGCTGATCGTGGTGGGTTACCTTATCCGGCGAGCGGTCGGTGAAAGCCCGGTGTTCAAGGAGATCGCCCAGCGCAAGGCGGAGAGCAAAGCGCCGTTGGGTGATTTGTTCCGCTCGAACAAGAAGGAAGTAATCCTCGCCGCACTGATCTTCATCGCCAACAACGCCGCGGGCTATTTGCTGATCGCATTCTTCATCTCCTACGCCACCAAGGCCTTGAAGATGCCCGCGCCGCAAGTCCTGCTGGCCACCACCATCGCTTCCTTCGGTTGGCTCATCTTCACCATGGTGGGCGGTTGGCTCTCGGACAAGATTGGCCGCGTCAAGACGTTCCTGCTGGGCTACGCCCTGGTGTTCGTCTGGATGATTCCCATGTTTGCGTTGATCGACAGTAAAGACATCCTGCTTTACGGGACGGGGCTGTTCGTTTTGACGATCGGCCTCGGACTCTCCTATGGACCCATGTCCGCGATGTATGCCGAAATGTTCCCGGCGCAGGTCCGCTATTCCGGGATCTCCATCGGCTACGCCCTGGGCGCGATCCTGGGCGGCGCCTTCGCGCCCTTCATTGCGCAACTGCTCCTTGACCAGACCAAGTGGTCCGGTTCGGTAGGCATCTACATCATGGCCCTCTGCGTCATCTCCGCCGTAGGGGTGATCCTGGCCAAGGAAACCAAGGGCCGTCCGCTCGGCTTCAGCACGCACCACTAGCCGAAACCAGCAACAGGGGGCGCAGCCGACACACCAGCTGCGCCCCTTCCTGCGTTGCTAGGAATGCCCTTCCGTGCCCTTCAGCAATTCCATGACATCCTCGTCCGTCAATTGCTCGAAGTGCCGGTAAAAGGCGCCCACGGCGTGGAACTTGCCCGGGATGTGCAGGCTGAACACGGCGTCGCACACCCGGGACAGCGACGTTGATGCTTCGAGCGATGCGACGGGGACTGCGGCGACGACGGTGGCGGCACCTGCCGCGCGGACCGATTCGACGGCGGCCCGCATGGTGGCGCCCGTGGCCAGGCCGTCGTCCACCAGGATGACGTTCTTGCCACGCAGATGGTGGTTGATGCCTGGGTATCCTGCGGCACGACGGCTGAGTTCAGCGCGTTCGGCGGCCTCCACCGCATCGAGGGCGGACTCGGACATGCCTCGCGCCAGGAGCAGCGATTTCAGCTGCCTGTTGACGATCCGGACAACGTCTCCCTGGCACCAGGCCAGGGCTCCGAAGGCCGTCTCATCCCGGCCGGGGATACCAAGCTTCCGTACCAGGACGGCGCCAAAAGGAAGATACAGTTCTGCTGCTGCCGCCGCGGCGATGGGTACGCCGCCGCGGGCCAGGCCCAGCACCACGGTGTCCGGCCGTTCCCTGAACTGGGGGAGTCCCTGGGCCAGGCGTTGCCCGGCCTCAGCCCGGTCCCTGAAACGCATGCCCATTTGCTCCCATTCCCATGTTGTCCGGCGCTGGTTCAAGCCTACAGTTCATCCTTGCCCGGGGATTGTCACACTGGAAGCATGGCCTTGTGAACAAGCCCATCGGTTATTGGATCAAGCGGCTCGATGCCGCCCTTGAAGTGCAGTTGGACAGTACGCTTGCGCGGGTCAAGCTGAGCCGGCGCCAGTGGCAGACGCTCAACGCCCTGTCCGAGACGACCATGAAGCCGGACGAACTGCACGAGGTCCTGAGCCCGTTCTGGGGCACGGATGTCCGGTTGCGGGAACGGGAGCTCGCCTCGCTGGTTGGCCGGGGGTTGATCACCATGATCGATGACAGGCTTACCCTCAGCGATCGCGGCCGGGAAACCTTCCATCAAGCCCAACGCCTGGTGGAGGAGGCGCGCCTGGATTTGTCCATGGGCATCGGTATTGACGAATACGCCATGGCCGTCAGTGTCCTGGAGCGGATGAGCCTGAACGCTGAGCGGCTGGCCCGGTAGGCCTGTCAGCCAACGCCTCTCAGGCCCCCAGGAACCGGACGGCGGCTTCCTTGAACGCGCGGCTGGTGATGACGTTGGTGTGGGTCCGGCCCGGAACCACCAGGGTTTCCACTGCGGCGCCGCGCTTCCCCGCCAGTTCTGCCAGTTGAGGCATACTGGCCGCGCGCTCGTCCTTTTCGCCGGCAACCAACAGGAGCGGGATGTGGGGAGCGGCTTCTGCCGGGTCGAACGGTTCTCCCTTGATGGCTTCGATGAGGGACAACATGGCGAAGAGGTCGTTGCTGGGCAGGAGCCGGGCCATTTTCAGCAGCCCATCTGTGGACTCGTCTGCAATTGGTGTGCCGTCGGCCAGGTACCGCTGGGCCGCCGGGAGGTCGAAAGCGGCGAGCGGGTCGGCGGCGCTGGGCCCGCCCAGCACCACGCGGTGCACCAGGTCCGGCTGCGTGGCGGCGAATTCCCACGCCAACCGCGAACCCAGCGAGTATCCGATGATGTCCAAACCGCTGGCAGGGTTCCCGTCCCGCAGCGGCCGCGCTCCGGCGTCGAACACTATCTGGAGGAGGTCGGCACGGATCCGGCTGGGCGTGTACGAGTCCAGGTCTTCGGGGGAGTGGCTGCGGCCGTGGCCGGGCAGATCAACGGTGATGACCCGCCGGCCCGCTTCCTGGAGGGTGGTGATCCAGCCGCTGTCGCCCCAGTTCAGCTTGCTGGAGGAGGAGAATCCGTGGATCAACAGCACGGGGCGCAACCCGGCATCCGTGGCAGGTTCGTGGACTTCGACGAACAATTCGGGATCAGTGCCTTCAACGGTGTGCCGCTGTTCCACTGTGTGCCTGCCGGTCATCATGTCAGTCCTCATCGAGTACGGCGCTCAGGCGGACCCGGCGCTTGGGTGCTTCGTCCTTCGGAACAGTGCCCACGATCCCGGCGGTGTCATCCGGTACCTCGAACACGATCAGCGGCTCGCCGACGTTGATGGTCCCACCCGGCTCGCCGTGAATACGCACCACTTTACCCGCCTGGGGGCTGGGCAACTCGAGGGCTGACTTGCTGGTTTCCACCTCCACCAGGGGTTGGTTCCGTTCCACCTGCTGGCCGGGCTCCACGAGCCATTCCAGGACGGTTGCTTCGATGAGGCCCTCACCGAGGTCGGGGAGGGGGAAGGAAATTTCAGCCACGGCGGTACTCCAGTACGCGTTGGATCCCATAGAGGATGCGGTCGATGGTGGGCAGGTATTCGTCCTCCAGGTCGCCGGAGGGGTAGGGCACATCAAACCCGGTGACGCGCTCCACGGGCGCCTTCAGGCTGTCGAAGCATTGCTGGGTGATGAGTTGGGCGACTTCGGCGCCCAGGCCCGAGGTCAGCGGCGCTTCATGGACGACGACGGCGCGACGCGTCTTCGCAACGGAGGTGGCCAGTGCTTCGGCATCGATGGGTTTGAGCCAGCGCAGGTCCAGGACTTCGACGTCGATTCCGTCTTCGGCGGCCAGTTCGGCCACCTGCAGGCAACGTGCCACCATGGCGCCCCAGGCCACGAGCGTCACGTGCCGTCCCCTCCGCGCTACGCGTGCCCCGGTAAGGCTGCCGCCGTCGTTCGTTTCTTCGGCGGGAACCGCTGTGGCGACGTCGACGGGTCCTTTCTGCCAGTAGCGGGACTTCGGTTCCATGAAGATCACCGGGTCCGGCCGGGAAGCGGCGTACTTGAGGAGGTGGTAGGCGTCATGCGGGGTGGACGGTGAGACAACCTTGAGGCCAGGCACGTGGGCGAACAGGGTCTCAAGGCTCTCCCCGTGGTGCTCGGGAGCGCGGATGCCGCCAAAGCTGGGGACGCGCAGGGTGATGGGCATGGGCAGCGTGCCACGGCTGCGGTAGTTCATCCTGGCGATCTGGCAGACGATCTGGTTGATGGCCGGGTAGGCAAAGCCGTCGAACTGCACCTCGGGGATGGGGTGGAATCCAGCCATGGCCAAGCCGACGGACATTCCGAGGATGCCGGACTCGGCCAAGGGGGTGTCAAAGACGCGGCCTTCGCCGTGCTTGGCCTGGAGGCCGTCGGTGATCCGGAAAACGCCGCCCAGCTTGCCGCAGTCTTCGCCGAAGATGACGGCCTTCGGATCTTCCGCGAGGACGTCGTCCAAGGCCCGGTTGAGGGCCTGCTGCATGGACAAGTGCTCAACACGGGTTTTGGTTTCCATGAGCGTCTCAGACATGGTCGGACTCCTTCCGCCACGCGGTGGCCTGGGATTGCAGGGCGAGGGTGGGTTCCTGGAAGACCAGGCTGAACATTTCAGCGCCGGGGCGGGGTCCGAGGGCTTCGATGCCGGCTCGGATGGCCTCTTCTTCTTCCTCTGCCTGGCGCTGGGCCACGTCGAAGAAGGACTGGTCTGCCACGCCGTCGGCCAGCAGCTGCTGCCGGAAGCGTGCAAGCGGGTCTTCCCCGGCATCCAGCCGTTCCTCGTCCAGCGTGCGGTAGCGGCCGGGATCGTCAGCCGTGGAGTGCGGACCGCGGCGGTAGGTCATGGCTTCGATCACCACAGGGCCGTTGCCCGCGCGGCAGTGGGCCAAGGCGGAACGGGTGGCCTCGTGGACCGCCACTACGTCGTTCCCGTCCACCTGCACTGCGGGCATGCCGTATCCGGCAGCGCGTGCGGCCACGGAACCACCGGCAACCTGACGCTCTGTTGGCACGGAAATGGCCCAGCCGTTGTTCTGAATGAAGAACACCACCGGGGCCTTCATGACTGCGGCAAAGTTCATGGCCTCGTGGACGTCGCCCTGGGAGGATGCCCCGTCGCCGAAGTAGGTCAGCGCCACTCCGGATTCTCCGGACAGGGTCTGGCCGTGGGCCCAGCCAACGGCATGGAGGACGGAACCGGCCACGACGGCTTGGATGGGCGCGAAGCGCGATTCGAGCGGGTTGTACATTCCGCCGTGCCACGTCGCTTTGTGGGTGGACATGTAGCCCACCATGTCCAACCCCATGGCACGGGCAACGCCCATCTCGCGGTACGTGGGGAAGACGAAGTCCCGGGTCCGGTCCACGGCGTAGCCGCTGCCAACCTGGGCGGCTTCCTGGCCCAGTTCCGGGGCGTAGCCGGGGATGATTCCCTGGCGTTGCCAAGCGACGGCAGCGGTATCCAGATGGCGGACAGCGGCCATGAGCGTGTACAGCTCCCGCAACTGCTGGTGCGTGAGCGGTGCCTCGTCTCCTTCGACGGCGGCAAGCACTGGTGTGGTTGTCATGGCTGTGACACTAGTCACCGGAACGATGGGTGCGCAATCAGCTATGTTTTGGTCAAACAGTTTGTACAAAATGGCTACAAAAAGAGGCTCTTTGCAGGACAAACTGCAAAGAGCCTCTTTTATTTGCTGGACAAGTGGCTACTCGACGGAATGATCCACCCGGCCCGCTTTGGCGCGGGCGTTGAGGAAGCAGCCGAGCGCGATCACGAGGATCAACACCGCGGTGCCGAACAGTTGGCCGGCGCTCTCCGGATTGGCGAAGCCAACGGCGAAGATGATGCCCAGGAGGACGAGACCAAGGATGGTCAGCGCCGGGAAGCCCTTCATGCGAAGGGGAAGTTCCGTGCCGTCTCGGTCTGCCCGGCGGCGAAGAATGAGCTGGGAAACCAGCGCGGTACCCCAGACCACCAGGCACGTGGAGCCCACCAGGTTCAGGAGGGCCGGCAGAACCTTGTCCGGGAACAGCAGTTCCAGCACCGTGGCGACGAAGCCGAAGGCAACCGAAATCCCGACGGCGGCAACCGGCACCTTGGAGCCGTTGATCCGCGACAGGAAGCGCGGCGCTTCGCCGCGCTCGGAGAGCGAGAACACCATGCGGGACGCACCGTAAAGGTTGGCGTTCAGCGCTGACAGCAGGGCAACAACCGCAACGAGGGTGATGGCTGCGCCGGCACCGGGGATGCCCGCGAGGTCCAGGACACCGGCAAACGGAGACTTCAGGCCTTCGGATCCCACTGGCAGGATCGCTGCGATAACGAAAACCGAGCCGATGTAGAAAACCAGGATCCGCCACACGACGGTCCGTATGGCCTTGCCGACACTGTGCGCGGGGTTCTCCGTTTCCGCTGCGGCGACGCTGACGATTTCGGTGCCGCCGAAGGCGAAGATGACCACGAAGAGCGCTGCCGCGATGCCGTCCAGGCCGTGGGGTGCGAAGTTTCCGAAGTTTGCGAGGCCCGGAGAGGTGACATTCGGCAGCCAACCGAAGAGGAGCGCTGCGCCAATGAGCAGGAAGATGACGATTGCGGCCACCTTGAGGATGGCGAACCAGAACTCGAACTCTCCGAAGTTGCGCACGCCCACCAGGTTGATGCCTGTGAAGACCACCATGAACACCAGCGCGAGGACCCACACCGGGATGACCGGCCAGACGGAGAAGAGGAGTCCCGCGGCCCCGAGGGCTTCGGCCGCAATCACCACCACCAACTGCAGCCACCACAGCCAACCGATGGTGCCGCCGGCGGTCTTGCCCATGGCCTTCTCGGCGTAGACGGAGAAGGCACCACTGTTCGGGTTGGCCGCCGCCATCTCGCCAAGGGCCCACATCACCAGGATGATCAGGGTCCCGGCCACGAGATAGGAAACCAGGACCGCCGGACCGGCCGCTTGGACACCTGCGCCCGATCCGAGGAAAAGTCCTGCTCCAATCGCGCTGCCCAGGCCCATCATGGTGAGCTGGCGTGGCTTCAGGGAGTGGCCGAGGCCGGATTTCGATGCAGGAGCCGCGATGGACTTCGTTGTCATACGTGTCTACCTTCTATGGATTTCATACGGGTGTTGGCGTGCCTGCTTTGTGGGCTGGGCGCGCGGGGCGTCGACGACGCAGCAAGAGCCGTGGAATAATTCTCGCAGTTTGTAAGATACATCACTTTTTGCTGTGGCGATGTGATGGGTAAGGCTCCCCGGGGACAGGAACTTTGATGCTGGTCGATGCTCTTGATGCAAAAATTGTACGTTTCTTCACGGATTCGCCGCGATCCTCTGTCCTGGAGGCGTCGCGGGTCCTGAAGGTGGCGCGGGCAACGGTGCAATCCCGCATTGACCGCATGATCGAGAACGGCGTCATCGGCTCGTGGGTGCCGCAGCCGGACCCGGCAAACTTCGGATTCCCGGTGGTGGCGTTTTGCTCGGTCACCATTACGCAGGAGATCGGTCATGACGCCATCATCGAAGGCCTCAGTGCCATCCCGGAGATCATCGAAGTCCATACCGTCACCGGTAACTCGGATCTCATGGTGCGGATCGCCGCGCGCTCCAATCCGGATATGCAGCGGGTCCTCGACGCCATGATCGCCACCAAGTCCGTGGTCAGGTGTTCTTCGGTGATCGTGCTGAACAGCCACATCCAGGGACGCACCCTCCCGCTCATGGAGTCCGCTGCGAAGCCTGTGTGACGAAAAGCATTTTGCCCTTCGCCCTTCGAGTCGTACCATTAGTTCTAGTCAATCTGACTTTAACTAATCCGGAACAGAAGGTTCCAGCGGCGACGAAGCGAGGTGAAGCCGTGAACGTCAACTCAGCCAACGTCGCCGAGCGACGGCTCGCACCGCCGTCGTTGGCCATATCCACGGTGATCTTCGCCCTCAGGCCCAGCGAAAAGACAGGCCGCCCGACGCTGTGGCTGCCGTTGGTGCGGCGGATCCGCGAGCCGTACAAGGACCAGTGGGCCCTGCCCGGCGGACCGTTGGCCCATGACGAATCCCTCCAGGATGCCGCGGCCCGCAACCTCCGCGACACCACCGGCCTGGTGCCCGAGTACCTAGAGCAGCTGTACGCCTTTGGGGGCTTGCACCGCTCGCCCAGCCAGCGCGTGGTCTCGATCGTTTACTGGGCCCTGGTGCAGCCCACCCAGGCCGCGCTCGCCGACGAATCGGAGAACGTGAAATGGTTCCGGGCGGACCGATTGGGGGAGCTCGCCTTCGACCACAACGCGATTGTGGACTACGCCCTGTGGCGTCTCCGCAACAAAATGGCCTACGGTTCCATCGCCTACCACCTGCTGGGCGAATTCTTCACCCTGGCGCAGGTCCGCGAGGTCTACGAGGCCGTCCTGGACCGCCAGCTTGATCCGGCGAACTTCCGCCGGCAAATCAAAGCCACACCGGACATCGAAGAAACCGGTGAATACCTGCAAGGCGGAAAACACCGTCCGCCACGCCTCTACCGCTTCACCGGCACACCCGGCCTCGGGCCAGATAACAGGAGTACACCATGAGCAGCGTCAACACTGCCGTCCAGCTGATCACGCGCGAAGAAGCCGAGAACGGCCTGTCCCGCGCGGGCGCAACCTGCAGCCCGGCCCTTGCCAAGGGCCCTTGGGAGTACGACCTCGCCGAGTCCCTCGCGGGCATGCCCGCCTACGGTCCGGGCGCCTCCAGCAGCGATGTCGCCCCCAAGACAACGCCGCGACAGGGTCAGCTTCCCGAGGAGTACAAGCGGGCCTCAGAGGCTGAACTCGACCAGCGGATCCGCGCGGCCAAGGAGGCCCTGGGGGAGCGCGCCGTGATCCTGGGACACTTCTACCAGCGCGACGAAGTGGTCCAGTACGCGGACTTCGTGGGCGACTCCTTCCAGCTCGCCAACGCCGCCCTCACCAAACCTGACGCCGAAGCCATCATCTTCTGCGGCGTGCACTTCATGGCAGAGACCGCGGACATACTCTCCACGCCCGAACAGGCAGTCATCCTGCCCAACCTCGCAGCAGGTTGCTCCATGGCGGACATGGCCGACGAGGATTCCGTGGAGGAATGCTGGGAACAGCTCGAGGAAATCTTCGGCACGGAAACCGATGCCGATGGACGCGTGCCGGTCATTCCCGTCACCTACATGAACTCCTCTGCCGCCCTCAAGGCATTTTGTGGACGCAACGGCGGGATCGTCTGCACGTCCTCGAACGCCAAGGTGGTGCTGGAATGGGCGTTCGAACGTGGCCAGCGCGTCCTGTTTTTCCCCGACCAGCACCTGGGCCGGAACACCGCGAAGGCCCTGGGCGTGCCGCTGGAGCAGATGCCCATGTGGAACCCCCGCAAGGAACTGGGCGGTAACGACGAACAGACCCTGCTGGATTCCCGCGTGATCCTCTGGCACGGATTCTGCTCCGTCCACAAGCGCTTCAACGTAGGCCAGATCGAGAAGGCGCGCCAGGATTACCCAGGCGTAAACGTGATCGTGCACCCCGAGTGCCCCATGGAAGTAGTGGACGCGGCAGACTCCGCAGGGTCCACCGACTTCATCAAGAAGGCCATCGCGGCCGCCACCGAACCCACCACGTTCGCCATCGGCACCGAGATCAACATGGTGAACCGGCTGGCAGCGGAAAACCCGCAGCACACCATCTTCTGCCTGGACCCCGTTATTTGCCCGTGCTCCACGATGTACCGCATCCACCCCGGCTACCTCGCCTGGGTGCTTGAGGAGCTCGTGGCAGGACGCATCGTCAACCGCATCACCGTGGACGACACCGTGCAGGACAACGCCAAGGTTGCGCTGGAGCGCATGTTGGCCGCCAAGCCCGCATAAACATGCTGCCTTCAGCAAGGCACAGGAACACCGGTTCACCGGACTAGCCGAATCGAGCCCCACATGACCTCGACACCCCGAACGTCGAGCCTCTCCGGCCCCTCCGCTCCACGGCGACTCGTTGTCGTTGGCAGTGGTATTGCGGGACTGTACGCCGCGCTGCTCGCTGCCGAGGCGGGGACCGACGTCGTCCTGCTCACCAAAGGCGCCCTGGAGGACAGCAACACCTGGTTCGCCCAGGGCGGCATCTCCGCCGTCCTGGACGAACCCGCTCCGGGAGACACCGTGGCAGCCCACATCGCCGATACGCTCAAGGCCGGCGCGGGTCACTGTGACCCGGAAGCGGTCCGGGTATTGTGCACCGAGGCGCGGCTGGACATGGCCGGCCTGGTGCGCTTCGGTGTGAGTTTCGACCTGGACGACGACGGCGACCCCGCCCTGGGGCTCGAAGCCGCCCATTCCGCACCGCGCATCCTGCACGCCGGCGGCGACGCCACCGGTGCCCGGGTAGCGGACGCACTCATCCGCACCGTGCTTGCGTTCCAAGCCGAGGGCAGGCTGACGGTGAAAGGCCACGCGCAGGTCACGGCGCTGCTCACCGATGAAGGTGCATCCGGGCGCACGGTTACGGGCCTCAGTTACCTTCGCAACGGGCGGGAATCGAGGCTCATGGCCGACGCCGTGCTCCTTGCCACCGGGGGCGCAGGGCAACTCTTCTCCCAGACCACCAATCCCTCCGTAGCCACCGCCGACGGGTTGGCCTTGGCCTGGCGTGCGGGTGCTGCGGTGACCGACCTGGAATTTTTCCAGTTCCACCCCACCTGCATGGTTCCTCCTGCCGGAACCCGGGCAGGCGCCGATCCGCTGTTGATTTCCGAAGCAGTCCGCGGCGAAGGTGCCGTCCTGGTGGACGTCCATGGCCAACGGTTCATGGGCGACTACCACCCCGATGCGGAGCTTGCTCCGCGGGACGTCGTGTCGCGCAGCATCGCCCTCCACCTGGCGGCCCTCGGAGATCCCAACGGACACGTCTTCCTCGATGCCACCGTGGTGGAGAAAGCGCGCGGCGCCGGCTTCCTGGAGAAGCGCTTCCCCACTATCAGCCAACGGACCCGCCAGGCCGGCATCGACTGGACCAAGGAGCGCGTTCCCGTGGCACCGGCGGCGCACTACTGGATGGGTGGGGTGGTGACGGACCTGTTCGGCCGCACTACTGTTCCGGGGCTGTACGCTGCGGGTGAGGTTGCTTGTACCGGCGTGCAAGGGGCTAATCGTTTGGCCAGCAACTCTTTGCTTGAGGGGCTCGTGTTTGCGCGGCGCGCCGTGGGCGTATTCGTGGGGGCCTTCCGTGGGGCGGCTGACGCGATCCCTCTGCGTGCTAACTCGGCCGCGGGCGGCCTCGCTTTTACGCACGCTGCCGGGACCCCGCCAGCCGACGACGGCAGGTCACCCAAACCAGCGACAACGGCGCTTTCGGGGCCTCCAGCACCGCTGGATGGCGCCGGGAACAACACCAGCGCCCCTGTCTCCTGGCAGTTCGAGTCGGTGCCCGGGCCTGGGCCGATTGAGGCTTCGTTTGCAGGCGGTGAGCCGTTTTCGAGGGGTGCGTTGCGGCGGTTGATGACCGCGAAGGCCGGCGTGCTTCGCAGCGGGGCTTTGCTCCGGGAAGCCGCCGTGCAGCTTGCGGCCTGGGCTGAGGAGGTTCTGCCTTTGGGTGGGGCTGGGTCCTTGGTGGTGCGCGAGCACGAGGATGCCAACCTGCTGTTGGCGGCCCAATTGCTGGTGCATGCCGCGCGGGAGCGCCGGGGATCCCTTGGAGCGCACTACCGCAGCGACAGCGTGAGCGAACCTGCCGCCGTCGACGATTCTGACAAGCGTTACACCATGAGCCGGAAAGCGAGCCTCGTCCATGACTAACCTGACCCTCCCCGCCGCAGCCGTGCGGGACATCCTTGAGCGTGCCTTCGGCGAAGATGCGCCCAACGGGGACATCACCTCGCAAGTGCTGATCCCCGCAGATGCCCGTGCCACCGCAGTGCTCAATGCCCGTGTGGCCGGTGTGCTCAGCGGCGGCACGGTCTTCCGCGATGCCATGAAGCTCATCGACCCTGATACCGATGTCCAGTTGCTGCTCGCCGACGGTGAAGCGTTCGACGCCGGTGCGCACCTCGCGCGGGTCAGCGGCAGTGCCCGTTCGGTCCTGTTGGCAGAACGCGTGGGGCTCAACCTGGTCCAGCGCATGAGCGCCATCGCCACCAAGACCGCAGAGTTCGTCCGGCTCGTTGAAGGCACCCGCGCAAGGATCACCGATACCCGCAAGACCACCCCCGGACTCCGCGTGCTGGAACGCTACGCCGTGCGATGCGGCGGGGGAGCGAACCACCGCTACAGCCTCTCCGACGCCGTCCTGGCCAAGGACAACCACCTGGCGGTCATGACCGGTGGAGACTCCACCAAGCTCACCGGGTTGCTGCTGGCGGCCAAGGAACAGTTGGGACACACCACCCACTTCGAAGTGGAAGTAGACAGGGCTGAGCAGATTGAGCCTGTCCTGGCGGCGGGAGTGGACACTATCATGCTGGACAACTTCACCACTGAGGAGCTTCGCGCCGGCGTGAAGCAGGTGGACGGGCGGGCGATCGTCGAGGCCAGCGGCAACGTCAACCTCGCCACCGTGGCCGAAATCGCAGCGACCGGAGTGGACGTCATCTCCGTGGGTGCCCTCACACACAGTGTCGCTGCCCTCGACCTCGGCCTTGACGTCGAACTCGAACTGAACCTTCCGTGATTTTCCTCGATGCCGCTGCCACCACCCCCGTCCGCCGCGAGGTACTCGAAGCCATGTGGCCGTACCTCAGCGGCGACTTCGGCAACCCCTCCAGCCACCACAGCCTGGGTGAAGCAGCGGCGACGGCGCTCGCAGCCGCCCGCTCCGCCGTCGCCAAGGTCCTGAACTGCCGCGCCGGCGAGGTGACCTTCACTTCGGGCGGGACCGAAGCGGACAACCTGGCCGTCAAAGGCATCGCGTTGGCCCGGCAGGCTGCCGATCCGGCGGTGAACCGGGTGGCGATCAGCGGCGTCGAGCATCCGGCGGTCGAGGAATCGGCCCGCTACCTTGAACGCGTCCATGGGTTTGCCGTGGATGTCATTCCGGTGGACGGCGACGGGTTGGTTACCGTGGATGCCCTGAAGAGCGTGCTGCGCCCGGAGACGGCCTTGGTCAGCATCATGTACGCCAACAACGAGGTCGGCACGGTGCAACCCGTGGCCGAACTTGCGGCCGCGGCCCACGAACTCGGCGTCCCGTTCCACACCGATGCCGTCCAGGCGGCAGGATGGCTGCCCCTGGACGTGAAAGAGCTTGGCGTGGACGCGCTGAGCATGTCCGGGCACAAACTCGGTGCGCCCAAGGGCTCAGGAGTGCTCTTCACCAAGGGCAGACTGCGTCTTGAGCCGCTGGTCCATGGTGGCGGGCAGGAACGCGGGCGGCGCTCGGGAACCGAAAACGTGGCAGGGGCCGTTGCGCTGTCCACGGCGCTGACGTTGGCCAGTGCAGAACAAAACGATGCTGCCTTGCGGGTCTCCGGTTTGCGCGACCGGTTCATCGCGGCAGTCCTGGCCACCGTTCCGGATGCCGTCCTGACCGGGCACCCCAGCAAGCGACTGCCGTCCGTAGCGTCCTTCTGCTTCCCCGGTACCAGCGGCGAGTCGGTGCTTTTGGAACTCGAACGGCTTGGGGTGGTGTGCTCCAGCGGTTCAGCCTGTGCCGCCGGTTCGGATGCGCCGTCGCCTGTGTTGCTGGCCCTGGGACTCGACGCCGAGACAGCCCAGACAGCCGTCCGTTTCAGCGTCACGTCCGCCATTACCCCGGCCGAGCTGGAGCAGGCAGCGGAAGCCGTGGAAACCGCCGTCGGGCGTGTCCGGAAGCTCGCCCAAACCTGAGCCGCTGCTACCTGTCCGCTGCTACACGTGGCGGGCGCGGCGGAAGATCCAATGCCGCAGGAGCGTGAACCGCACTGCTGTGGCAACAAACCCTGACAGCGTGGTGGTCCAGAGTTCCTCGCTGACCGTGGCGTCAGGCCGGAACAGGTGCAGGACGCCCAAACTGCCACCGGTGATGAACAGCGCAATGACAATCACGATCACGCCGTTCAGGTGGTCCTGTGCACGCTTCTTGCCACCGGTGATCTTGAAGGTCAGCCGGCGGTTCAGCGCGGTGTTCATGAGCGAGGTCAGGATCAAGGCCACGGCGTTGGCGAGCTGGGGATCGATCCACGGACGGAGCAGGGCGTAGATGCCCAGTGAGCTCGCCGTGCACATGATTCCCACGCCCGTGAAGCGGATGAGCTGACGGACAACCGGGTACTTGAAGAGGCCGCGGTGGCGTTTGCGGGGCGGTTTGGCCGGGGGAGACGGGCGCAGTCCAGTGGCGTCCGCGGCTGTCTCCATGGCTTAAGCCTGACACATTAAGCCGGCTGGTTCTCCCACGTGGCCTCTATCACCGGGTTGCGCAGTTCTCCGATCCCCTCCACCCGGCACGACACGACGTCCCCGGGCTGGATCCGCGCGCACTCGGCGGGAAAGCCCGTGAGAACCAGGTCGCCGGGATACAGGGTCATGAAGGACGTCAGGTAGGCCAGGATCTCGTCCACCTTCCACCCAAGGTCCGCCGTGCTCGCGGCCTGGAGCTCCTTGCCGTTGTGGACGATCCGGATCGCGAGGTTTGAATCATCCAGATCGGTGACGATCCATGGTCCGGCCGGGGTGAAGGTGTCCTGGCTCTTGGCGCTGATCCAGAGTTCATCGGTTTTCTGGAGGTCGCGGGCGGAGACATCGTTACCAATGGTGAACCCCAGGACGGCCGACCTCGCCGTCTCGAGGGTCAGGCCCCGCGCTATCCGGCCGACCACGATGGTCAGCTCGGCCTCCGGGTCCACATAGCCCACGGTGGAACTGAGCTGGATGGCCTCATCCGGTCCGATCACGCTCGTGGCCGCCTTGTGGAAGGCCTGGGGTGGCAGGTCGCGTCCGGGCTGGCCCGTGTTGTGGGCCATGCCGAACACGTTGGCCGGAACCGAAGGAGCCAGGAAGGTGAAGAGGTCCTGGTGCACCACCGTGCCGGTTTCCCAGCCGGACCGGGCCGGACTGGCCGCGTTGGCGCGTGATCCGGGGAAGGGGGTTTCGATGAGCGTCCACTGCTGTCCGGCGTCCGAATCGAAGTCCTTGTCATTGTTGGACGCGAAGAACTGTTCATCCGGCGTCTGGGGTTCAAGGGGCCGGATGCGGGCGATGCGGCGGGGAAGCGAGGTGGTCATGAAGACATCCTACGTCCTCCCATGCATTACCAGGGCCGTTTTACGCCCCACGTCGCAGCCTGGGCACGCAGTGCGGGCCCCACAACGACTCGTGCGGGTCTCAGGCGAGCGGGGCCGATCCGAAAGCGACGCTGAATCGGTCGCACCAAAGGACCACCGATGTCAGCCCGGCCACATCGGTTCCTGCAGGAATGTCGTAATTGTGGTTTCCGTGCGTGGCCTTGACCGGACCGAGGTCCACATAGCGGCCTGAGCGGTACTTGAACCAATCGCCGCCCGCCTCCAGGCTGCTCAACCACACCTTGACATCCGGCCCGTCGCTGCTGGCCAGATTTTCCAGGCGGAGCACGTGGCTGCCATCCGGGAGCTTCAGCAACCGGGCAGCGCCCGTGGTCTCGTGTTCCTGGGATTGGAACGTGCCCGAACTGACGATCATCGGTCCGCTTGGCGTGGGCGTTCCGGTCGGGACAGCAGAAGCAAGCGTCACCGGCGATGAGCTCGCGGCCACCGGGGCGGCCGGGAGTGCTTCGTCCAGGCTGCTGCTGGTGAAGAGCCGCCACGGCTGGAACAGTGCTGCCCCCACCACTATGGCCACGGCCACTGCAGCTCCCGCCAGGACAGTGGCTGTCTTGTGTGCCCGGACAAGACTCCGGAATCTGGTCATGGTTCAAGGCTAGGCTGCGGGCAACGGCCCTGGGGGCGCCATTGCTTACGGTAGTGTGACGCGGTTCCCGTGCGGCAGGCAGGTTGAGCACAGTACACGGGCTTAGAATCCGTTCCATGCGTCTGGCGATCATTGGTGCGGTCCTGCTGGTTGCCGGTGGCATTGCCGCGGCAACGGGAATTCTGCCATGGGACCAAGTGGGCGTGCTCGTGGACCGGGTGGCTCCCATCATGGGGTTTGTTGCCGCGATGACCGTTGTCACGGAACTGGCCAGCGAGGCCGGTGTTTTCCAATGGATCGCAGGCAGGCTCCGGCACTGGGGCCGTGGTCGGAGCTACGCCTTATGGCTGCTCCTGGCCGTGCTCGCCATCCTGAGCACCATCTTCCTGTCCATCGACACCACGGCCGTGCTGCTGACACCGGTGGTCGTGACGGTCACCAGGCGGACCGGACTCCCGGTCCTGCCGTTTGCCTTGGCCACCGTGTGGCTGGCGAACACCGCGAGCCTGCTGTTGCCGGTGTCCAACCTGACAAACCTCCTTGCACAGCACAACCTGGGTGGCATCAGCCCTGCCGGCTTCGCCGCGCTCATGTGGGCGCCTTCGCTGGCAGCCATCGTGGTGCCGCTGGCCTTCATCGCCATCGTGTTCCGGCGGGACCTGCGGCGCACCTATGCGCGGGTTCCCGTGAACAAGATCAAGCCCGACGCCGGGACCTCCGGGCAGCCGACGGACCGGGTGCTGCTGCTTGCGTCGGCCATCGTCCTGGCGCTGCTGCTTCCCGCCTTGGTTTCGGGGCTTCCGCTCTGGCTCTCAGCGACAGCGGCCGCCGTTGTGCTGCTCGTGATGTTTGCCATCCGGCGTCGCCGGTCACTCACCATCCAGCTGGTGCCGTGGTCCTTGCTCCTGTTCGCCGCGGGCCTGTTCCTGGTGGTGGAAGCCACTCGCTACCTTGGCTTGCCTGCGCTCATCGGACAGTTTTCCGGCCAAGGAGAAGGCTTCGTGGACCTGCTCAGGCTGGCCGCCACGGGAGCCCTGGGGTCCAACATCGTGAACAACCTCCCTGCCTACCTGCTGGCTGAGCCTCTGGCCGGGTCCCCGTTGCGGACGGGTGCACTGCTCATCGGCGTCAATGCCGGGCCCCTCATCACGCCGTGGGCTTCCCTGGCCACCTTGTTGTGGCACGACCGCCTCACCAAGATGAATGTCCGCATCAGCTGGCGTGGCTACGCGTTGTTCGGCTTGATCGTGGCGCCGTTGACGGTTGTGGCAGCTGTGGCACTCCTGGCGCTCGCCGTTGGTGCGGCACAGGTCTTCGGTGCGGCACAATGAACCATGCTCAGTCTTGAGGACCTGGACAACATTGTGGCCAACGGCGGGACAGTAGTGGACTCCGCCGGAGTGAAGATCGGTTCGGTGGAACAGATTTTCCTGAGTGGCGAGTCGGGCGACCCGGCCTTCGTCACGGTTCGGACGGGTTTCTTCGGCCTCTCAGAATCGTTCGCGCCGTTGGCCGGTGCCGAGGTTGAGGACTCCACCATCAAGCTGGCCGTGGTCAAGGACCAGGTGGAAAAGGGACCCAGGATCGACAACGACCGGGGAGTCATCACTGAAGGCCAGGAGAAGGAACTCTACGAGTACTTTGCCTTGGTTGGATCGGGCCAGGATGCCACGGCGTCGACGTCCGGGACATCAGGCGCTGACGGCGGACCTGCAGCCGCGCCGGAGGTCGACAAGGGCGGTTCGGAATCGGGCGATCGCCTGCCCGTACAGCCGCAGGGACACCCGGCGCCGCCACCCCTGCGCCACCCGGTTCCGCCGCCTCATCTGCGCAAGCACGTGCCGGGTGCTGTTCCACCACCCCCACCGGTGCCCGGCCCGCCGCGACCACCGCATGGACATGGTGGACCTCCCGGTCCACCGCCGCCTCCGCCGGACCACGGACCGCTGCAAGAGCACTAAGCGGGTACGTAAAGCTCCCCGACGGGGATCTCAGAGGCGAGCCGGTTGGCCGGGCCCGCGAGTGGACACGCCCACGCTTCGTTGTAGGCGCACGAGGGGTTGTAGGCGAAGTTGAAGTCCACTACGAACTCCTGCTCTTCGCCGCTGCGGCGGACTCCGTGGAAGGCTCCCTTGATGGTGTCCAGGAGGTACCGCCCCGCTCCGTAGCTCCCACCGTCCTTCCCTGCCGTGGCGTCCCGGAAAGGTACGAAGATTCCGCCGCCGTAGCTGCGCAGGCGCCAAGCGGCCAGGGAACCGAGTCCCGGAAGCTCGAAAGTGCCGATACGGACGAAAGGAACAACACCGTCCGTCCCCGTGGACACGTTCATTTCCTGTCCTTCGCCCTCCGGCGACAACGGAACGTACAAACGGAAGGCGGGATCGTAGTCTGCGGTCCGCAGCCCGGAGAAGGAGGCTTTGACGTCATCCGTCAGCGCCGAGGCCGGGTGGGTGGCGAACATGCGGTCCCGCTCCTGCCGCCAGTAGTTGTGGGCGTCGAAGGGGTCGTGCGCCGCCAACTGCCGCACATGGTGGTACAGCGCGAAGGTCCGCAGGCGCCAGTCGGCGACGTCCACTGCGGACAGGGTGGGGATGTCGTCGTCGAACTCGGAAAATTCGTCGGTATTTTCGGGAGCCATGTCCACAGCCTAGTCCTGTGCGTGTCGCGGGACCTGCGCCGGATAGGCTTTCCCCATGGAGGGGATGACAAAACCCATCACCGTCGCCGGCCGGATCGCCGCCCTGGCTGCCGCCGTCGTGGTCCTTGTGGCCGGGACGACAGCCTGCACGGCCCAGAACAAGGGTCCCCAGGTTTCGGACACCGCCACGGCGCGGCCCAACAGCTCGGAGTCCGGTACCGTGCCCGCGTCGCCGTCGGGCGAAAGCACGACGCCGGCACCGCCTTCCGGAGGCAGCCTGCCGTCCACGGCTCCCGGCGGTTCCGCGTCGCCGGAGGCCGTACCCACGGCATTGTCCTGGAAGACCTACACCGATCCGGCGAAAAGCGTCAGCTTCGAGGTACCCCAGGAGTGGATCGTGCAATCTGTGGCTCCGGATGCAGGTTCCCTTCCCGGTGCTTTGAAAGTGGAGGTGAAGGACGCCGCCGGAAGGTACGTGGCAACCCTGCAAACAGGTCTGCCCGCCGCTGCTCCCGCGGATTGCCCCGTGGGGCAGGCCAAACCCTATGTGGTGATCAGCAGCGTTCCCCTCGATGTGCCGCACTCCGGGGGTTCCGGCACGATCGAACCCCGCGTGGTGTTCAGGGTCATCCAGGGGTACAAGTTCTTCGGCTCGTTCGGCATCACCAATGTGGTGGCCGGCGCGGATGGTCAGTCCTGCGAGCTTCGTAACCGCGTGCAGGGTCCTGCCGGCAAGGGGGATATTGCTTTTGGGGACGTCACCGCGCTGCACGCGTTCGCCGTGGATGAGAAGGTGGCGCCCGCCAAGTCCTTCGACACCTTGGACCTGGCCGCTAAGTACGTGGCGCATGGTGCCGAATTCGCAAACGTCCAGCGGATGCTACTGTCTCTGAAGGTCAATCTGTAGTCCTGCTGTTGGCCGATACACGCATGGCGGCATGGGGTGTCCCGCCGCAACCATCCCGGAGATCAATGGAACGCAACGTAGCTGCCAAGCTCGTTTTCAAGACCGTCGCGAACACCAAGGTTGCCATGGCCATTGCCGTGGCCCGCAACCCCGGCTACGAATCCCTGAGCGAAACGCTCTCCATCACCAGTGACGGCAATGATGTCCCGTTCGCCGAGCTTGCGGACCATCACGGCGGACGCTTCCACTACATGGAGTTCGCGGAGCCTAGCGAAGTCACTGTGGACTACCAAGCCACCGTGGTGGGAAGGGGGGAACCCGATGCCTCCGGGCCGATGGAACTGATCCGCTATGTCCGCCCGAGCCGGTACGCGGAGTCGGACAGGCTGCTTCCTACCTCCTATGCCGAGTTTGGCGGCCTGCACGGGACGGAACTCCTCTCAGCCGTGCGCAACTGGGTCCACGGGGAGCTGCGCTACGTCAGCGGCTCGTCGCGTGGCACGGACGGTGCGGTGGAGACGCTCCTGCACCGCCGCGGCGTGTGCCGCGACTTCGCGCACCTGGCCATCGCCCTCCTGCGGTCCAAGGACGTGCCCGCGCGCCTGGCGGCCGTGTACGCCCCGGGCCTGAGTCCCATGGATTTCCACGCCGTTGCCGAGGCGTACATCGATGGTGGCTGGCAGGTCATCGATCCCACCGGGCTGGCGCCGCGCGAAGCCATGCTGCGGATTACGGCCGGAAGGGACTCCTCGGACACGGCGTTCCTGTCCACGGTTGGGGGCAGCCTCTCCCTCAAGACGCTGAAGGTCAGTGCAGAGGTTAACGGCGAACTGCCCGGGGAAGACCCCGGGCAGCACGTCACCTTGGGCTGACTACTTCCCGCCTGCCACAGGATGGCCGGCCACGGACGCCCGCAGCTTCTCCGTCAGGCGGAGGAGCTCCCGCTGTTCCTCGGCAGTCAAGGCAGGGGCCACCAGGTGGGCAATGTCCCGCACGTGCTCGCGGCCGATGCTTTTTTGCAACTCCCTGCCCGCTTCGGTGAGGGAGAGCAGGACTCCCCGGCCGTCGTCGGGCGCTGCTGTCCGCTCCACCAGGCCGCGCTTCTCCAGCCGGTCGATCAGCCGGCTGAGGCTGGATTGGCTTAAGAGGACCTTGTCGTTGATCTCGTTCTGGCGCAGCTGGCCCGAAGGGCAGCGCGAGAGGGTGAACAGGACGTCGTACTCCTTGACGGGCAGCGCCTTGAAGGCAGGACCCGATTGCAGCTTGCGCATCACCGCCACCTGGGAGCGGAACAAGGACTCCCAGGTTTCGGCGGCGAGGCGGACGGCCGAAGAAGCAGTGGCTGTTGGGCCGGACATCAGGATTCCCGTCCCGCGGTTCCGGCCTGGGCGGATTCGCTGACGCTGGCCTCCAAGGCGGCGGCCACTCGCGAGGCGTGGGTTGGAGCGTCGGGCACATGTGCCGGCTTCGAGTCAGCGTACTCCTTGCGCAGCACCGGAAGGACTTCCTCGCCAAAGAGGTCCAGTTGCTCCAGGACCGTCTTCAGCGGGAGACCGGCGTGGTCGATCAGGAACAGCTGCCGCTGGTAGTCGCCGAAGAATTCCCGGAACGTGAGGGTCTTCTCGATCACTTCCTGCGGGCTGCCCACGGTCAGGGGCGTCTGCGAGGTGAAGTCCTCCAGTGACGGACCGTGGCCGTAGACCGGTGCGTTGTCGAAGTACGGGCGGAATTCCTTCACGGCGTCCTGCGAGTTCTTCTTCATGAAGAACTGGCCACCCAACCCGACAATCGCCTGGTCTGCCTTGCCGTGGCCGTAGTGTTCGTAGCGCTCACGGTAGAGGCCAATCAGCTGCTGGTAGTGCTCCTTGGGCCAGAAGATGTTGTTGGCGAAGAAACCGTCGCCGTAGTATGCGGCCACTTCGGCGATCTGCGGCGTGCGGATGGAACCGTGCCACACGAAGGGAGCCACGCCGTCGAGCGGACGCGGGGTGGACGTGAAGTTCTGCAGCGGCGTGCGGAACTTGCCGGACCAGTTGACCGTGTCCTCGTCCCACAGCTTGCGGAGCAGGCTGTAGTTCTCGATCGCAAGCTCGATCCCGTCCTGGATGTTCTTGCCGAACCAAGGGTAGACCGGGGCGGTGTTGCCGCGGCCAAGGACCAGGTCCACCCTGCCATCGGACAGGTGCTGCAGCATGGCGAAGTCCTCGGCGATCTTCACGGGATCATTGGTGGTGATCAGCGTGGTTGCCGTGGAGAGCGTAATCCGCTCGGTCTGTGCTGCGATGTAGGCCAGCGTGGTGGTGGGGGAGGAGGAGAAGAACGGCCGGTTGTGGTGCTCGCCGATGGCGTAGACATCCATGCCGATTTCTTCGACCTTCTTGGCGATGGCCACGGAGGCCTTGATGCGCTCGTTCTCCGTGGGCGTGCGGCCCGTGGTGGGGTCGGTGGTGATGTCGCTGACGCTGAAAACGCCGATCTGCATGATGTGCCTTTCTCCCTGCCCGAAGTCCCGGGCCCTGCTCAACAGTGTACTTGAAACTAGATGCATTTGCATCTATCACTGCCTGTAACAGGACAGGGCCGGGAAATGTTCCCGGCCCTGTCCTGTTGTTGCCTGTTTGGAGAATGCGGCTATTCCGCGGGGTTGTGGGCGGCCCGCCTGCCGGTGACCCGCGGTACGGCACCCGTGGTCCAGTCGCCGAAGTCGCCGTCTCCGCCGTTGCCCTTTGCCGGTTCAGGCTTCTGTTGGAGGGCCTTCTGGAGCTCCTTCTTCTCCCGGCGGCCTTCCACCAGTTTGTAGAGGACCGGCACCAGAACCAGCGTCAGCGCCGTGGACGAGACCAGGCCGCCGATCACCACGATGGCCAACGGCTGTGAAATGAACCCCCCGCCGCCCGTCAGGCCCAGGGCCATGGGAGTCAAGGCAAACACCGTGGCCAGGGCGGTCATAAGGATGGGACGCAGGCGCTGCCGGGCACCGTGGGTGATGGCGTCCGCGACGCTCATCCCCGGCCTTCCATCGTGCGGTTTCCGGTATTGGTTAATGAGGTCAATCAGCACGATGGCGTTGGTCACCACGATCCCCACCAGCATCAGCATGCCGATCAGCGAGGGGAGGCCCAGCGGAACACCCGTCAACAGCAGAAGCCCCACGGCCCCTGTTGCGGCGAAGGGCACCGAGACCAGCAGGATCAGGGGCTGGATGAGCGACTTGAAGGCCGCCACCATAATGACGTAGACAATCGCGATTGCCGCCAGGAGGGCCAGGCCCAGCTGCCTGAACGACTCGGCCTGCTGTGTCGTGGCCCCGCCGATGGCGGCCGTGACACCGGCCGGCAGCTGTACGGAGGCCAGCCGCTCCTGCACCGCGGCGCTGACGCTGCCCAGGTTGGAGCCCGACGGCGTCACGGTCACCTTCGCGGTGCGCTGGCCGTTGCTGCTGGTGATGGACACCGGAGTGTCCACCTGCTCGACGGCGGCAATGGAGTCGAGCGCCACCGGACCCCGCGCCGTGGGCAGCTGGACCGCCTTGACCGCGGCAATGCTCGTAAAGCGGGTGCCCTTGCCGATCTGGACCGGGAAATCGTTGGTGCTGATCCGGACCGTACCGGCCGGAAGGGGGCTGACCGTCGAGGCGAGGAAGGCTCCCACCTGTTCCTCGGTCAGTCCTGCGGCCACGGTTTTGGCCCGGTCCACCCGGACCTGGACCACGGGTTGGCTGGCTGCGAGGTTGGTGGAGACTTCCGTACTTCCCGGCACCCCGTCCATTGCTTTCACCATCGCGTCGCTGGCTGTTTGCAGATCGGCGGAATTGGCCGCCTTGATGGTGATGTCCACCGTGGAGGACGTGCCGAAGCCACCCTGCTGTGAGCCAACGGTGATCTTGCCCGCTGCATCGGCCAGCTTGGCCCGGACGTCGTCCTGGAGCTTCTTCTGGTTGGCCTTCTCGTCGGTGACGATGGTGAAGGTCGAATTCGAAGCGCCGGTGGATGTCAGGGCCGCAAAGCCTGTTTGCGCGTTGCCGGAGGTCACCTGGACGTCCTTGATGCCCTCCGTGCCCCGCAGGATGTCCTCCACTTTGCCGGCTTCCTGGCTGGTCGCCTCAAGGCTGGTGCCGGCCGGGAGGACCTGGCGCACCGTCATGCTGTTCTCTCCGGACCGGCCCAGCAGGTCCGTGGCCAGCAGGGGAGACGCCGCCGCGGTGGCCACGAGGATCAGGACGGCGGCGGTAAGGGTGACGACCGGGTGCTTCTGCGTCTTGGCAAGTATGGGCAGGTACCCACGCTGGAGCCGGGTCCGCTGCTCGGCTTCCCTGGCCTGCTCGGCAGTGGTGGCGGTTGGCTCCGCGGCTTCCCTGGCCGGCGCAGCGAGGAACCAATAGGCGAGCACGGGAACGATCGTCAGCGAAACGAGCAGGGAGGACAGCAGGGCGATGGTGACCGTCAAGGCAAACGGCCGGAACAGTTCACCGGCGAGATCGCCCACGAAGGCGATGGGCAGGAAGACCGCCACAGTGGTGAGGGTGGAGGCGGTAATTGCGCCGGCGACTTCCCGGATGGAGGTGACGATCGCCGTCAGCTTGGGCTCGCCGTAGCTCAAGTGCCGCTTGATGTTCTCAATGACCACGATCGAGTCGTCCACCACGCGGCCAATCGCAATGGTCAACGCACCCAGCGTCAGGATGTTCAACGAGTAGCCCGTGGCCGAGATCCCGATGAAGGTGATCAGGAGGGACAGCGGGATGGAAACGGCAGTGACCAAGGTGGACCGGACCGACATCAGGAACACCAGGATCACGGCCACGGCAAAGCCCAGGCCCAGGAGACCCTCTGTGGTGAGGTCCTTGATGGACTTTTCGATGAACGGCGCTTGGTCGAAGACCGGGGTGAAGACCGCGTTGTTGCCGAGCTCGTCCTGCATCGGGCCGATGGCGTCGCGAACGGCATGCGAGATGGCGACAGTATCGCCTTCGGGTTTCTTGGTGACGGACAACGCAAGGGTCGGTTTGCCGTTGGTCCGCGTGATGGACGTGGCTGCGTCGTCCTCGATGCTGACATCGGCCACTGCCCCAATGGTTGCTGCGCCCTTGGCTCCTGTCAGCGGAAGGCCCTTGATGACGTCCAGCGAGTCGACGGGGCTGCCGAGCTGGAGGGAGAGCGTCTTGCCCTGGTCCTCGATGGTGCCCACCGGAACCAGTGCGCCGTTGTTCTTCAAAGCAGCGCTGATGGACTGGACGGAGGCCCCGGAGCTTGCCAGGTCCGCGGGCCTCGGTTGGACCAGGATGTGCTGCGTGGCGCCGCCCGTCACGTCGGCGCCACGGACGCCGTCGATCTTTTGGAGGCGCGGAACACTCAGGCGCTGGAGGTCGGCGTTCAGTTCGCTCAACGGCTTGTCCGAGGACACCGCCAGGAAAACGATGGGGAAATCGCTGATGTTCCCGGCAATGGACTGGGGTTCGACGTCGGCGGGCAGCACCCGCTTGGCGTTGGAGATGGCCCGGTCGATCTGGTTCCTGGCCCTGTCCAGGTTGGACCCATAGGTGAACACCATGGTGATCTGCGAAACGCCGTTGCGCGAGGTGGAAGTGGTGGACTCGAGCCCCTCCACGCTGTTCAGCGCCGTTTCAAGGGGCCGGCTGAGTTGCTTGTCCACCACTTCAGGGGACGCGCCCGGCATGGAGGTGACCACGGTGATCTGGGGGAACTCAATGGACGGGATGAGCTCCTGCTTGAGCGAACCCATGGTGATCACGCCGAACACCGCCGCAAAGACGGTGATCAGCGCGATCAGGGCCCGGTTTCCCAGGGACAGCGTGGCCAGGCGGAACATTGCATTGTCTCCTGAGGTCTACGGAAGTGTTCGGCTGACGGGAACCGGCCGCAGCCCCTGGATACTAGCCCTGGAGCGCGGGTGCGGAGTCCAATTGCAGGGAACGCGCAGTGCTGGCTTCGAGTTCCGCGGCAAGCTCCGGGTTCTCGTTGAGCTTGACGCCGTAGCCCGGCATCATGTCCTTGAGCTTGGACTGCCAGCCCTTGAAGTTCTTGGGGAAGGACTTCTGCAGCAGTTCGATCATGATCGGCACGGCAGTGGAGGCTCCCGGGGACGCGCCAAGCAAGGCACCGATCGAGCCATCGCGGGAAGCGATCACCTCGGTGCCGAACTGCAGGATGCCACCCTTTTGCGGGTGCTTCTTGATGATCTGTACGCGCTGTCCGGCGGTAATGAGTTCCCAGTCGCCACCGGCGGCCTCGGGGTAGTACTCGCGCAGGGATTCCACCTTGGCTTCGTGGCGCTTGGCCACTTCCTTGATGAGATAGGCCGTGAGGTCCATGTTGTCCTTGGCCACTGCCAGCATGGGAATGATGTTTCCAGGGCGGATGGACAAGGGAAGGTCCAGGTAGCTGGAGGTCTTCAGGAAGTTGGTGGAGAAGCCTGCGTAGGGGCCGAAGAGGAGCGAACGCTTGCCGTCCACGAAGCGGGTATCCAGGTGGGGGACGGACATGGGCGGAGCCCCCACGGAAGCCTGGCCATAGACCTTGGCGCTGTGCTGGGACGTGATGGCCTCATCGGTGCAACGGAAGAACTGTCCGGAGACGGGGAAGCCGCCGTAGCCCTTGCTCTCCGGAATGCCGGAGGCCTGCAGCAAGTGGAGGGCGCCGCCGCCGGCCCCGACGAAGACGAACTTGGCGTGGATCCTGCCGTGCTCGCCGGACTTTGCGTGCTTGAGGGACAGGTCCCAGCCGCCGCCGGCGGCGCGGTTGATGTTGGTCACGTCATGGCCGTAGTTGACCTCTGCACCGCTGCTGCGCAGGTAGCTGGTCAGCTCGCGGGTCAGGGCGCCAAAATCGACGTCGGTGCCTTCAGCTGCGCGCGTTGCAGCGACCCGCTGCTTGCGGTCGCGGCCCTTGACGATCAACGGTGCCCACTTGGCGATCTGCGCCTGGTCCTCGGTGTATTCCATGCTCCGGAACAGGGTGTTGGGCTTGAGGGCCTCGTAGCGGGTCTTGAGGAAGTTCGCGTGGTCGTCGCCAATGACGAAGCTCATGTGCGGAACGGTGTTGATGAAGCCCTTGGGGGAGCCGATCACGTTGCTGTCCACCAGGTGGGACCAGAACTGGCGCGAAAGCTGGAACTGCTCGTTGATGTGGATGGCCTTGGCGGGATCCACCGAGCCATCCTTGGCCGCGGGGGAGTAGTTGAGCTCGCACAGCGCGGCATGGCCGGTACCGGCGTTGTTCCAGGGGCCGGAGCTTTCCAGCCCGGCTTCGTCGAGGCGTTCGAACAGGGAGATGGTCCAGGTGGGTTCAAGCTGCTTGATGAACGCACCCAGGGTGGCACTCATGATTCCGCCGCCAATAAGGACGACGTCGGCATGTTGAGTCTTGGAAATGAAGGTCACAATCAATCTCCGATAGCGGCGGCACTGGCTGTCACAGAATATCCCCGTGCGCACCCAATACTGAAATTGCCGGGAATCGTCAAGGCTTTAAGCGGACGTTTGTGAAAACTTCGTTCAAGACCGGGGATGCAGGGTAGCTTTCCACCTTGTTGGAGAGCGCCAGGGCGGAGATCGGGAAGGCTATCGGCACGGCAGGTACGGACGCTGCGATCTCTGCGTTGATGGACTGGTACTCGGTGTTCCTGGCGTCACCGTTGGGAAGCGCGCGGGCACGTTCGATCTTGTGGAACACCTCCGCGTCCGAGTAGCCGAACTCGGGCCGCGCCTCGCCGAACAGTGGTCCCAGGAAGTTGTCGGCATCCGCATAGGAGCCGTTCCAGCCCAACAGGTGCAAAGCGTGGTCGCCAGGGGACTGGACCTTTTGCAGGTAGCCGTCCTCCCAGTTGATGGGAACGGGCTTGACGTTGATCCCTACGGCGACCAGCTGGCGGCTGATCTCCGCGTAGACCTTCTCCGGCGTCGGGAGGTAGGCCCGCGTGGCGTTGAGGGGGTAGTAGAACTTGAGTTCTTCGCCGTTATAGCCGGCCTTCTTCAGGAGTTCCTTGGCCTTGTCCGGGTTGTAGCCCAGCGACGGAGCGTTGTTATTGAAGCCACTGAGCTTCGGGGGTACGAACTGGGAGGCTTGGGCCGTGTTGTCGATGAAGAAGCGGCGGATCAGCGTTTCCTTGTCGATGGACATCTCAATGGCCTGCCGCACCTCAAGCTTGTCCAGCGGGGCCACGGCCTGGTTGATGCCCAGGTACATCACGGAAAAGGGATCACGCTGGATGATCTGGACGCCCTTCTTAACCAGTTGGTCGAAGGTGCCGGACGTCACGAGGTCGTAGGCATCGATCTTGCCGTCCAGCAAGGCCTGCTGCCTCGTTTCGGCACGGTCATAGGGAATGAAGTTGATCGTGGCGATCTGACCCCTGTTGCCCCAATAGGACTCATTGCTGGTCAAGGTGACCTTCTGCTCGTCCCATGCACTGAACGTGTACGGGCCGGTGCCAACCGGGTGGGTGGCGTAGGCGGAGATCGCCTGGCCGTTCCGTGTCGTGTCCAGGACGTTGGCCTTCTGGGCTTCTAGCGCCTTGGGGGAGGAGATCGCGAAGGCGGGAAGTGTCAAAGCCTGCAGGAAACCCGTGAAAGGACGTGTCAGGTTGATCTGCACCTTGGTGGGCGCAACAACTTTGCAGTCCTTGAAGATTGAGAACACCGGCTCATCCGAATAGGCCTTGAAGACGCCCTGGAAGGAGATTCCCGGTGCTTGCTTGCGGAGGTCCGCGGAGAAGGTGAACCAACGGTTGAAATTGGCGCAAACGGCCGTCGCGTCGAAGGGCGTGCCGTCGTGGAACGCGACCTTTTCGCGAAGCGTGAAGTCATAGCTCAGCCCGTTGTTGCTGTCCTTCCATTCCGTGGCAAGCAGCGGAGTGGTCTGCCCGGTGGAGCCGTCCACGCCGACGAGGCCTTCGAGGACCTGCCGGGTCACCCTGTAGGCCTCGGAATCGGACGTCATGGCGGGATCCAGTCCCAGCGGCATGGAAGCCGTGCCAAAGTTGAAGGTAGCGGTGGGGGCTGCCGGGGCTGAACTTCCCGTGGAAGAAGACGGCGGGGGCCCGGGCGTTCCCGTGCAGGCGGCCAATCCAAGGGCCAGGATGACGGCACCGCACTGCTTGCCCAGTCGCCGTATCTTGCTGCTTGCCACTCTTGTCCCCTCAAGCCGGTTGGAAGTGGTCCTGACCGGCTTCGGCCAGACCGCATTCCAGTGTAATTGAACGTCCTGTGAGCCACCGGTCCACGAAGAAGGCACCCCCGGCAAGTGCCGGGGGTGCCACTGTGCGCAAGGGGGGACTTGAACCCCCACGCCCGAAGGCACAGGAACCTAAATCCTGCGTGTCTGCCAATTTCACCACTCGCGCTGGGTGGCCATGACCAACCCGGGGAAGGCCATGGCGGTGTATCGGGCTACAGTCTACCCGCTACTTATCGAGCTTGAGGTCCCGGCGCAGCTTGGCAACGTGGCCGGTTGCCCGGACGTTGTACTGGGCCAGTTCCACTTTCCCCTGGGGATCGATCACCACGGTGGACCGGATGAGGCCCATGTAGGTCTTGCCGTAGTTCTTCTTCTCTCCCCAGGCTGCGTACGCGTCGGCTACAGCGTGGTCCTCGTCGGAGAGCAGTGGAAAGGTCAGTTGTTCTTCCGTGGCGAACTTGGCCAGGGCTGCGGGGGAGTCGGGCGAGATTCCGAGGACCTCGTAGCCTGCACCCTTGAGCGATGCCAGCGAGTCCCGGAAGTCGCACGCCTGTTTGGTACATCCGGGTGTGGAGGCCGCCGGATAGAAGTAGACGATTGTTTTCTTGCCTCGAAAGTCCGAGAGGCTGATCCTGCTGCCGTCTTTGTCAGTCAGTGTGAAGTCCGGGGCTGGGTCCCCGGGAATGAGTCGTTCCGCCACAATTTGCTCCTAGATAACGTTCGCGATTCCCCAGTTTAGTGTGCGGAAGCCACGGCACCGGGTGCCCGCCGCATATACTGGCGGCATGCCTGATATGGAGAGATGGCCCACGACGCGACTGCTTTCGACCGCTGCGCGGCTCGTGGAAATCTCGTGGAACGAAAAATTAAAAGCTATTGGACTGACCCATGCAGGCGTTATTGCCATGCAGGTACTCGCGGTCAAAGGCCCTATCACCCAGGCCGCCCTGGCCGAAGTAGCGCGCGTGAAGGCCCAGACCATGGGCACCACCCTGGCGCGGCTCGAACTCCACGGGCATGTGACCCGGCACCGTAGCGACTCGGACCGCCGCAGCCATGTGGTCACGTTGACCGAGGCCGGAAGGGAAGCCCTCTCGGAAGCCGTGAAGCTCGAGCAGGACGTGCTGGCCCCGGTGGCCGTGGATACTGCCAGGCTCCGTGACGAACTGCGGATCGTTGTGCGCGGACTCATTGGAGCCCCCATCAAAGAAGAACCTACTGACGACATCAACCTCTAGGCGGTTCCTGGCTTCGGCCAGGAGCGCTTTGGGCATAAAGAAAAGGCTTCGACCGTCCATGACGGTCGAAGCCTTTTCTTTTTGGTGCACCCCCCGGGACTCGAACCCGGAACCCATTGATTAAGAGTCAATTGCTCTGCCAGTTGAGCTAGAGGTGCAGCTGTTGTTTCGGTTTCTTCGAGGAATTGTTTTCCTCGTTGACCGCCGCAACGACAGACAACTCTACACTACTTTTTCGGCGGTGATGACCACTTTGTACAAACAGTGACGGACCGCACAGTCTTCCATTCCCAGGATCCAAAGTGGACAGCAAAAAGCCCCGAAGTGAAATTCACTTCGGGGCTTTTTCTTTGGTGCACCCCCCGGGACTCGAACCCGGAACCCATTGATTAAGAGTCAATTGCTCTGCCAGTTGAGCTAGAGGTGCAACTGTTGATTTCGATCGGCCTTGGGGCTTTTAGTTCCTTGGCGATCTCCGCAACGACAAGTAACTCTACACGACTTCCCCGGAACTGTGAAATCGTCCGAGGGATTGCATGGCTGGTCAGGGCTGAGGCTCCAGAACCAGCACGAAGTCAGGGTTTCTGTTGTTGCTCAGCACCCAAAGGGAGCCGTCAGGGGCCTTCGCCACATCCCTGAGCCGTCCATATTCCGCTGTGAAGAAAGCCACAGGAGTGCCTGCGGTTTCACCGTTGAGCGGGACCGCCCATAAGCGCTGTCCGCGAAGCGCGCCGGTGTAGGCCACACCGTCGATGATTTCCAGGCCACTCGGTGACGCATCCGCCGTCGACGGCCACACCACCTTGGCATCCAGGAAGCCGCTCCTCCCGGGCGCCCCGGTGACGGTGGGCCAGCCGTAGTTGCCGCCCCGGGTGATCAGGTTCAACTCGTCGTCCACGTCAGGGCCGAACTCGCTGGCCCAGAGCCGTCCGTCAGCGTCCCAGGCGAGTCCTTGGACGTTCCGGTGCCCGTAGCTGTACACGGGGTTGTCGCCGAACGGGTTGCCCGGGGCCGGCTTGCCATCGGGGGTCAGCCGCAGGATCTTTCCGCCCAGGGCCATGATGTCCTGAGGTTGGTCCCGGCGCTGCGAGTCTCCCGTGCCAACGTAGAGGAATCCGTCGGGGCCGAAACGGATCCGGCCCCCGTTGTGCGTGGAGGCCTTGGGAATTCCGGAGAAGACAACGTCGGCTTCGCCCAGCGACAGTCGGCCAGCGGCGTCCCGGGTCAGCTTCATCCGGGCGATGCGATTGTCTGCCTCCGAGGTGAAGTAGGCGTACAGCCACCGGTCGGAGGCGAAGTCCGGCGACACGGCAAGTCCCAGCAAACCGCCTTCTCCACCGGGTTCGACGCCGGGGACCTCGCCGATGGTTGTGGCGCGGCCGTCGCGGATTTCCTTGAGGAGGGCCGAGTCGCGTTCGGATATGACGGCTGCACCGTCCGGCAGGAACACCACCGACCACGAAAGCCGCAGCCCGACGTCGAGCTTGTCCCTGAGCTGCGGGCTGGCCGGCGTAGCCGTCGACGCCGGGGAGTCCGACGGTCCACTGCCCGTCGACGCTGTACCGCCTTGTTGCTGCGTACCACCGGGTGTCGCGGCAGTTCCGGGAGACGATGGGCTGCCCGTGCAGGCGGCCAGGGCCGGCATCAGGGAGCAAGCCAAAGCCAGCGCACGCACCCTCAGGGAAAGGCGTTGCGCCGGCGATGGCTTGGACCCGTTCATCTCAGGTGCCGGGCACAGTTCACGGTCCGCTGTCCGGCTAGTGCCGGTTGCGCCGGGGCGCGCGGAACCCGGCCGCTTCTGCGTGGGCGGCCGATTCGAACCAGACGTCGGCCGGAGCCTCGGCGTAACTGGCGGCATCTTCGTCGTGGTAGGTCATGGTGGTGGCATCGCCCTTGACGGGGTATCCCTCCGGGCCGGTTCCATCCGCGGCTGCTCCCGCCGAGCCGACGCCGTAGGGATGGTCGGCGGCAAGGTGTCCTGATGCGGAAGCAAGCGGTTGATCGGACTCTTCCGCAGCAGCCGTTTCCGCCCCGGGAAGCGTGGGGGAGTGGGGATCCGTGTATTCGTGGTGGTGGAGGGGAGCCCCGGCCGCGTCGGTCCAGGAGGATTCCCATTCGTCCCTGTCGGCTGCATCCTCGCCGGCGGTGTCCTTGCCCGCGTCGTCTTTGCCCGCGGTGTCTTTGACCGTGGCATCATCGGCGCGTGCAACGTCGTCCGCGGTAGGTCCTGACTGCCAATCGTCGACGTCTCCGGCATCGGCTGTTGCCACCGTGGCATGGGTGTCCACCACCGGTTCGTCCACTACAGGCTCATCGAGCACCGGAGTTTCCACCACCGGCTCGTTCGGGACGGTCTGCCCGGTTTCCGGCGTGGAATCGACACGGGCAGCTCCGGAAGGCCCGGCTGGGATGGCATCCTTCCCGGTCCCGGTATCTGCAGCTGACGCCGAGTCCGGCTCTTCCTCGGCGACGGATTCGGTGGGTCCACTGCCCTCGGCGGCAGCCTTCCCAAGATTGGTGACGCCCGCAATGCCTGCGACGCCGGAGACAGCGGCTGCGGTGTCAGGGATGGAGGAAACATTGCTGGGTTCCATCGCGGCCGGCGGGGTTGTCCCGGGCTGCCCCGGGGTTCCGGTTCCGGAGCCGTTCGCGGCAGGCGCCGAATTCCTTGCGTTGTTCCGGCTTGTAAGCCACCAAACAATGGCGACAACCAGCACAATGACAATGACCCAAATCAACCAATCCATGGTGATGCCCTTCTGCTTCCGGGGTTTGCAGCGTTCCAGTGAGTCGTGATTCCGACGTTACGTGGCTGCCTATTGACTGTCCAGCACTTCGGGTGTCAGGGGGATTACCGGAAATATTCCTCTTTTTGCGTTTTTCCTGGCTTGGGCCGGTTCCCGGGAGGGCGTGGACACATAGACTTTGGGGCATGAGTGAGACCAGCCAGATTGCAGATACCGCGCCGGACATCAAACCCCGCAGCCGGGTTGTTACTGACGGCATTCACGCCGCTCCCGCACGCGGAATGTTCCGCGCCGTGGGCATGGGCGACGACGATTTCGAAAAGCCCCAAATCGGCGTCGCCAGTTCCTGGAACGAAATCACCCCTTGCAACCTCTCCCTGAACCGGCTTGCCCAGGGCGCCAAGGAAGGCGTCCACGCCGGTGGCGGGTTCCCCATGCAATTCGGCACCATCTCCGTCTCGGATGGTATTTCCATGGGACACGAGGGCATGCACTTTTCCCTCGTGTCCCGTGAAGTCATTGCCGATTCTGTGGAAACCGTCATGCAGGCCGAACGGATTGACGGTTCGGTGCTCCTTGCAGGCTGTGACAAGTCGCTGCCAGGCATGCTGATGGCCGCGGCCCGCCTGGACCTTGCCAGCGTCTTCCTTTACGCAGGTTCGATCATGCCCGGCTGGGTCAAGTTGGAGGACGGTTCCGAGAAGGAAGTCACCCTTATTGATGCCTTCGAAGCCGTGGGAGCCTGTGCAGCGGGAAAGATGAGCCGCGAGGACCTCACCCGCATCGAGAAAGCCATTTGTCCCGGGGAGGGGGCGTGTGGCGGCATGTATACGGCCAACACCATGGCGTGCATCGGTGAGGCCCTTGGCATGTCACTCCCCGGGTCCGCGGCGCCTCCTTCGGCAGACCGCCGTCGTGACGAGTTCGCGCGCAAGTCCGGCGAGGCCGTGGTCAACCTGCTCCGCCGTGGCATCACCGCGCGCGACATCATGACCAAGGAAGCTTTCGAGAACGCCATCGCCGTGACCATGGCCTTCGGCGGCTCTACCAACGCCGTCCTTCACCTGTTGGCCATCGCCCGTGAAGCCAACGTGGAGTTGACCCTGGCCGACTTCAACAGGATCGGGGACAAGATCCCGCACCTGGGCGACCTCAAGCCCTTCGGCCGGTACGTCATGACCGATGTGGACAGGATTGGCGGCGTGCCGGTCATCATGAAGGCACTGCTCGACGCCGGCTTGCTGCACGGCGACTGCCTCACCGTGACGGGCAAGACCCTCGCAGAGAACCTTGCGTCCATCAATCCGCCGGACCTCGACGGCAAGATCATCCGTGCCCTGGACAACCCCATCCACAAGACCGGCGGCATCACCATCCTCCACGGTTCCATGGCTCCCGAGGGTGCGGTGGTGAAGACTGCAGGCTTCGATGCGGATGTCTTCGAAGGGACCGCCCGCGTCTTCGAACGTGAGCAAGGCGCCCTGGATGCTTTGGACAACGGGGAGATCCACAAGGGTGACGTGGTGGTGATCCGCTATGAGGGACCCAAGGGTGGTCCGGGCATGCGCGAGATGCTCGCGATCACCGGAGCGATCAAGGGTGCAGGCCTGGGCAGGGATGTTCTGCTCCTCACCGACGGCCGCTTCTCCGGTGGTACAACCGGCTTGTGCATCGGCCACGTCGCGCCGGAAGCGGTGGACGGCGGTCCCATTGCCTTCGTGAAGGACGGCGACCGCATCCGCGTGGACATCGCCGCCAGGTCCTTCGACCTCTTGGTGGACGAGGCCGAGCTTGAGGCCCGCAAGGTGGGCTGGGAGCCGCTGCCGGCGAAGTTCACCAAGGGCGTCCTCGCCAAGTACGCCAAGCTGGTGCACAGCGCCTCCACTGGCGCCTACTGCGGCTAGCGGCAAGCCCGGACTCCGCCCGTCCAGCCGTGGCGGAGTCCGGCACTTGGACACCGTTGTCCAAATAGTGGGATACGATGGTGCTCGATTGACACGTATCTCACTTAGAGGGAACACTGAACGCATGATCTCATTCGTTACCGTCGGCGTCGTCGTCCTTACCAAGCGCGTGGCTTAGCCCGACTGGTAACGAACTGTCACGCGCAAACCCCTCGAAGAGCCGGAAGGCTGAGGGGTTTTTTTATTCCCAAAGACCCATCAAAGATCCACTAAGGAAGAGTCCGATGAGCAAAGGATCGCCGATCAGCCCCTCGCTGATGGCTGCAAAGTCCACTGGAGCCCCCAAAGCTCCGGAAAAGGTCGACCGTACGGCTGACACCGTCGTCGACGCTGCTGCACCTCTCTCTCCTGTACTTGGGCCGAACAACGTTGTACCCCCAACGGTGATGACCGGCTCGCAAGCAATTGTCCGTTCGCTCGAAGAACTCGGCGTGGACGATATTTTCGGTTTGCCCGGTGGCGCGATCCTGCCCACCTACGACCCCTTGATGGCCTCCAGGATGAATCACATCCTGGTCCGTCACGAACAGGGAGCCGGCCACGCCGCGCAAGGCTACGCCATGGTTACCGGACGGGTTGGTGTTTGCATCGCCACCTCGGGCCCCGGTGCCACCAACCTCGTCACCGCCATCATGGATGCCCACATGGACTCCGTGCCGATGGTGGCCATCACCGGCCAGGTGGCCAGTGGTGTCATTGGCACCGATGCCTTCCAGGAAGCCGACATTGTGGGCATCACCATGCCCATCACCAAGCATTCGTTCCTGGTGACGGACCCCAACGACATCCCCCACGTCATGGCTGAGGCATTCCACCTCGCCTCAACTGGCCGTCCGGGTCCAGTGCTGGTGGACATCGCCAAGGACGCCCAGGTTGGCCAGATGACCTTCTCCTGGCCGCCGAAGATCGACCTGCCCGGCTACCGCCCCGTGGTGCGCGGCCACAACAAGCAGGTGCGCGAAGCAGCCAAGCTGATTGCTGCCTCCAGCAAGCCTGTCCTCTACGTGGGCGGCGGGGTGGTCAAGGGCCATGCTTCGGCCGAACTCATGGAGCTCGCGCTGGCCACCGGTGCCCCTGTGGTCACCACCCTGATGGCCCGGGGCGCCTTCCCGGACTCGCACCCGCAGCACGTGGGCATGCCCGGCATGCACGGTTCCGTTTCCGCTGTCACTGCGCTGCAGCAGGCAGACCTCCTGATTACCCTGGGGGCACGCTTCGATGACCGCGTGACGGGCGTGCTGAAGACGTTCGCTCCCTTCGCCAAGGTGATCCACGCTGACATCGACCCCGCCGAGATCTCCAAGAACCGCACCGCGGATGTCCCGATCGTTGGCTCGGTCAAGGAAATCATTCCGGAACTGACCGAGGCCGTGAAGGCCCAGTTCGAGCAGGGCGGCACCCCGGACCTGGACTCGTGGTGGGCGTTCCTGAACAACCTGCGTGAAACGTACCCCTTGGGCTGGACCGAGCCCGAAGACGGCCTGAGCGCACCCCAGCGGGTGCTCAAGCGCATCGGCGAACTCACCGGACCTGAGGGCATCTACGTTGCCGGCGTGGGGCAGCACCAGATGTGGGCAGCCCAGTTCATCAACTACGAACGCCCGCATGCCTGGCTGAACTCCGGCGGCGCAGGAACCATGGGATACTCGGTTCCGGCAGCCATGGGTGCCAAGGTGGGCGAGCCGGACCGTGTGGTCTGGGCCATCGACGGCGACGGCTGCTTCCAGATGACCAACCAGGAATTGGCCACGTGCGCCATCAACAACATTCCCATCAAGGTTGCCATCATCAACAACTCTTCGCTGGGCATGGTCCGCCAATGGCAGACACTGTTCTACGAAGGCCGCTACTCCAACACGGACCTGAACACCGGCCACGACACCATCCGCATCCCGGATTTCGTCAAGCTGGCAGACGCCTACGGCTGCGCCGCACTTCGATGCGAGCGTGACGAGGACATCGACGCCACCATCCAGAAGGCCCTCGAAATCAACGACCGCCCCGTGGTCATTGACTTCGTGGTGAGCCCCAACTCGATGGTGTGGCCCATGGTGCCCGCCGGCGTCAGCAATGACCAGATCCAGGTTGCCCGCAACATGACCCCGGAATGGGAAGAGGAGGACTAGGCATGACCCGCCACACACTGTCCGTTCTGGTAGAAGACAAGCCCGGCGTTTTGACCCGCGTGGCCAGCCTCTTCGCCCGGCGTGCATTCAACATCAACTCCCTGGCTGTGGGACCCACCGAGGTACCCGGCATGTCCCGCATGACGGTTGTCGTCGACGCCGACGGCGACCTGATCGAGCAGGTCACCAAGCAGCTCAACAAGTTGGTCAACGTGATCAAGATTGTTGAACTGACTTCCGAATCTTCCGTACAGCGCGACCACATCCTGGTCAAGGTACGTGCGGATGCCGCGACACGTCTGCAGGTTACCCAGGCTGCAGACCTGTTCCGCGCCGCTGTTGTCGACGTGTCCACAGACTCGTTGGTGATTGAGGCAACCGGTACCCCGGAGAAGCTCGCAGCACTGCTTTCAGTGCTGGAGCCGTTCGGCATCCGTGAAATTGTGCAGTCCGGCACCTTGGCCGTTGGACGGGGATCCCGCTCCATGAGTGACAGGGCGCTCCGCTCCGCGTGAGCAGTGCCCCGTACCGCAGCACCACATCAATATCGAGAAATCCACTCAAGAGGAGTTACGCAAGTGACTGAAATGTTCTACGACGACGACGCAGACCTGTCGATCATCCAGGGTCGCAAGGTTGCCATTGTCGGCTACGGCTCCCAGGGCCACGCCCACGCGCTGAACCTGCGCGATTCCGGCGTCGAGGTTGTCATCGCGCTGAAGGACGGCTCGAAGTCGACCGCCAAGGCACAGGACGCCGGCTTTACCGTCAAGAACGTCGCCGACGCCGCCGAATGGGCCGACGTCATCATGATCCTCGCGCCGGACCAGCACCAGCGTTCGATCTTCAACGACTCCATCAAGGACAAGCTGACCGAAGGCAAGGCACTCGCCCTCGCCCACGGCTTCAACATCCGCTTCGGCTACATCGAGGCTCCGGCCGGCGTTGACGTCATCCTGATCGCTCCGAAGGCTCCGGGCCACACGGTCCGCCGCGAATTCGAAGCCGGCCGTGGCATCCCGGACATCATCGCCGTGGAACAGGACGCTTCCGGTTCCGCCTGGGACCTGGCCAAGTCCTACGCCAAGGCCATCGGCGGCACCCGCGCCGGTGTCATCAAGACCACCTTCACCGAAGAGACCGAAACGGACCTCTTCGGCGAGCAGTCCGTCCTGTGCGGTGGCGTTTCCCAGCTCATCCAGTACGGCTTCGAAACCCTCACCGACGCCGGCTACCAGCCGCAGATCGCCTACTTCGAGGTACTCCACGAGCTCAAGCTCATCGTGGACCTCATGTGGGAGGGCGGCATCGCCAAGCAGCGCTGGAGCGTCTCCGACACCGCCGAGTACGGTGACTACGTTTCCGGCCCGCGCGTCATCACCCCCGAGGTGAAGGAAAACATGAAGGCTGTCCTGGCTGACATCCAGTCCGGTGCCTTCGCCAAGCGCTTCATCGACGACCAGGACAACGGCGCCGCCGAGTTCAAGGCACTGCGTGCCAAGGCAGAGCAGCACCCGATCGAGGAAGTTGGCCGCGAACTCCGCTCGCTCTTCTCCTGGCAGCAGCAGGACGAGGACTACGTCGAAGGCTCGGCTGCACGCTGATTCTTCCCCCGCAATGCCCGTCCGGCTTCTACATACCGGGCGGGCATTGCCCGTTCTACCCGCCCTCCGGCTCCCAACGGTGGGCTGTGAACTTCTTCACAACCGGCCCGGCCTGCCCGTAACATCCCCAACCGGGCACCGGCTTAGCGGCCCTGATTCGATATTCTGGGCAGGTCCCGGCGTCGTGCCCGGGCCACGCATCCGCTCCTTGTCCAGTACTGTTCCCAAGTTGTCCAAAGTAAGGTGCCACCCCGTGTCAGCCACCAAACCCGTCGTCCTCCTCGCCGAGGAACTTTCGCCCGCCACAGTCGAGGCATTGGGCCCGGATTTCGAGATCCGCCAGACCGACGGCGCCGACCGCTCCCAGTTGCTGTCCGCCATTGCCGACGTCGACGCCATCCTGGTCCGTTCGGCCACCCAGGTTGATGCCGAAGCCATCGCCGCCGCGAAGAACCTCAAGGTCATCGCACGTGCCGGCGTGGGGCTGGACAACGTGGACATCAAGTCCGCCACCCAGGCCGGTGTCATGGTGGTCAACGCTCCCACATCCAACATCGTTTCCGCCGCTGAACTGACGGTGGGCCACATCCTGAGCCTGGCCCGCCACATCCCGCAGGCAAGCTCCGCCCTGAAGAACGGCGAATGGAAGCGTTCCAAGTACACGGGCATCGAACTGTTCGAGAAGAAGATCGGCATCATTGGCCTGGGCCGCATCGGTGCCCTCGTGGCTGCCCGCCTTCAGGGCTTCGACACCGAGATCCTCGCCTACGACCCCTACATCACGGCTGCCCGTGCGGCGCAGCTGGGCGTCAAGCTGGTCACCCTGGACGAGCTCCTGGCCAACGCGGACTTCATCACCATCCACATGCCCAAGACGCCTGAGACGGTAGGCATGCTGGGCGCTGACGCCTTCCGCAAGATGAAGGAATCCGCGTATGTGATCAACGTGGCACGTGGTGGCCTGGTTGACGAGGAAGCCCTCTACACCGCCTTGAAGGAAGGCCAGATTGCCGGCGCCGGTGTGGACGTCTTCGTCAAGGAGCCCAGTACGGACCTGCCCTTCTTCGAACTCGACAACGTCGTGGTGACGCCGCACCTTGGTGCCTCCACGGACGAGGCCCAGGAGAAGGCCGGCGTCTCGGTGGCCAAATCGGTCCGCCTCGCCCTGGCCGGTGAACTGGTGCCGGACGCCGTCAACGTGGCCGGCGGCGTCATTGCCAGCGACGTCCGACCGGGCATCCCGCTGATCGAAAAGCTCGGCCGGATCTTCACTGCCCTGACACACGCTTCCCTGACCCAGATCGACGTCGAGGTTGCCGGTGAAATCGCCGCCCTGGACGTCAAGGTCCTGGAACTGGCTGCCCTCAAGGGTGTGTTCGCCGATGTTGTCACCGAGCAGGTTTCCTACGTCAACGCCCCCGTCATCGCCGAGCAGCGCGGCATCAACACCCGCCTGATCACCACGCCGGACGCCGAAGACTACCGCAACGTCCTGACCATCCGTGGCGCCCTCAGCGACGGTTCCCAGATCTCCGTGGCCGGTACCCTGACCGGGCCCAAGCAGGTGGAGAAGCTGGTAGGCGTCAACGGGTACGACGTCGAAATCCCCATCAGCGAGCACCTGGTGGTTGTTGCCTACGCTGACCGCCCGGGCGTCATCGGCACCATAGGCCACATCCTCGGCATGAACAACATCAACATCGGCGGCATGCAGGTTGCCCGCCAGACCGAAGGTGGCCAGGTCCTGGCGCTCCTGACCATCGACAGCTCGGTCCCGCAGCAGGTGCTGGAGGCCATCAAGGCAGGCATCGGAGCGGACATGGTCCGCGAAGTGGACCTGGAGGACTAGGGGTCATCCTCAAAGCTGATTTTGGCGTGGTGGAGACACACTTCTGACACGCTTGCGTGGCCGGTCTGCTTACAATGGCTGGGTCCGGGATTCGGACCCGGCAGCAGGCCGGCCACTACTTTTTGCACATACAGCCCGGGATTCCTTTGTGTTTTCGAGGGGTCAGGGTCCATGTGTGCGCGCCCGCAATCAAGGTCTCAGGGAGCCCAATGAACGCCGTCCAAAGGTTCATCAGAAGCCGTGTGCTGCTGCTGACCGCGGCCATTTTGATCGTCGCGATGTGCTTGTCCGTCCTCGTCCAGAGCCAGTCGCAGGCGGCCCTGAACCGGACCGTGGACGAGAACTCGCGCGGTCTGTACGACATCCTGGTCCAGGCGAAGCCTGACCAGGCCAAGGACGGCGAGGGTGGTGCGCTGATCCAGCCGGAAATCGCCAACGGCCAGGGCGGTATCAGCTTCGACCAGCTGGACAAGATCCGTGCCATGGGCCAAACGTCCGTGGCTGCCCCGATCAGCCTGGTGTCCCGTGTGTCGCAGAACCTTGAAGCGCCGCGCCTGAATGCCATGGACTACCTCGGCTACAACGCCGGGCTCGCCGGAGCCGTGACGGCAGGCGATCCGTCCGCCATGGATTCCAGCAAATGGCCTGCCGCTGAGTCGGTGTTGTCGGACACCCCCAAGAAGTACCGCTTGACGGCCACGGCCACGAGCTCCGACGGCGTCAACCAACAGACGTTGTTCAAGACCAGCGCCGAGGGCACCCTGGGCAAGGGCCGCCTGGTGCAGGAACAGGCCGCAGGCGGCTCCAACGTCCGGATCTCCGGACCCGACGGCGAAACAGGCATCAAGTTCCCGGCCCCGGCCCTTGGTTCGGAGCACAACCTCTTCAACCTCTCCGTGGCCCTCCCGTTGGCACCTGAGGTGACCGAGTCCGTCGTCGCGGTTGACCCCGCTTCGGAGCGGGCCCTCCTGGGCTCCGCGGGCGATTTCCTGGCGCCGCTGGAGAAGGCTCCGCCGGCGGATGCCCGCAACGCCGGGGCGATCGGCCGGCACTTCGAAAGCCTGTTCACCACGGGCCTGAGCATGCAGCAGCTGGAGGAAGGCCCTGACTTCCTCGGCGTGAAGCTCAAGTACTGGGCTCCGCTCATGACGCAGTACCAGCAGGCAAAGCGCGACGGTCTCCTGACGGACGATTCCCAGGCCATCCCGCTGATTGTCCGCTCCGGTACGTCCCTGGACCTGCAGTACTCGGTCAAGATCGAGGAAATCGATTCGTCCGGCAAGGTAGTCAAGGACGTCGGTACGGTTTCCCGCTCCCTGGACAAGGACTACCTGCCGTTCGTTTCCAAGGCACCCTTCGCCCTGGAATGGCCCGGCTCCACCGACCACAGCCAGCTGCTGGGCAGCACGGCCTCCTTCGGCCAGGGCCTTTACGATCCGGCTACGTGGAGTGCCGCCTTCGCCGCTGCACCCAAGTACAAGGACGGCGACCAGGCCGCCAACGGCGCCTCGGACAAGTCAGCGACGCCGGGGGACTGGGTCACGGTCAACCGCCTGCCCGAGAAGTCGTCGTTCGGCGCAGCCGTCGACCAGACCCAGCGCAAGCCCGTCGACGAACGCTCCTACCGGGAAGACCTCGCCACCGGCAAGAAGCCGGCCACGCCCATGCCCATGGTGTACGGAACCTTCAACCCCGCGGACGTCCAGGCAGCCGCCGGCGATGTCAACAAGCTTCCGCTCGGTGGCTACGATCCCGCGCCCATGACCCTGAGCAAGGATGCCCAGGGCAAGGATGTGGACGGCACGCAGTTGAAGCCTTCCCTGAGTGCCACGGGCCTGGTGAGCCAGTCCGCCGGCGCCATCACCGACTATTACGGCCTGGCCGCAGCCCGCGGCTACGACTCCAACGCCAACGTCATCGACGCCATCCGCGTCCGTGCCAACGCAACGGGCAACTGGAAGCAGGCGCAGCCTGAGGTTGAGAAGCTCGCAGCCCAGATCCGCGAGCTCGGACTCGAAGCCACCGTAGTTGCAGGCTCGGCGCGTGAAGACGCCAACATCTTCGTCCCCGGCTACAGCAAGGACGACTCCGGCAAGGAATCGGCACTGGGCACCGTCCAGCAGTCGTGGGTCCGCCAGGATGCAGCAGACGCCGTGTCCGGCTCCCTGACGGGTACCAACGTCACCCTCCTCTTCCTGACCCTGCTCGGCGCCACGCTGCTCACGGGTGCGTCGACGGTCAGCTACATCCGGCAGCGCCGGAGCGAAGCGGGCATCCTCCGGGCCATGGGGTGGACGCAGAAACGCATCCGGTCCTGGGTCCTTGAGGAGTTTGCGGTAGGCGCGGCTGCCTTGGCTGCGGCCGGCATCATCCTGAGCCTGCTCAGCTGGAACCTCGCCACCGTCATCGTCTCGATCACCATGTTGATCATCTATGCGGGCGCTGCGTTCCTCGCCGCCCAGCAACTGCGCCACCGCGTTGTAGTGGACCAGGAACCCCAGCACGACGAACGCCTCGTCACCGTGGATTCGCCGCTGACGTTCGCCAACAGGCAGCTGACCACCAACCGGTTCAACTCGATCTCGCTGGCGGTGGCCGTGGGCGTCTTCGGTGCCGCCGTGGGTGCGCTGATCGCCTTGCTGATCGATATTCCCCGCGCCGCCGGCGCCAGCGCACTCAGCGGCCTGGCGGCAGCGAGCGTGGCCCTGCCCAGTGTGATCCTGGCCGTGTTCGGTGTGCTCGTGGGCCTGCTGCTGACCTTGGTCACCGGCCGGTTCGAGCTCCACGCCAAGCGTGAGTACCTCGGTACCCTGCGTGCCATGGGCTGGAACCCGGACATGCTGGGCCAGGTCCGCTTCTTCGAAAACGCCCTCGTGGGCACCGTGGCCCTTCCCCTTGGCGTCCTTGGCGCCCTGGGACTGGGTCTGCTCCTTGCTCCCTACGCGGCTCTGTGGGCCGGGCTGGCCGGTCTGCTGGCCGTAATTTGCTGGATTCCGATTGCAACGAAAGTAGTCAAATGACTGAGACTCCCAACCCCGAGCTGACGGCGACCCCGGAATCCACGGACGAGTCGCTGCAGACCCGCGCCAACACGATCGTGAAGGCCGCCGACCACGCCACTCCACTGGAGCTGAGCCGTGTCACCATCCACTACGGTGGCGACAAGGGCGGGGCCGAGGAAGTGGACGTCGTCGATGACTTCAACCTCACGCTGCACGCCGGTGAGATGCACTGCATCGCCGGCCGAAGCGGCTCCGGCAAGACCAGCATCCTGACCGTGAGCGCCGGACTGACGCTCCCGACGTCGGGCAAGGTCTTTTGGGAAGGCACGTCCCTGGAAGCGATGGGCGACGACGAAATCGCCGACCGCCGTCGGGCACTCATCGGCTATGTGGACCAGGGCGGTGCCCTGATCGACGGCATGAGCGCGCTGGAGAACGTCCTGCTGCCCGCCGTTCCGGACGGCGAAGTGGAGCAGCGCACCGAGATGGCCAAGGACCTCCTGGACCTGGTGGGCCTGGGTCGCCGCATGCGCCACCGCCCGGCCCAGCTCTCCGGCGGTGAGCGCCAGCGCGTGGCCATTGCCCGGGCGCTGATCCTCGGCACCCGCGTCCTGGTGGTCGACGAGCCCACAGCCAGCCTTGACCGCGCCGCCGCCAACCGCATTATCGGTATCCTCAAGGACACCACCAGCGACGGCATCGCGGTACTCGTGGCGTCACACGACCATGAACTGGTCCGGCTCAGCGATACGCTGACCGAGCTTAACTAGCTTCTCAACACCGAAAATAAAGGTAACTTCTTAGAGTGACGTCTGCAGAGAAATCCCCGTTCTACATCACCACGGCCATCAGCTACCCCAACGGCGTGCCGCACATCGGACATGCCTACGAGGTCATCGCCACTGATGCCATGGCGCGCTTCAAGCGCCTCGACGGCCATGAGGTGTTCTTCATGACCGGCACCGATGAGCACGGGCTCAAGATGCAGCAGTCCGCCGAGAAGGAAGGCCTCACCGCCAAGGAACTGGCCGACCGGAACTCCGCTGCCTTCAAGCAGATGAGCAAGGACCTGGGCATCTCCCACGACCGCTTCATCCGGACCACGGACCCCGACCACTATGAGGCGTCGCAGGCCATCTGGAAGAAGATGGAAGCCAACGGCGATATCTACCTCTCCAAGTACGAGGGCTGGTACTCCGTCCGCGACGAAGCGTATTACGTCGAGGACGATACCGTCGTGAAGGAAGACGGCCTGCGCTACTCCAAGGAAACCGACACCCTGGTGACGTGGACGGCGGAGGAGAGCTACTTCTTCCGGCTGTCCGCCTACCAGGAAAAGCTGCTTGCGTTGTACGAGGAACAGCCCGAGTTCGGGGCACCGCAGTCGCGGTTCAATGAGGTCATCAGCTTCGTCAAGCGTGGTCTTGAGGACTTGTCCATCAGCCGCACCACGTTCGACTGGGGCGTTCCGGTTCCGGGCGACGAGAAGCATGTCATGTATGTCTGGGTGGATGCACTCACCAACTACCTGACCGGTGCAGGCTACCCGGACGTGGACTCCGAATCCTTCAAGAAGTTCTGGCCGGCGGATGTCCACGTGATCGGCAAGGACATCTCCCGTTTCCATGCCATCTACTGGCCCGCGTTCCTCATGAGTGCCGGGCTTGAGCTGCCCAAGCGCGTCATGATCCACGGATTCCTGACCAACAATGGCGTCAAGATGTCTAAGTCGCTCGGCAACGTGGTGGCACCGCAGGACTTCGTGACGCAATACGGGCTGGACCAGTGCCGTTTCTTCTTCCTTCGCGAAGTCCCGTTCGGCGCCGATGGCAGCTACAACCATGAGGCCATCGTGGGCCGCATGAACTCGGACCTCGCCAACAACTTCGGCAACCTGGCCCAGCGTTCGCTGTCCATGGTGGCCAAGAACTGCGAAGGCAAGGTCCCTGTTCCCGGCGAATTCACGGCCGAGGACCAGGCACTCCTTGCCAAGGCGGGCGCACTGCTCGAAACAGCCCGTGGCGCCTTCGAGAAGCAGGAATTCAGCCGTGCACTCGAGGCAATCTGGACGGTGCTGGGCGATACCAACGCCTACTTTGCCGAGCAGGCGCCGTGGGTGCTGCGTAAGACGGACCTGGAGCGCATGAACACGGTCCTGTACGTCACCTTGGAAGTTGTCCGGATCGTGGCGATCCTCGCCCAACCGGTCATGCCGTCGTCGTCCGCCAAGCTTCTTGGGGTACTTGGCCAGCCGGAAGGCGAGGCGCGCCAGTTCGCTGCCATCGCCACGCCGATCGTTGCCGGCACGGAGCTTCCGGCTCCCGCCCCGGTCTTCCCGCGCTACGAGGAACCCGCCGAGGCCTGACGGACCCTCTCTCCCTAAACCGCCCAAAAACGCCAACGCTCTCTCACTTCCAGCCGGTCCGGCCGGCGGAAGTGAGAGAGCGTTTGGCTTTAAGGGTTGTTGGGTGAGAGAGCGTCAGGCGGTGGCGAGGCCCTCAACCGGCGACAACCGCGCAGCGCGGCGGGCAGGAACCACCGAGGCCAACAGGCCTGCGATGACTGCCACTCCGAACACTGCCGCGAGTTGGAGCCACGGCACCGTCGGAACCACGTCCGCCATGCCGCCAAGGGTGGCTTGTGCCCCCAGCCAGCCATACACACAGCCCAAGCCGGCGCCGAGGACAGCCGCCACGCCGGCCACAAGGACTGCTTCGATGGCGAGCATTCCACGGAGCTGCCCCTTGGTCAGGCCGAGCGCCCGGAGCAGCGAATTCTCGCGGGTTCGTTCCAGGACGGAGAGGGACAGGGTGTTGGCCACGCCGATCAAGGCGATCACCACCGCGATGCCGAGCAGCCCCGTGACCACGAGCAGCAGGACATCGATGATGCTGTTGAACGTAGCCCGCTCGATGGCCGCGCCGCTGACCGTCCGCTCAGGGACTCCCAAGGCAGCCGCGATTTCCTTTTGCAGGGCCTGCACGCGATCACCGGACACGGCATCGTCCACCTTCACCCAGACCATGCCGGGTGTGTCCGGCAACGATCCGGAAGTGATGCTGCCGCTTGCCACGAAGGCCGGGACATGGCGGGTCTTCAGCACCTTGGCGTCGAGCGTTACCGGACCGGCCGCCGTCGTGATGTTCGCCGGGCCTTCACGCGAATCCTCAGGCAGGTATACCGTCCCAGACGCAGGACGCAGCTTGTCGTCCCGTAGCACGGCGGAAGCATCCGCGCCGCTGATGGCGTAGAGGGTGGTGCCGCCGTCGGGCGTTGATGCGTCGGCGAGCTGGCCCACTGCCGGGAGGAGGACGGCTGCGCGCACCCCCTCCAGGGACGCGATCCGCTTGACTGCCTGCGCGGGGTCGACTGTACCGGGGCCCGACACGGCAGTTGGAGCGGCCAGGTCCACGGGATAGGTTTCCGCCAACGTGCTGTTGAAGGCCTGGCGTGACGTGGCGGCGCCGGTCATCATGAGGGAAACCAAGGTGACGCCAATCAGCAGGGCAGCGGCGGTCGCCGATGTCCGGGCCGGGTTGCGCGTTGCGTTGACCGCGGCGAGCTTGCCGGGAACCCCCGCCGGGGCAGCCAAACGGCCTGCCCAAGCCACAACCGTCGGGATGAAGAGCGTGGCACAGAGCAGGATGCCCACGAAGGACACGGCGCCACCCAGCAGTGCCACCGGGAGGGAGACCTTGACGCTGCCGAAGACCAGCACGGCGGCCCCGCCGAGCACAGCCACCACACCAAGGACAAGGCGTACCTTGCCGCGCCGGTTGCGGACGGTGGCGTCGTCTGCGGGGCGAAGGGCGGCAAGAGGCGCGACGGCGGTTGCCGCCTTCGCGGGCACCAGCGCGGCCATGACGGTCAGCAGGGTTCCGGCCAGCAGCCCCGCAATGACGGCCGACGGCGGGACAGCCAACGTGGCGAAGGACTGCTCAGGCTGCGTCCTGGCCCAAGCGACCAGCCCGGACATCAAGCCAACGGCCGCAGCCACGCCCAGTACCGACGAGGCAAAACCGACCACCAGCGCCTCCACCATGACGGAACCCCGGATTTGTGCGCGTCCGGCACCGAGGCATCGCAGCAACGCCAACTCGCGGGTGCGCTGAGCCACCAGCACCGAGAAGGTGTTCGCCACCACCAAGGTGGATACCAAAATCGCAACCCCCGCGAAGGCCAGCAGGACAATGGTCAGCTGGTCCTGGCCCGCGCTGAGCATGGCCACCGTGGCCGTGACCTTCTCCTGGGCGGTCTGCAACACCGGCCCATCAGCACCAGCGGCCTCCATGCGGTGCGTGATGTAGTCCTTCGCCGCGGACACATCTTCGCCCGGTTTGAGGGTGAACTGCAGGCCGCTGAAACCGGCGCCACTGTCCTGGACGGCGTTCAACACCGAAGGCCCGGCAATGAGTTGTGCCGCGGAAGCGGAGAAGGGATCGTTCGTGGACTGCACCAGGCCAGTAACGGTCACCTTGGCGTTCTTGACTGGACCACTGCCATGCAGTTCCAAGGTGCTGCCCGGAGCGAGGCCCAGGTGCTGGGCGGTCTTGACATCAATCACTACGTCGAAGGGTTTGGACGGCATGGATCCTGACGAAATCACGGCCCCCTCCAGGGGAGTCGGTGCCGCATTTCGAAGCCGCCCGAACTGTTCCCCGCCGCCGGCCTCGAACGTCACGTAACTGGATCGCTCCGCGTAACTGTCCTGCACTGCGGGGGAGGACGACGCAGCCTCCACGGCCGCCTGGCTGAACGGCTCACCGTTCTTGGACGTTGCCACCAGGTCTGCGTGGCGGTAAGCCTCGCCGATGCTGGCCCCGAGCGATGCGTTGGTGCTCGCGCCAACCATGAGCGTGGCGGCCAGGAACATGACGGAGAGCATCACGGCCAGGCCAATGGCCACGAACCGGCGGTAATGCGTCGTTAGCTGGGATATGGCAACGCGCAGCACGCCTTATGCCCCCAACTTGCCGAGGGCGGTCAGCACCGAGTCCGGGGTGGGCTGGTGGATTTCGCCCACCAAGCCGCCGTCGCTCATCAGGACCACGCGGTCTGCGTAGCTTGCGGCGACGGGATCGTGCGTCACCATGATGATGCTCTGGCCCATTTCCTGGCTGCTCCGGCGCAGGAGCGCCAGCACTTCACCACCGGCTTTGGAATCGAGGTTGCCGGTGGGTTCGTCGCCGAAGACGACGTCGGGGCGCGTCAGCAGCGCCCGTGCCACCGCAACCCTTTGCTGTTGGCCGCCGGACAACTCATGTGGGCGGTGCTTCAGCCTGTCCTTTAGCCCCAGGGTGGTGACCACGGTATCCAGCCACCCGGCGTCGGCCGTTGTTCCCGCCAGCGCAAGCGGCAAGGTGATGTTCTGTTCGGCCGTCAGCGTGGGCACCAGGTTGAACGCCTGGAAGACGAAGCCAATGCGTTCCCTCCGCAGTGCGGTCAGTTCCTTGTCACTAAGTCCCGTCAGTTCAGTGCCGCCAAGGAGGATGCGGCCACTGTCAGCAGTGTCCAATCCGGCCAGGCAGTGCATCAGGGTGGACTTGCCCGAACCGGACGGTCCCATGATCGCAGTGAACTTGCCGGCCTCGAAACGCACCGAGACGTTGTCCAGGGCCATCACCCGGGTATCGCCGCGACCGTAGCTCTTGGTCAGTGAACGGGCCTCGACGGCGGGACGCGCGGGCTCGGCGCCGGAGGGTTGGTCTGGAAACGACGGGTGCGGTGCGGACGTGAAAGTTGTCATGCTTTCACGCTATTTCCCGCGGCTGGTTCCCGGATCAGGCCAAGGGCCCACTGTCCGAGGTGCCCGCTCATACCGTGGTCGGAGGCCGGGGAGCACGGAACTCATCCCTGCTACGTGCCGGGGGCCACCACACCGGTCTCGTAGGCGATGACCACGATCTGCACGCGGTCCCGGGCGCCGAGCTTGGCCAGGATGTGCCCCACATGTGTCTTGACCGTTGCCTCGGAAAGGAAGAGTCCTGCAGCGATCTCCGGATTGGACTGGCCCTGGGCGATCAGCAGGAACACTTCGCGCTCGCGGGCCGTCAGGGTCTCCACTGCGGCCGCGTGCCCGCTCTGTTCCGGAGTCTGCGTCCGCAGCAACGGAGCAACGTGGTCCAGCAAACGGCGGGTAGTGGAAGGCGCGATCACGGCGTCACCGCGGTACACCGTCCGGATTGCCTCCAGGAGTTCTTCGGGGGGTGCGTCCTTCAGCAGGAACCCGCTGGCGCCGGCGCGGATCGCGGCCAAGGCGTATTCGTCCAGGTCGAAGGTGGTCAGGACCACGATCTTCACGTCAGCCCGCTGTGAGCCGTGGGGCTGCGTGGCAGCCTGTTCCAGGATGCGGCGGGTGGCTTCGATGCCGTCCATTCCGGGCATGCGGACATCCATGAGGACGACGTCGGCAGCAGTGGCGCTGAGCGCCTGGATGGCTTCGATGCCATTGCCGGCTTCAGCCACCACTTCAAGGTCCGGCTGGGAGTTGATGAGCATGCCAAAGCCCGAGCGGACCAGGTGCTGGTCGTCGACGAGGGCCACCCGGATGGGCACGGTGGGTTCGGACATGGTCAGGCCTCCGAATAGGGGATGAATGCAGATACGCGGAATCCGCCGCCCTGTTCGGGGCCCGCGGACAAGGAACCATCGTAGAGCGCAATCCGTTCGCCCATGCCGCGCAGGCCGTTTCCGCCGCCTGCTGCCGGAGGATCGGCGGCTGCGCCGCGCCCGTCGTCCACCACGTCCACCTGAAGGCCGCGGCCTTGCCAGGCCAGGGTGACACTCGCCTTCGCGGTGGGGCCGCCGTGCTTGATGACGTTGGTGAGGGCTTCCTGGATGGTGCGGTACGCCGTGAGTTCCGCTCCCGCCGGCATGGCCCGCCGGGGGACGCCTTGCTCTTCGAAGGCTACCTGCAGGGTGGCTGCCCTGAAGCCCAGGAGGAGTTCGTCCAGGTCGGCCAGCCGTGGCTGGGGACGGGTGGGGGAGTCGTCGTCGTTTCGCAGGACGCCGAGAAGCCTCCTCATTTCGCTGAGGGAGTCGCGGCCGGTTGCCGCGATGGTAGCCAGTGCCTCGGTGGCAAGTTCCGGTTTGGCCGCCGCTGCGTACCTGGCACCATCGGCCTGGGTGATGATGACCGAGAGCGAGTGTGCCACGATGTCGTGCATCTCGCGCGCTATGTGCGACCGTTCGTCCGCCGCGGCGAGTTGGCGTTCCTGTTGCTGTTCGATTTCCAGCCGCCGGGTTCGGTCTTCGAGGGCCTGGAGTTGGAGGCGACGGACCCTGGTCAGGTCACCGAGGGTCCAGCTGACCAGTACCAGCATCCAGATGAGGACCGTGTACAAGGCGCCGATGGTGAGGCCCAGGATTCCGGACTCGGCAGAACCGGCGTACTCGCGTGTAGTGAGCATCACACCGCCCAGTATGCCCAGGAGCAGCACCGTGCGGCTTGCCCACACCGGTCCGTACGCGGCGGTGGCGTAGATGATGAGTGGCACGGCGATCTGGCCGGCCACCGGTTCGGCACCAGCCGCCCATTGGACCAAGCACACCAAAACCACGACGGCGGCAGCCGGCACAGGGCGGGTCCGTCGCCAGGCGAGGGGCAACAGGAGGCCGCAGGACAGGACGAAGAGGAAGGGCCGTCCGGCCAGCAGGTAGACCGGGCCGAAGAACAGAAGGAGGATGATGGTTGCCGTCAGGTCAACCTTGAACCGGTTTATCCGGAACCATTCGTAAATTGCGTGCCTTCTGTCCACGCTACGACTCTATGGGGCCGTGGCGGGTGTTCACATCATGCCGTGGTCGGAGCTTTCGGTGGAATGTTCAACAAGTGAGACGATTTTGACCAGCATGTGGATTCTCCGGCTAGATGGACGTATGAGCGCATCGTCCATCAATCTCGCTGTCATCCCCGGCGACGGCATTGGCCCAGAGGTCATCGCCGAAGCCGTCAAGGTCCTGGAGAAGGCTGTAGCCGCAGAAGGCGTCACCCTGGAGCAGACCCACTACAAGCTGGGTGCCCAGCACTGGCTCGAGACCGGCGAGACCCTTCCGGACGAGGTCTTGGCGGACCTGAAGACGCGCGATGCCATCCTTTTCGGCGCCGTCGGCGCAGCCCCGGGTGACACCCGGATCCCCTCGGGCATCATCGAACGCGAGATGCTCCTCAAGCTGCGTTTCAGCCTGGACCACTACGTCAACCTTCGCCCCTCCCGCCTCTACGGAACCGTCGGCAGCCCGCTGGCCAATCCCGGCAACATCGACTTCATCGTGGTGCGCGAAGGAACCGAAGGCCCCTATGTTGGCAACGGCGGCACCCTCCGCGGCGGAACCCCGCACGAGGTAGCCACCGAAGTTTCACTCAATACTGCCCATGGCGTTGAGCGCGTTGTCCGCGACGCCTTCCGCCGCGCCAGCGAGCGTCCGCGCAAGCATGTCACCTTGGTGCACAAGCACAACGTCCTGGTCTTCGCGGGCCACCTCTGGAAGCGCACCGTCGAGGCCGTGGCCACGGAATTCCCCGAGGTCACCCACGACTACCTGCACATCGATGCCGCCACGATCTTCCTGGTCACCGACCCGGCCCGCTTCGACGTCATCGTCACCGACAACCTCTTCGGTGACATCCTGACCGACCTCGCAGCTGCCGTCACTGGCGGTATCGGGCTCGCGGCATCAGGAAACATCAACATGGACCGCACCGCACCGTCCATGTTCGAACCAGTCCATGGCTCCGCCCCGGACATCGCAGGCCAGCAGAAGGCGGACCCCACTGCTGCGATCCTGTCTGCAGTGCTGTTGCTGGACCACCTTGGCTACACCTCGGCGGCCCGCAAGATCGAAGCGGCAGTTGTTGCCGACGTCGAAAGCCGCACCGGCGAACCGCGCAGCACCGCTGCGATCGGCGACGCCATTGCGGCCGCACTTTAGGCCCATTACTCAGGCGTAAGCTTGTCTTGAATTATTTACCTGCTTCCTTGGTCCATCGCTGAACCATCTCCTCTTCCAGGGGCCGTGGTTCGCACTGCCAGGTAGCTGACTGTGGAGGAAACATGACTCAGACTGCCCATGGCGTCGAATTCAGCCAGCAGCTTTCGGCCAACCCGAAGTCTGTTGAGGAGCGTGCAGCCGTCCTGGCGAACCCGGGATTTGGCGACTACTTCACCGACCACACCGCCGTCGTCGATTACAAGGTCGACGCCGAAGGCAAGGGCGGATGGCAGAATGCCCGCGTAGAGCCGTATGGTCCCATTACGCTGGACCCCTCGGCCGCGGTGCTGCACTATGGCCAGGAAATTTTCGAGGGCCTCAAGGCGTACCGCCACGCTGACGGTTCCGTCTGGACGTTCCGCCCGGAAGCCAATGCTGCCCGGCTCAACAAGTCCGCCCGTCGCCTGGCCCTTCCGGAACTGCCGGAGGAATACTTCCTGGGCGCCATCCGCGAACTGGTACAGGCCGACAAGGAATGGGTTCCCTCCGGTGACGGTGAAGCCCTGTACTTGCGTCCGTTCATGATCGCCACCGAGGCTTTCCTGGGTGTCCGTGCCGCCCGTGAAGTGTCCTTCCGCGTCATCGCTTCGCCGGCCGGGAACTACTTCGGCGGGGAACTCAAGCCGGTGTCCATCTGGATCTCCAGCGAGTACGCCCGGGCTGGCCGCGGTGGCACCGGTGCGGCCAAATGCGGTGGCAACTATGCCGCCTCGCTGATCGCGCAGCAGGAAGCAGAGGCCAACGGCTGCAAGCAGGTACTCTTCCTGGACCACTTCAACGACGATGCCGTGGAAGAACTCGGCGGCATGAACGTCTTCTTCGTGTTCAAGGACGGCTCGTTGGCCACGCCGGCCCTGAGCGGAACCATCCTGGAAGGCGTCACCCGGTCCTCCGTGATCCAGGTGGCCAAGGACATGGGCCGCGAGGTATCCGAGCGCAAGATCACCCTGGACGAGTGGCGTGACGGCGTTGCTTCGGGCGACATCACCGAGGTCTTCGCGTGCGGTACTGCTGCCGTGATCACGCCGATCGGCGTGCTGAAGGACGCCACGGAATTCATCGGCTCCGAGGACGCCAAAGCAGGCGAAACCACCATGGCCATCCGCGAGCAGCTCCTGGGCATCCAGACCGGAACGGTCGAGGACCGCCACGGCTGGCTGACCCGCCTGGTCTAGATCCCCAAAAGTACGACGGCCCAAAGCACGACGACGGTCCCCGCCTTGAGTGACAAGGCGGGGACCGTCGTCGTCCACCCTCTCTCACGGAGTCGCCTGTTTTGTGGGACGCTCTCTCATCGAGTCGCCTGTTTTGTGGGACGCTCTCTCATCGAGTCGCCTGTTTTGTGGGACGCTCTCTCATCGAGTCGCCTGTTTTGTGGGACGCTCTCTCATC